>NZ_CP012559.1:1550304-1860365 GCF_000831645.3 Companilactobacillus heilongjiangensis
GTGCTAGTTGATGACCTATTACAAATATTTCATAGTCTAAAATTGTTTAAATACTTTCACATTCAACTAATAACGATTGATTAGTCGGAAGAGCTGGGAAATATTTGTGTGCCGTGGTAGTGGTATACGTACGGAAGGAATCTTCCGTACGTATACCACCGGACGTGTTTGGAGACTTGACGAACTGTGTCAAGGCTTCAAATCGAGGTTCGAGACCACATTTTGGCTCGGGCCGTTCCGCACAGCTTGAGAATATTTCCCAGCTCTGGAGACGGCATACTTAACTAGCACCACGCGTATCCCATTATACTAAAAAAAGGATTGTGCATACTGGTTCTCACACAATCCTTTGATAATATTCAATTTTTTTACTACGCTAAGGTAGTCATGACCAAGCGTCCCAATACTAGGAAGAAGAAAACCGCTGCAACGACCAGCTTACCCCGTTTCAAATTCCACTTCTTGAAGACTCTTGTAATTAGTACTAGGGCGATTACTAAACTAATACCAATTAAAATCCCCATTAAATTACTAATAATTGCTTGTTGTGTCAAAAATGCAACAACTACATCCATCAAAATGAAAGCAATTGTAATAATAAACGAAAACTTTCTTTTCAAATCTCCACCTCTAAAATCCCAAGCATTATAAATAACGCTTAAACTTTAAGCACTTCGAGGCTATTGTAAATTTAAATTATTTTCTTTGCAAGATATATTTTTATTTGTATGCCAAAAATACTAATACATCAACAAATATTTTTTTATAACTTATATGATTGCCATGGTAGATTCTCCGAGTAACGCTGATTGATAACAGAGATACTCTTCAAATCGTCGGAATCAAGCTCCATAACTAAACGGTCATCGTCAAACAGTGGCCACTCGTATTTGATTTCCTCTTCGTAAGGCTTGCCACTGACCACAAAATCCAATAGTAGATTTAGTAAATACTGTTGATTCTTACGATAATCAATATTCAATTCAGCTGCCGGCGTGTTCAAATAACGGATTATACCGCCATGTTGGCCGTCAAAAACCGTTGTGGAATTACAATACACTTCAGCGTCAGGAACCCTAGCCAATAGTCCAGCAAGTCTTCTAGCTGGCAAACGATACATGGCAGTACCCAACATTTTTACAAAATCATTTTTCGAATAAGTTTCTGGTAAAAGATTCTTCTTCAAAATTTCACTATTTTCACCGAAAAGGTCCGTTAAGACATCATTTTCCAAGTGATTGATTCCCATATCTTTATAGCTTTCTAATTCATTGTTTCCAGCAGAAATAATTGACTTGAAATGAGTTCTCTCCAAACGTTGTAACAATTTTTCAGACCAATTCTCAGAAATCAAATCATCATCAACGACTGGTCCAAACCAATTTGTGGCAATGTGTTGATCAATTGCCCGCTTTTGAACTAGCTGTAAACCATCATCAGTTAAATTAAATAAATCCTTGGATGATTTAATCTTATTTACCTGACAAATCCTTTCAGAAACTTTTTGTGCTGTTTCCAAGTCCCGGATTGTCTGAACACCGCCAGAAAATAACATGACTTTTTGGACACGGTCAGGAATCATCGAATTAGATGCCATTAAAGCCCCGATTGACTTAGCACCAGCTGACAGACCAGCCAAAGTAATATTTGTGACATCGCCACCAAAACTTTGAGCATTGTCCAATACCCACTGAATTGCCATCAATTGATCAGACAATCCAACGTTGGTATCGCCACCTTCAACGACACCCCAGCCGAATAATCCTAATCGATAATTAGGCACGACATGAACGACCGACTGATGATCCAGCCACGACATCTGTTTACTATAATTACCGCCTCGTAAAAATCCACCGCCGTAAAACTCAATAACGATTGGAAATTTACCATCCACATCAGGGGTACAAATATCTAGATTTAAACAATTTTCACCAAAACTGATTTTATCATCTTGATTAAGCGCATCATCTTGCATTGGTTGGACACTCTGATGAACCGCATAGTGCATTTTATTAACTTCGTTTGTTCCAAATTTTGCCATCGAAAATTCCTCAGCTCGTTTGAAACGGCGTCCATAACCAAAAGGAACACCTAAAAAGTCGACATGATTATGATCCATCACGCCATGATAAGTACCTGTAGTTGTTTTCATTATCTTCTTCATTTAAAAATAAACCCCCAATGAACAAAATATCAATTTAGTTAATATTCTAAACTAATAATATCAATGCACAAGAATTTAATGTAACCATTTTTACATTATATTAATCTCAATTAATTAATAATTTTCCTTGTCTACTAAAATAACATTGTATATAATTTCAAAGACATGTTTTTAAGGGAGAGAAATATATGGTCTTAACAGATGCACAAAAACGTGCCAATGAAAAATGGCACAAGAATCACCGCGAGAGAGCTAATTATATCGCCATGCGCTCTTCAGCAAGAAGCTTTATTAGAAAAAAATCAACGCTTGACGATTTACAAGAGCTACAAGATATCATCGAAAATCGCCGCAAAGAGTTGGTAGAACCCTAAATAATTAAATAAAATCATATTTAAAATATGTAAGCAATTACATTTGGAAAATTAAATTTTTTTTACTGAAATAAGTCATTTATTTATGTCAAATGTAATATTTCTGATATAATCTAGACATAGATAAGGGTCAGGAAGCCTTATCTGATAAGTGTTCTGTCCAGATTCTGATGACATTAAAAGCTGCCTGTTATTTCGGAGATGAAGATTATGAAATTACTAGAATTAATCAAATCATTATTAAATGCCGAAAGAACTGAAACTTCCACACAAGATAGAGAAGTTTTGGCCGAATTAGAAGGTGAAAACAAGGCCTTTATCTTTAGCAAATAATGTTATTCAGTAAATTATTATTAGGGATGGTTCACTTTTTATAAAGTGAACCTTTTATTTTGCCATTGATTAAGATAATTTTTAATAATTATCAATTTTTACATTGACATCAACTGATATCTTTAACTATAATAGTACGAGTAATGTCACAGTGGCTCAGTTGGATAGAGCAACGGTCTTCTAAACCGTAGGTCGTGAGTTCGAATCTCACCTGTGACACTAATTTGAAAAAGTCGTTAGAATTTTTATTCTAACGGCTTTTTTTATTGCAGTTTTTTAACTAATATTTTTCCGACAGCTGCGGGTGAAAATGGATTTTGACCAGTAATAAATTGTCCATCAGCTAAAGCATACTCTGAATAAGGACGTTTTTTCGAAAAAATTGCTCCATGAAGTTTGGCTACTTCCTCATTCAAAAATGGCACATACTTCTTCTTGCCGCTCAATTGCTCCTCAGCATTAGTGAAACCAGTGATGTGCTTGTGTCTGATCAAATATTGTCCCTGATCGTCTTTGATATACAGCAATCCAGAAATTCCATGACAAACAGAAGTTAGGAAACCATCATTTTGATAAATTTCTAAACTAATTTTTTGCAAATTCTCATCATATGGAAAATCCCACATCACTCCATGACCGCCAGTATAGTAAATAGCCTGATAATCACGTGGGTCAATTTCACTTGGACTGAGTGTAGTAGCCAAAGCACGCTTCTGAAAATCCGGATCCTGATACATTTGTAAATCATCCGGTGAAGCATATTTAAAACTTCGCGGATCAATTGGCACGTAACCACCCTTGGGACTAATGTAATCAACTGAAAAGCCAGCATCCTGAACGACCTTAACGAACTCCGTTGCCTCGCCTAACCAAAGTCCTGTGGCTTCTGGATGATAACCATATTGTGTTTTATTAGTTTCCACAACCAGAATCTTCTTCATTTTACGTTCTCCTCTTTAACAATCATTACTAATTTAATAATAACCAAAATAATAATAAACCGGTATTAATTAGGCTTTCAGAATTGGTTTTTTCGGAAATTTAAGATGATGATAAAGCAAAAAATAAAATTAAAATATTTTCCATTTTGTCGTTGCAACTTTTATAACTTTTCTCTATAATAGTACGAGTGATGTCACAGTGGCTCAGTTGGATAGAGCAACGGTCTTCTAAACCGTAGGTCGTGAGTTCGAATCTCACCTGTGACATATTAGACTTCAAGAGAAGAATATATAAAAATAGAAACCCTTTTAAACCAACGTTTATGAGGGTTTCTATTTTTGTAATTACATTAAAATACACTGGTTCGTCAAAAAAAGTGGACAAAAAGTGGACAATAAAACAAGCTATCAATCTATTATCAAAATAGGTTGATAGCTTATTTTATTTGTTCTCACCACCGATAGTATTAAAACAATCCACATACTCATCAGTAGCCACTTTAAAATAATCACGTCCATTGATTCGATACAGCCTATCTTCAATCTTCCATTGCGATAAGTCTTTAAATACTTTCTTCATTTTCTCACCTTTAGAATTAATTGGTGAAACGCCGTTGATATTATTAATAGTAACTAAACCAGCCTGATCAGTATATTTCTTAGGTACAAATTCATCCGCAGCAATCTGGTACATCGGCAATCCATTAATATTCTTAATACCAACCGCCTTCCAACTTGAAGCATTCACCAGCTTACTATTCGAACCAGGAATAATTTCACCTTTAGAATTCCATCCCGCAATCCCAGTCACTGGACCATGTTTAATAGTTATCTGACCTCGCTTAGGCGTCTGTGGTACAGGTTCGACTACAGTTTCACCGATGCCATTAGCAATATCCCTAGCCAATTGTTCCTGACTAATTCCCCAAGTTGGCTGTAAATAACTTTGGACGGGATCAACATGCGAACCCCAAATATTTTTAGAAATCCAATAGTGAGTCTTAATACCCCTTTGATTGGCCGTATCAAGCTCAACGGGAATACCAAATTGCTTAGCTTTAGCCCGAGCGAGCTTAATGAATATCGCATAATCTTTTTCAAATGTAGCTTTATCATAAGTTCGCGCCAACTCTATTTGAACTGGTGCATTGGCATTAGCGTAACTGCCGGCTCCCCAAGCGACGTACCCTTCAGCACCAACCTGATAAATTTTACCGCCATCCCCAACGACAAACTGAGTGTACGTCTGAGCAGTATTAATATTATTTTTAAAATAAATGGCATTGTTCTTGGCACCAACATTGGTAGTCTCATGAAGCACAATTAAATTATTAGCTGTCCTTTGACTGGACCCTTCATTTTCACTAAGCATATATGTTTTATCAATATTAAACTCTGCCATCATTTTTACCTCTCATTTACTACAATATTACAACTATCCAGACTAAAAAATACTTACATCCATCGCAATAAATAGCATGTAAGTATTTTTTTATTTTATCAAAGCGGGAACTGCCATAACATCAGTATCAACAATCCCAAACTGGCGTCTCATTTGAGCCTCAATTCTCTCCCCCAAACGATAACTATCTTTAACTTCCATATGAGCATTGACGGCAATAGTCACATCTAAAGTCACCATATTGCCATTGTAACTAGCATTCAAATCGACCACTCGTACCACTTCCGGATACTTTTCAATCGCCTGCTTGAACTGCTCTTCAACTTTAGGATCAAAGTAATCAGCTAAATTCAAACTGCTCTCACGAAAAATTTTAATTCCCGAAGTTAATATAAAAATACCGACTGCGATACTGGCAACTCCATCAAGCCAAACAACTTTAAACAAGAGCGCCCCAGCGATAGCTATAAATGTCCCAACACTTGTTAACGCATCACTCAAACTATCTTGCGCAGCAGCTGTTAAAGCGGCATTTTGCAATTTCCGTCCACCGGCTCGATTAAACCACCAGACAACTAGCATAATAACGGTCGCAATTCCGGCACCAACTAATGTAATTGGCTGTGGAACGTCCATCTTTGTTTTACCAAGCAAGCTCATCAGTCCGGTATACATAACATTCGCTGAAATCCCAATCATGATAATTCCTGTAATTAAAGTAAAAACAGTCTCATAGTGAAATCTTGATAACTGTAATTTTTGACCACTCTGTGTTAGATCATCCGGCAGCGGTTGACCCATGAAGTCATCATCATCGGTATCACGAGCAATAAAAATCCCAATTAGTAGTAAAACAGCTGAGATGATACCAGCCAAATTATTTAATGCATCAGCTCGTAAAGTCTGTGAATGCCCCACAATAGCTAAATAATACTCAATCACTGATATTAATAAATACGCTGAAACATTGAACCAAAGATGATGCTGGGCGCTACGAAGCCGTTGTAACTCCTCCTTTTGCATCTTCTTCCAAATCCTTTGTTCCTCTTGACGATGTTTCGATTGTTCTTCCATAACTAAAACCTCTTCTAGACTAAACAAGGCCCATTTTAGCAATTTAAAAATCAATTCCAAGCAAAAAGCCCTTTCCAAACGGAAAGGGCTCTCTTATCTTATCGTTGAGGATAGAACTGCAACTCTCGTTGCTCATTCAATATATCATCTCATAAGTCAGAATTCTACAATTTCACCAATACGTAAAGTAACTGTATTCTGAATTAAATTTCTGTTAATAAATGATATCGAACTATTACTAGGCAACCATCTTCAACAACTTATTCATAGCTTCTTCAATTGACTTACCGCATGCAGAAACCCTAGTGTTTTTCTTATCAAATACGGTAAACAATTGTCGCTTTGTATCCAAAGTAACTTTATATCTCATATTGCTTACCTCCAAGTTATTTATGATTCTTAATCATACACGCATTTTTTATAAAATCAATAGAAATAGACAAACTATTTTATTTTTTATTATTAAAATTGTTCGTAATCAACCACATGACGTTTCCCACGCGGTCTGTCTAAAACGTAATATAGGTGCTAATTATAGATAATTTAGACTAACCTAAAAGATAGTAGATTAAATCCTATAAAACGGCATTCTGTAATTTAATCGTAATATTGTAATAAAACTTTTGGCAATAAAATTCTTTCCAGAAAACCACCTAATTGTTCTGGAAAAGCCGAATCTATTCTTGTAAATATACCTCATTTATCCCGTATTGTTCGGATTTTAGTCTCAATTAAGCACTTACAATCAAAAATTGTTTCATGAAAGCAAAAAAGCCTGACCGTTTGGTCAGACTCCTAGAAGAATAATTCCTTACATGCATTAGAAATGGCAATCTTTACGTGCTCGTAAGTTAGGCCACCTTGAATATAAATGATATATGGTGCACGCATTGGACCATCACAGGAGAACTCGATACTTGCTCCTGAGACAAATGTTCCGGCTGCCATAACAACTTTATCCTCATACCCTGACATCTCACTAGGAATAGGTGAAACGTCGGAATCAATTGGTGAGAATTGTTGAACCATTTTAGCAAATTGCACCATCTTATCTGGATCGCCAAATTCGATTGTTTGAATCAAATCAGTCCGGTCATCATTCCACTTAGGTGAAACGTTCAAACCAAGTTTTTCAAAGATGGCTGCTTCAAAAATTGCACCCTTAATGGCATTTCCAGTCACTCTAGGAGCTAGGAAGAAGCCTTGGAACATTTCTGATTGACGGTCAATTGTGGCACCCTCAGAAGCCCCGATACCAGGAGCTGTTAAACGATAACTTGCTAATTCAACTAAATCTTTCTTACCAACGATATAGCCACCAACTTTAGCTAAACCACCACCAGCGTTCTTGATCAATGAACCTGCCATCAAGTCAGCGCCAACTTCAGTTGGTTCAATCTCTTCTGAAAATTCACCGTAACAATTATCAACAAAAATAATTGCATCAGTTACAGCCTTAACTTGCTTGATGATTTCAGCAATTTCTTTTACTGTTAAGCTCTTACGAGTTGAATAGCCACGAGATCTTTGAATAGCAATTACTTTTGGATTTTGTTCCTTAATTTTTTGCTTCATTAAATCAAAGTCAACTTTATCCCCATCCATCTTGACAGAATCAAAGCCAATCTTGTAATCAATCAATGAACCACGCTTATTACCAGCTATACCAATAACTTCTTGCATTGTGTCATAAGGTTCGCCAGTAACATACAAAAGGTTGTCTCCTGGACGCAATAGTCCAAATAAGGCTGTTGCTAACGTATGTGTACCTGAAACAAACTGTGGTCTAACTAAAGCAGCCTCAGTTTTGAATACATCCGCATAAACAGCTTCCAATTGGTCACGACCACGATCATCGTCCCCATAGCCAGTTGTTCCTAACAAACTCGACTCATCGACACTCTCTTTACGAAAAGCCTCTAGAACCTTGTTTTGGTTGTCTAAAACTTGTTCATCAATTTCAGCCAGCTTTGGAGCAATCATCTGGTCTGTTTCTTTAATTACTTCCTTCAATTTATCTGGAAATGCTGCATCCCACTTAGTCATTTTGCCCTCCTAAAAATTTAAGGATATTGGTTTCAATATCGGTTTGATAATTTTTATCATCACTAATATTATACCAATCAACATCCATCTGATTACGGAAATACGTAAATTGACGCTTGGCAAAGTGACGAGAATTCTTTTTAATTTCATCCAGACAACTTTCCAAACTTGCTTGACCCTCAAAATAAGGAAATAGTTCCTTGTAGCCGATTCCATTCTTAGCCTGTGGGAACTTATCACGACTGTTATAAACGTACTTAGCTTCGTCTAACAAGCCCATCTGTACCATTTTATCGACACGGTCATTGATACGTTGGTACAACTTAGGACGATCATCAGTTAAACCAATCAAATAAAAATCAGCCCACTTGTCTCCGTTATCCTGCTCAGTAATCGACTTGCCAGTTGAACGGATAACTTCAATGGCACGAATCAAGCGACGAGTATTCTCAATATCAATTTTCTGATAAGCCAACGGATCTTCATCCTTCAAGATTGCTTGTAACTTGTCTATTCGACCAGACTTTTCCAACTCAACCAATTCTTGACGGTATTTGTTATCATCCTTTTTGCCACCAAGGTTCAGGTTGTTAACTAACGAGCTCAAATAAAAGCCAGTACCACCAACAACTAACGGCAATTTATTATCCGCAGATAAGTCAGTAATGATGGTTTTAGCTTTAGCTTGAAAATCTTTAACTGTGTAACGCTGATCGGCATCACAAATATCAACCAAGTGATGTGGAACTTCAGTTAATTCTTGTGGGGAGTCTTTGGCGGTCCCTATATCTAAATTACGATAAATCTGCATCGAATCCCCAGAAATAATCTCTCCATTAAATTTTTTAGCTAATTTTAGACCAAGTGCACTCTTACCAACAGCGGTCGGTCCTACTATCGCAACAACTTTTATCAAAAAATTACCTCTCTTAGACAGTCTTTTATAGATATTTTAAACGAAATAAGCCATAATGAGAATTAAAGACAGGAGGAATATTATTATGGCAAAAAAACAAAAACATCTTCGTTTTGTTAAAGGCTTCCTTGTTGGTTCACTAACAACAGCTACTGCAGTTTATGGTGCTTTACACGCATTCAAGAAAAAGGTTATCGAACCCGAAAATATTGAAAACGAACGTATTGAAGCTAACCGCAGACGTGCTAACCGTAAGAGCCTTCAAGCACACCAAGGATAACAATTAAAGTGGAACTGATAGGGTTTTTCTATCGGTTCTTTTTTTTTGCCGCCTCCAGGTGCCAGTAAGTAAAATAGTCCGCGGTGAGGACCGGTCCGAGCCAAAGTGCGGTCTCGAACCTCGATTTGAAGCCTTACCACAGTTCGGTAAGTCTCCAAATTCGCCCTGTGGTGTAATGGCTAAAGCCATAACGCCACCTCCACCGCTGTACTATTTTACTTACTGGCACCTTCCGGCTAAATCTCGCGTAATTTGTAGTTTAACCATATCCTCTTATTTAATAATCTACAATGTTTAACTTCATAATGGAATATTGAAAAGTAAACCGAAGCATTTTCTGTTGATTCAATCAATATTATAAAATCCATCAATCCAATTTAATTTATAGAGATAATACCAACAGAACTCTTTAAAACTCAGAGCCACCGGGCGCAAGTGATGAAGACCGCAGTGGCAGTGGTGTTAGGCCGGCGAACTTCCGGTCTTACAGCACAGGACGTCTTTTGAACTTCGCAAAGACCGCGAATTTCAAAAGCGAGGGTCGAGACCGCACTTCGGCTCGAGCCGGTCCCACAGCAGGCTTCATCACTTGCGCCCGGTGGCGGCATCCTTCAATAGCACACCAACAAAAAATGCTGTGTCAGATTAAACTCTGCACAGCATTTTTTTAGATTTTAGTAGTTTTCTTAGTTTTGCCTTCCCAATCAGCAAAACGGTCTTCTAACCACTTAACGTCAGTAAAGCCCCACTTTTTTTGCAACTTAAGAGCCGCACGGACACACATATTTTTGTTATCTCCATATAGGTAAACTGGAAGATCTGGTCTTAATTCACCCTCATTGTACTTGAGTTGTGTATATGGAAGACTTCTAGCACCCAAAATATGTTTGGCATCGAATGCGTTTTTCTCTCTTAAATCAACAATTTGAGCTTTTCTCATCGTTTCCTCAAATGTCTTTTGATCGATTGAACCGCCCATGCTTCTACCCTTTAACCAGAAGTAAAGCCATGAACCAACCCAATAAACCAAAAATCCGATTACAATAATATACAAAATCACATTCAAAACTTGCATTAACAAAAACTCCTAATCAACTTTAATCAATGAAGCAGCACCAATAACACCGGCACCATTACCTAAACTAGCTAATCTTAGTTCAGTTGCATCCTTAATTGTAGCAAATTCATTGGCACGCATAGCTTTGTCAACTTTTGCACGAAGGAATTCACCAGCAGCTGAAACTCCACCACCGATAACGATGTACTTAGGGTTCAATGTGTTAGCAATGTTACCAAGAACAAATCCAAGTGAATCACAAACATAATCAGCTACGATCATTGCTAGGTCATCATCTTTTTTAGCTAAATCAAAGACATCTTTAGCTGAAATATCTTGACCATCATCAAGCATAGCCTTCAATTCTGATTTACCAGCATATTCGCCAGCACGGTCTCTAGCAACACGCACGATACCAGTAGCTGAAGCGATTGTTTCCAAACAACCTCTCTTACCACAAGTACACATGAAGCCATTAGGATCAACTGTAACGTGACCAATTTCTCCGGCAGCACCATTAGCACCTTGGATCAATTTACCATTAGCGATGATACCACCACCAACACCAGTGCCTAAGGTTACAAACACAACGTCATTAGCGTTGTTACCAGCACCTTGCCATCTTTCACCAAGAGCCGCAACGTTAGCATCATTTTCAATTGTTACAGGAAGACCTGTACCCTTTTGAATATCACGCACTGGATAAACTTCATTAGTCCAGTTAAGGTTGTAAGCACCTTTGATTGTTCCATTTTCATGGTTGATTGTACCAGGTGAACCTAGTCCAATACCATCAAATTGGTCGGGACTCATGTCATACATCTTGATATGGTGATTGATTGAATCAATGATATCAGGGATGATCAATTGTCCATCAGAAAGAATATTTGTTTCAATACTCCACTTTTGTTGAATCTCACCTTTATCAGTAAGAATAGCAAATTTAATTGTTGTACCACCAAGGTCAACACCGATTAACTTTTTGTCTGTCACTTTGATCTGTCCTTTTCTTCTTGTTTTTTCTCTTCTAGTCTGTGTTCACGTTTTAAGACCAATTGAACACGAATAAAGGTCTGTTTGTCGATTAATCCACCTTCGTACAAGCGCCTAATCTCACTTGACATCAATTCGATATCCCAGATTCTTTTGCCAACATGCACAAAAGTCCCAAAGCGTTTCAAAAGCTGCTGTACATCATAGAGGGTTCTAAAGCTCATATTATCCATAAACTATCATACCCTTTGCATACATATAATAAGAGATAGCAATGGCTACCAAAATTGCCAGTATGCGAAAGATCATTTTTGGACGACTGATTTTAGGCAATCCCAAAGCATAGCCGAGGAGTAACCCACCAACAGCGCCACCAATGTGACCCCAAATATCGATACCGGACATAGTCAGGTCCATCAACAAATTAATTGCGATTAGACCTAAAAAACTTTTGCCAAGTTCTCTCAAAAATCGGTTCTCGCGATAAATTAAACCTAATGCTAGAAAGGCAGCAAACATGCCGAAGAGAGACGTACTAGCACCAGCTGAAATAACATTATTGGCACCAAAGGCAAAACTTGCAAGATTACCCATAATACCGCTTAACATATAAATCACGAAAAATCGCCAATGACCGACCATTGGCTCTAAGATTTGACCAACATATAACAGTGTAAACCCATTCATAAAAATATGAAAGATACCAATGTGTAAAAATATTGGCGTAATCAAGCGCCACCATTGACCAGCTTGAACTAAATTATTAGTTTTTGCTCCCATCAACAGCAACGTTTGATAATTTTGCGAGCCACCAACTACTGATTCAACGATGAAAACACCGATTGTCACAGCTAGTAAGACCCAAGTAACGTATGATTTACTCTCTTTATTGATTATTTGCATCAACATCACCCTTTGACACAAGAATCTTATCGATTGGCTTATCTAACACGTAAATAGGCCAAGGCGTGTCTGTGTAAAATTGTCTCGATGATGCTAAGGAAATTGTTTTAGTTGGATGCTTAGCCAAATAACGGTCAAAATAACCCGCACCAAAACCAAGTCGATTTTTTGATTGTGAGTATGCTAAACCCGGAACAATCAAGAGATCAGGCGGATCCATAATATTATTCTCATAATTTTTTGGTTCTCGAACGCCAAATGAACTCTCAATTAATTCGGTATCTTTCGTATATTGTACGAAACGCATTGAATAATTGGCGAAAGTCTTCGGAATATAAACATCCTTACCCATTTCCCAACATTGATTAATAATTGGAAATGTGGGGATTTCATCGTTCATACTCAGCGTAATACCGATACTTGGGGTATTTTGAAAATCTAAATCATCGAATAATTGCATGTAAAGATCATTGATTTCTTTTTGAGCCTTATCGGATTTCATAAACTCACTGACCAAATCGATCTGCTTTTTTCTAAAGCTTACCTTATCCAATTAATCACTCCCTTAGTAAAAAAAAACAACAGGGGTTTTAACCTGTTGTTTATTTTGTTTCACGGTGCAATGTAACAGTGCGTTCGCGTGGACAATATTTCTTAAGTTCAAGGCGATCAGGGTTGTTACGCTTGCTCTTGTTTGTTAGATATGTACGTTCGTGACATGAAGTACATTCCATTGTTATGTTTACTCTCATATTGGGAACATCCTTTCATAATACTTAACTAAATTCAACTAATTAAATATATCATTTTTTTCGATATTTTAAAAGGCTAAATTCAGATTATTTCTGACCAGTCATCTTATAGTAGTCTGTATAAATCTGATGTGCTAGTAAGTTTGGATAACTACCATTCTCACTTGTTAGATTAGGAAAGACGATAGCCATTGCTACATTAGGGTCTTCATATGGTCCGAAACTGACCAAACTAGTGGTAATTGTTTCAGGAGGATCAGATGAAGGATTATCAGGATTGTAGTAGAAAGATTGGGCAGTACCAGTCTTAGCAGCTACAGCTGGTGATAAATCTTTCAACTTAGTAGCAGTAGTCCAGTAACCACTACCATGGACAGCGGCATACATACCCTTTCTAACGACGTTTAATTCATCTTGAGTAAATCCAACCTTATTTAGAACGGAAGGCTTTGTAACGGATGTCAAAGCTCCCTTTGTTCCATCATCTTTAGTCTTTTGAATTGATTGTACGACGTATGGTTTCAAACGATAGCCACCATTTGCGATGGTAGAAATATATTGAGCCATTTCAATCAATGTATAGGCATCATAGTTACCATAAGATAAATCCAGTGCAGAACCAGTCTTCAATTGACCATCACTGTTTCTTGTAGAACCTTCAATACCAGTTGTTTCACCTGAAATATCGATTCCGGTCTTTACACCTAAACCAAATTGATTAAAGTAACCACGTAGTTTAGAGAAAATATCAGGATTCATTGACATTTCTTCATTAGGGACGTATTTGGCATTCCCTTCCTTCATGGCTAAATTCATCATATAAATATTTGATGAAAATTGTAGTGCTTGAATAGCATTTAAACTACTGAAAGTACCAGGCGGATAAACAGACTTTTTAACCGGTGAACCTGGCAAGTAAATTGGATTATCAACTTGTGAATTATTTTCAGGTGTAATAACACCATCCATTAAAGCACCCAAGACAGTCGCACCCTTAACAGCAGAACCCATAACGAAGGTTCTATTGATAACACCCAAAGCATCTTCAGATGTATCACCAGTCTTAGGATCATTGTGAATTCCGGCCATAGCCAAAACAGCACCAGTCTTAGGATTCAAAACAACAGCATAGGCACCATCAGAATACTGTGTAATACCAGCAGCTTTGGCAGCACTATATTGTGCATTTAAATCATCTTGAACTTTCTTTTGGAAACTTGAATCAATTGTTAAGTTAAGGTTTCCACCTTTTTGACCTTTGTATAGTACAGTACTCTTCTTGATCTGGTTGTTAGAACCAATTTGAACTTGACGTTGACTCTTAGTACCAGAAAGAATTGATTCATAATTCTTTTCTAGATAACTAGTTCCGACACGGTCATTACGTGAATAACCAGATGCCAACATTGAGTTAATTTCATCATCGGGAATACCTTGTTGTTCTGTGGAAACACCACCGATGATACTGGCAATTGATTTACCTTGTGGATAATCACGTGTCCAGTTACTACCGATACTGATTCCTGGTAATTCAGTCAAATGTTCACTAACTTGAGCAATTTCTCGAGCAGATAAATTCTTATCTTTCAAGAAAACTGTTGAAAGTGAATAAGCAGCACTCATTTTCTTAAATAAAGAAGCTCGCTGGAGGTCTTTATCATTCAGATGAACGCCTTCTTTTTGAACATATTTAACTTCATTAGCATAAATTTTTGTTGATGACAAAGCATCGCCATTAGCATCAACACGATATGACTTAGGCATTTGCTTAGCAACTTGAGCTGACTTATTAGGTGCAGCCAAGATATAATCAGCCTTATCACGATCTGTTAAATCGTCGACATCAACTTTCATATACTTTGTCAATCTGCTTGCAATCGTATAAATATCACTCGACTTAACGCTCCCACTCTTTGTATAAGTGATTGCATTGGCTGTCGAGTTCCCAACTAAAAGTCTACCTTTAGAATCATAAATCATCCCACGTGGCACACTGCCTGTCATTACTGTCTTATCTGTTCGGTCAACTTCAGCTTGAAACTTACCACCATAAACAATCTGGAGATAAGCTAGCTGTGCAACTAACATTGCGAATAGAACAAAGACAATAAAAAAAAGCAGGTTTAGACGAAATGGAATAGTAGACTTCGCTTGACTACCTGTTCTTTTCTTTAATATATCCAGTATTCTTCTCATATTTATCCTTCAAAAAAAACGAATAATTACTCATTCGATTTAAAAATATAATTTGGCCCATCAAGGTCTTTGTCATATTCAACTAACAAATCATATCTGGCAAAAAACCAAGTATCACTATCAGTTATATAATAACTCACACCATGGATGACAGTACTGGACACCGGATCAATTGGTTTTTCCTTACGCATAGCGATTGAAAATCCCTCATGAACCATTGTTTTTCCATAGACCTTACCATAAAAATGTACACCATCACCGGGTACTAAGTCCAACTCTTCTTCAAACCATTTTACTGCTTCATCAGTTAGTTCGATCTTCATGACGTCCACCTCAATCTTTTAATTAAGATAAACATAGCAGAAAACGTTGCTATTCGGCAACTGCAACGTCTTTAACAGTTACTTCATAGCTGCCAACTGGTGTTTCAATGGTTACTTTTTCGCCAGTGTGCTTGCCGATTAGAGCTTTAGCAATTGGTGATTCGTTTGAAATTTTACCACTGTCAGGATCTGATTCTGAAGCACCAACGATAGTATAAACGTCAGGTTCTTCACCGTCTTCTTGAACAGTAACTTTTTTACCGATTGAAACTTCATCGTCGGCTACTTCATCAGCGTCGATAACTTTGGCATATTGAATACGTTCAATTACTTCGGAAATTTTTGATTCAATAACACTTTGTTCATCTTTTGCAGATGTGTATTCTGAGTTTTCAGAAAGGTCACCGAAACTACGTGCAATCTTGATACGGTTAATTACTTCGGGACGCTTTACTTTCTTTAATTCTTCCAATTGATCCTTTAAATCTTGTAAGCCTGCGGCTGTCATTGGATAACTTCTATCTGCCATTTTTATAAATACCTCTTTCAAAATTCATTATTTATTCTAATTTCAAAATGTCATCTAATCAAGCACGATTAGATGACATTTATTTATATATACAATTATATACTATTGACCTGTTGTTGCATATCTACTGTTATGCTCTGCAAGAGTATGTGAGTAAGTAATCTTACCAGTCGTCAAGTTAGCGAAGAAGTAGAGATAATTTTGATCTCTATCAGCAGGATTCAAGGTTGCTTCAATAGAGTCAATACTTGGTGTATTGAATGGGCCAGGTCCATAACCCTCATTCTTGTACAAGTTATAAGGGGACTTAACGCTAGTATCCTTGTTTGTCAACTTAGTCTTATGTGTATTTAGGGCATACATAACTGAAATATCAGATTGTAATGGCATATTGACTGCAAGACGGTTATAGAATACACCAGCAATCTTCTTACGGTCCTTAGTATGCAAACCTTCACGTTCAACCAATGAGGCTAACGTTAAGACTTCTTGAACTGTATAGCCTTTTTCCTTAATAGTTGCATAGTAAGGTGTTAGTTTCTCATCCTCATTTTCAACCATTTGGTTAACAAGTCCTTTCAACGTCATACCTTTATAAACACTGTATGTAGCTGGGAACAAGTAACCTTCAAGGTGATATCTGACATTCTTTTTGGCCATTGTAGAATCCAAAAGTTCAGGATATTTCTTTTGAAGTTGTTTCATGTAAGACTCATCCTTCATCAATTTCATGAAGTCTGATTTCTTAAATTTCAAACTCCTCTTAGTACCGCTTTGAATGGCATCCCCGATTTGATCGATGGTTATACCTTCACGGACAAGAACGGTATCGCCAGAATTGGTTGTTGGTGGTTGTTCAGTTCCACCCTTCTGTAATTGCTTAACGACATCCCCGACACCCCAAGATTGTTTAAACTTGTAGTATCCAGCTTGAAAATCAGTGTAATTTTGAGCTTTGATATAGAGATTGAATACTGTTGCACTCTTAATAACCTTATCTTTTTCAAGAGTCTTAGCTATTTCTTTGCTAGAAGAACCTATTGGGATTTTAACAACAACGTCTTCTTTACTATTCGCATTGTATGGTTGCAATGAACTATTTACATAATTGAAGCCAATAATAGCAACAACGACTGCTAAGACTGCAATAACACCGACGATCCAGTAAGCAATATGGTTCGCTACTTTTCTCTCTTCGGCGCGAGTTTGCATCTTATCACTCGACTCTTGCTGTAATGCTTCTTTTTTATCATCCTTTTGGCTCAAGACACAGCCTCCCGAGTTAATTTATTAGAATTATACCATTAGTTTCAGCATAATTATCTAATTTCAACATTAAATTTTTGTGCCAAGCTGTCTTTTACAAGTGAAAATGCTTTTTCAACTTCATCGTCTGTCAATGTATCGTTAGGGTTTTGGAACTCTAAGTGATAACCAAGTGACTTGTGATTTTGCTTGATATTCTTACCTTCGTAGACATCAAAGATATTAACATCCTTCAAGTACTTACCACCATTGGCAAAGATATCGGCAACGATTTGACCGTTTTCAATATTCTTTTCAACCAAGATAGCCAAGTCACGACTGATTGATGGGTACTTAGGAGCACTTTGTGCTTTAACACTCTTAGCATTTAAATCAAATAGCATGTCAACATTCAATTCGAAGACGAATGTATCTGAAATACTGTGATCAGCTTGATAATTAGGGTGCAATTTACCAACTAGACCGATAACTTGACCATTTGCCAATACCTTAGCTGTTTGACCTGGGTGCATATTCTTGTACTCATCGGTTGCAACAAAAGTAAATTCAGCGTCTGCATTCGTAAATGACAACAACTCTTCAACAATACCTTTGACATAATAAAAGTCAACCGATTGAGCAGTTGTATTCCATGAATCTGCGACAACATTGCCACTGATGGCACCTGATAGGTATGTGATTTCGCTAGGACGGTCTTGTCCAGTTGTTCTATGGAAGACACGGGCATGTTCAAAAATCTTCAAGTCATCGTTTTTACGAGCTTGGTTGTAGGCAACATTTCTAACTAAACCAGGTATCAAACTGTTACGCAAGTATTCGTGATCTTCAGTCATTGGGTGCAATAGTTTCGTATGTTCACTGTTGGTTGTGTTGAATGCTTCAACTTCAGCTTTGCTTAAAAGTGAGAAATTGATAACTTCATCAAGACCTTCACCTAAAAGAATATCACGCAATTTGTTGGCTAGTTCACGTTTAGGATCGTAGCCACCACGTGTTTCCATTCCGGCTGGCAAAGTATTTGGCAAGTTGGCATAACCATAAATACGGTTAACTTCTTCAACCAAGTCAGCTTCAATTTCCATATCCCAACGACGTGTAGGAATTGTAACTGTAATAGCATCCCCATCAACATCTACGCTGAAACCAAGACGGTCTAAGATAGCAACAATTTCATCAGTAGATAAATCTAAGCCCATCAAATGATTGATATGGCTGATACTACCTTTGATAATTGTTGGTTGAGCTTGTGTAAAGTTACCAGTAATGTCGTTTGAGATTTCCTTAACAGCACTTGTTTGGTCCATCAATTGAATGGCACGTAACAAAGCTTCATCAACGATACCTTCATCGACACCTTTTTCAAAACGGTTTGAATCATCGCCACGAAGATCATGTCTTTGGGCAGTCTTACGAACAGAAGCACCATCAAAAACACCAGCTTCAACCAAAACATTCTTAGTATTTTCATCAACAGCGGCTTCGACACTAGTTTGAACACCAGCAAGACCTAACACTTGGTCGCCTGAAACGATAACTAAATCATTGTGGTTCAATGATTTTTCACCATCAGCTAATTTTAATTTATCACCATCATTAGCAAATTTAACCGTTAGATTTTGAGCTTGTAACTTGTCCAAATCATAAGTTTGGATTGGTTGACCATATTCAATCATTGTGTAATTAGCAGCATCGATAATGCTGTTAACAGGACGGATATTTTGATTCCATAGTCTGCGTTGCATCCAAAGTGGACTCTTGCCAACTTTGACATCCTTCAATTCACGAAGTAAGTAGTCAGGAACAAGCTTCTTTTCAGCGACATCAACTGTGACATCATTAATATCTTTAACTTTATCGTCTGATAATACAGGCTTCTTGAAACTTGGTTTTTCGTTATAAGTAGCACCAATTTCCCAAGCAGCACCACGCATACCAAGTGTATCGGCACGGTTAGGTGTGATATCGATATCAATCATTTGATCCTTCAAGCCGAGAAGATCATAGACAGCATCCCCTGGCACTTGTGGTTCATCAAAGACATAGATACCATTTTCAAATTCTTTAGGCATGTATTGTGCAGGAACGCCAACTTCATCAAGTCCACAGATCATTCCGTTTGATTCTTGACCACGCAACTTACCACGTTTAATTTTAACGCCATCAGGTAAATGAGCACCATGTAAAGCTACGATGACATATTGGTCAACAGCAACGTTTGGAGCACCACAGACAATTTGGATATCTTCTGATTCACCGACATCAACTTGACAAACTTTCAAATGATCAGAATCAGGATGTGGTTCAACTTTAGTAATGTGACCGACAACTAAGTTTGTCAATTCTTCACCCAATCTTACGGGACCAGATTCGATACCAGTTAGCGAAATTTTATTAGCCATTTCTTCAACGGTATGGTTGACAGGGATATATTCTTTTAACCAATTAACTGAAATCTTCATTATCTTAATTTACTCCTTTGAATTGTTCTAGGAATCTAACATCATTTAAGTAGAAATCACGAATATCGTTGATTCCGTATTTGAGCATTGCAAAACGTTCTGGTCCAAGACCAAAGGCCATAGCACTGTATTCGTTAGGGTCAATGCCTGACATTGTCAAAACGTTAGGGTGAGTTAAACCAGCACCTAAAACTTCGATCCAGCCAGTATATTTACAAATACGGCATCCTTCGCCACCACAGTTGAAACATGAAACGTCAACTTCAACAGATGGTTCGGTAAATGGGAAGTAACTTGGACGGAAACGAATTTCACGGTCAGCACCAAAGACGTGACGACATAGAGCATCCAAAGTACCTTTCAAATCAGCCATACTGATATTTTTATCAACAACTAAACCTTCAATTTGGTGGAATTGGTGTGAGTGAGTAGCGTCATCATCATCACGACGATAAACAACACCTGGTGAGATCATCTTCAAAGGACCTTTAGAAAAGTCATGAGCTTCCATGTCACGGCCTTCTTGAGCAGAAGTTTGTGTTCTCATCAATAATTCATCTGACAAGTAGAAAGTATCTTGCATATCACGTGCTGGATGATCCTTAGGGATATTTAATCTTTCAAAGTTATAGTGATCTTCTTCAACTTCATAACCACTGGCAACTTCATAGCCCAAACCGATAAAAAATTGTTCAATATCTTCAATTGTTTGGTTCAAGATATGTTTAGTACCTTGAGTTTGCTTAGTAGCTGGCAAAGTCACATCGATTGTTTCTTCCTCAAGTTTTTTGGCAACTAATTTTTGATTCAATTCAGTCATTTTTTCTTCAATAGCAGCTTGAATATCTTTTTTAACATTATTTGCTAAAGTACCAATTTCTGGACGGTCCTCAGCTGGAACATCTTTCATTCCACGCAAAGCCTTTGTAATAGGACCTTTTTTACCTAAAAGATTAACTCGTAGGTCATTTAATTCTTGAAGTCTTTCAGCACGCTTGGCTTCATCGATACCATTTTCTCTTAAATTCTTTAATGTATCATTTAATGACATTTATTTTCCCTCCATGAAAAATTGCTTGGATTTTTTCATAAACTACAAAAAAGTCCTCCTCCCAAATAAGGGACGAGGACTCGCGGTACCACCCTAGTTCATGTTAAACATGCACTCAAGTAGTTATATAGTAACTAACTAAAAACTCAGAAAGTGAATTCACTGTTTTATTCATCAAGCCTATTTCAGTTAACGGCTCTTCCTGTCATGAACTTTACAGTTACTATTTTTCGTCAAAGTTTAAATATTATTTTATATAACGATTATACAAAAACTAAAAACTTTCGCAAGCTTTAAAGTGTTTGCAATCCGTACATCAAAACACCGGCAGCCACAGCCACGTTAAGTGATTCAGCTTTTCCTAGAATTGGAATATAAATATTTTCGTCGGTTTCATTAAGAACATCTTGTGTAATACCATGAGCTTCGTTACCCATGATCAAGGCAAAGTCATCGACCTTGTCCAATTTTGTATATGCCTTGGCTGAAGCGTTAACTTCTGAGCCGTAGATCTTTAATTGTGATTTTTTAGCTAATTCGATAGCTTTATTAATATCCATGCGATAAATAGGAAGATGAAATTGGCTACCTTGCATTGAGCGTTGAACCTTTGGTTGGTAGAAATCAGCAGTATCTAAACTTGTGATAACACCATCATAGCCCGCTGCATCAGCAGTTCTAACGATTGTTCCGACATTGCCTGGATCTTGGACGTCATCCATCATAACCCATTTGCCAGAAAGTTCCTTCAAATCATTGTCAGCTTGGACTTTGATTACAGCAAAAATTCCTTGTGGAGTCTTTGTTTCTGATAATTCGTTAGCAACATCTTCAGAAATTACCGTTGCAATTTCACGATATTTTTTAACTAGACGATCTTCTTCGTATTTTTCAGTAACTAAGACTTTAACAAAATCTTGTTCAAATTGGTCGGCTTCACGTACTAAGTGGAAACCTTCAATCATGTAAGTCCCTGTCTTACGAATATTTTTTGTTGCTGACAATTTCTTTAATTGCTTAATTTCATCATTTTTCTTCGACTCAATATATTTCATATCATCCATCCCTCTTGTTCTATAATATAGATATTAACACATTCAAAGATTTGAGGTGATCAGTTGTGAAACATCTTTCCATTAATGTTAATGGTTTGGTCCAAGGTGTCGGCTTTCGTTACTCAACGTTTCAAGTCGCTGAAGAATTGGGCGTTAAAGGCACAGTCAGGAATGAAAATGACGGTTCAGTCTCGATTGAAGCTGAAGCAGACGAAAAGATTCTTTATATTTTCTTAAATCGGATAAAATCTTCACCATCTCCCTTTGGAAAAGTAAACAAAATGGACTATACTTTTTCTGACGACTTGCAACATTACACGAAATTTACCGTGATTGGTTGAAACGTCAAATTACTTAACGTATATTACTTTGTATACAATTAAAAGGGTGGTTTATTAAGTGAATAAAAAATACGTCAAATATTTATCAGTACTATCGTTAGTTTTAGTACTGACACTAGTTTTGACGGGGTGTGCACAAGGCTCATCAGCTAATTTACATGCTCCAACTAGTGGGCCATATGGATTTATCTATAAATGGCTAGGAACTCCTTTCCAAAATTTAATCCTCAAAACAGCGCAAACTGTTGGTGGAAAGAATGCTTATGCCTGGGGAATCGTAATTATCTCCTTCGTTGTTCGTCTACTACTTGTTCCATTGGCTTTGAACCAACAATACAAGTCAACGAACCAACAGGAAAAAATGCGTGCCGTTCAGCCACAATTGAAATTGATTCAGGAAGCCCAAAAGAAAGCTAAAGGCCCAGATCAAACTCAAAAAGTCAGTGGTTTGATGATGGACGTCTACAAGCAAAACAACTTGAGTTTAACTGGTGGTTTGGGATGTCTCCCATTGCTTCTTCAAATGCCTATCTTGATTGGTATTTATCAAGCCGTACAATATTCTAAACAAATTGGTTCAGCTACTTTCCTATCAATTCCGCTAGGAAAACCAAGTATTCTGATTGCTATTATCGCGACCGTTTTCTACGTAGTTCAAGGTTGGTTGTCACTCCAAATTGTTCCACCTGAACAAAGAAAACAAATGCAAACCATGATTTTGATGAGTCCTATGATGACATTCTTCATTTCAATGATTTCTACAGCCGCTCTTGCCCTCTACTTCTTGGTTGGTGGTGTCGTAATTTTGATTCAACAATTAATTACAAATTACGTAATCACACCAAAAATTAGAAAGAGAACCGATGCCGAACTTGAAAAGAATCCAGTTAAAGTCGTTGTTACAAAAGAAATGCTTGATGGCATTCTCAGCAGCGGTGGTTCAACAAGTACTGCTGCTACTGGTTCAGCAAAACCAACTAATGTAACACCTGAACAAAGAGCTGAAGAAGAAAAAGAAGCTAAGGATTTCCATAAGAACATTCGTGAATTGAATAAAGGTAAACAACAACGTAGAAAGTAATTTTTCTTGGTTGAAACCTTATATATTAAAAAGTCCAAGTAATCTCGATTAAGAGAAAACTTGGACTTTTTATTTTGCCGTCTCCAGAGCAGGCAAGTATTTCGCCTGCTGTGCGGTACGGCCCGAGCCAAAGTGCGGTCTCGAGCCTCGGTTGTTTTGAAGCCTTTCCATAAACCGAAAAATCTCCAAACTCGCCCGGTGGTGTAATTGCTAAAGCAATAACGCCACTTCCACTGCTGGTGAATACTTTCCTGCTCTTCCGACTAATTTAACTTTTTAATTCTAAAGACTATGTAAATATTAATTATTTAGAATTTAAAACATTGATTCAATTTATAATTCAGAAATCACACAATCATGTTAAAAACCAGCTTAATTTTAATACTCCGGTATACTTCAACCGACTTTAACCAACTTGATTAAAGGTTAAACTTCGAAAACTCGATATGAGTATTGCCGAAAGAATCCCAGTAATGATTCATTCAAAATATTTAGAATACACTATTTGATCATTTATCTAAATACAATAAATTAGTTGGAAGAGCTGAGCGTATTCATCTGCCGCGAAAGTGGCGTTAGAGCTTTAGCTCTTACACCACCGGGCGTGTTGGAGACTTTCCGGTCTGTGGAAAGGCTTCAACCGAGGTTCGAGACCGCACTGTGGCTCGAACCGTACCGCGCAGCAGAATGAATACGCTCAGCTCTGGAGACGGAAGCCTTCAGCCTTTAGAAAAGAAAAAAAGCACCCTTTTTAGGATGCCTTCAATGGAATTAAATTATATATGTTGCTGCAACCCACTCGTTTGTTGCAACACGATGATAAACTACTCCGTTGTAATTCTTAGTTTGATCGGTATACCAAGCAGATTTGTTTGATAATGCACGATCCATAACTTGCTTAGCTGAACCATCGTTGTTAAAAGCAAATATTGGTACGAATGATCCTTTTGGATTGTTAACATTGATAGTATTAGCACTGTTTGTTGTTGGTTTGGCTGCAGTTTGAGTTGCTGAACCATTGCCACCATATACGTCATGTGTTGTCTTTAGATTATTGTAGTAATAACCAACCATGTCGTAGAACTGGTACATGTTGTAACCCCACTTGCTAAAGTAACCAACGGGGTCTGTGTGATCAGTTTCGTGATACATCTTGCTGACTTGATCATGAGAAACGATTGTAACTTCCGGTTTGTCAGGAATGTTGTATTGAATCAATTTTGAGGCAGTATAGTAAGCATCATTAGCGATTGATCTGGCAAATGAATCGTAATCATGTGTGTGGCACAATTCAACTTGAATGTATTTGGCGTTGGCTGTTGCACCGGCACCCCAGACACCATAGTCAGTATTGTGAATATTAATAATTTGATTATTGTCGACAAATGCATGCACATAAGCACTGATTTTAGGCCAATTATTGTTAAAATAAGCAGCTTCATTTTTGGCATTAGCAGTAGCATGATCATCAGCTGTTTCGTGAATTACGATACCCTCAGGCTTGCCAACACCGTGTTCATAAGGTGTCCAGTGACTGAATGTACCTTCTTGATTTTGAATCCGAACCGGTCTGATACGATTACTAATAATATAATCGTTGACAGTCCCAGCTTGGGCAATCTGTACGTTGCTTAAAACGAATAGAAAGCTGACAAAACTAGCTAATAACATGTAAAAATAAACTTGTTTCCGTTTCATTTCTATATTTCCCCCTAAAACTTCCATATTCTAAATTACTCTGCAGGGTAGGATTTTTCAATTTAATCAAAATTCTGTAACGATAACTTAATCAGATGGGCTTGGAAAAATGGTTCTATACTTTATTTAAAATAAAGTTTATACAAGCAAAAAATCAGCTAATCCCGACTTTGAGATTAACTGATTTTTTTAATTCATATTTTCAACATCATAATTATCATTAGTATCTGTATCATCGCCCTGATTTGAATCATCATAACTTTGACTATCCACTGAATCATCCTCACTTGAATCGTCACTATTATCCTGAGTCTGATCATTACTTGAAACTCCAACTGATGGCGGAGCCTGATGAATTACAGTTCTATTTGGAAATACGGTCCAATCATCGACTGTTATCGCAACGTTATTGCCACTTTCAAATAGACGAACCCAATAAACATCTTGCCCATCATTAGTTTTAACAGTTCCATTTGTGCCAGAAGTTTCATCGGTCATGAATGTATATGAAGTCCCTTGTGGTGCTGGTCCATTCAAACTTTGAATTAATGCCACAGCCTGTTGACCACTATTAATCTCACCAACGGGGACTGAATTTTGACGTTCAGTATCATTGGTTGGTCGTTCCTTTTTGACAGGTTCGACCTTTTTAGTAGCTGAGGCCTTCTTGTACGCTTTCTGCAAGTCTTCCTCTTTCAAGTTAGTAGACTTGACTGTCATTACATTAGGCTCGCTGTAAGCTAATTTATTGTTCTTATTCTTGTAGCAATACAAACCAATTGTTGAAAAATCAGCGCTGTTTAAACCTTCAAACAATTTTTTAAAAGTCTTCGTACTGTTGGAACCAATTTTTATTGTTGAATCAATTGTCGAATTAATATTAGATTTCTTAGGATATGCCAGAATGAATTTATCCCCATTAAAAGTTACATTCTTGCTAGTTCGATTGATAATTTTTAAATCCACGGCTGAAGAATCACTGCTTCTAACAAAAGTAAATGTCATCTCAGATTTTTCAGAATCGCTTAACCGAGCGTAATCAATCGACTGCTCAGTTTTCTTAGGACTTTGATTGTCTTTTGAACTAGTGGTCACTTTGCCACAGCCAACAATCAACAACAATAATCCTAAAATTAAGACGGTTAATCCCTTTCGCTTCATTATCTTTCCCCCAAAATAAAACTTCTAACCAAAATCATTTTAGTCATAATCATTTAAAGAATAATTTTAGCAATCTTATTAAATTACCTGATAATTATATTTATTTCAAGTTTGACTCAAATAAAATATTCCCAAATAACTTGTCCTATATAATATACCTTTTTACTTTCTATTCCAAAAATCTCCCCAAAATAAAAAAGCAATCCTCGATTGAAGATTACTTTTTAGCAACTGTTTCATTATTATTTTCAGCGGTTTCTTTTTCAGTCTGTTCCTCTTCTGGAACTTCTTGAACTAATGGCAATTCAATTTTGAAAACTGTCCCTGAACCAACAACACTTTCTACTTCCAAACTGCCTTGATAGATTTCAATCAGTCTTTTGGCGATAGAAAGGCCTAATCCGTTCCCTCCGCGCTTTCTAGACCGAGCTTTGTCAACTCTGTAGAATCTATTAAAAATGCGTTTAAGGTCGTTTTTAGCGATTCCTAGACCATAATCTTGAACAACCACTTCCAGCAATGCAGAATTAGTTGAAGCTGCTAAATTTATTTCCTTACGATCAGCTGAATACTTAAAAGCATTATCCAGCAAAATTACCAATACTTGCTCCAAGTGATTGCGATAGATCTTAACTTCACTACCCTCACGGATATCGTCATCGAAATTGATCACAAAATCTGGATGCAACATCTTGAAATCATTGTAAACTTGCGTAAACAAAGGTTTCACTTCCGTTGTCTGTTCCAAATATGCACTGTCGATCTGTTCAACACGTGTAAGATCTAGCATCTCTTGAATCAAGGATTGCATACGTTTCAACTCTTGCAAGGATGAGTTGATTGAATCGTTCAATACCTCTGGATCGTCTTTGCCCCAACGTTGTAACATACTCAAATGACCTTCAAGCACAGCTACCGGCGTCCGTAACTCGTGAGAAACATCTTCCACGAATTCCTTTTGCTGATTAGTGTATGCCTGCATGCGGTCCAACATTTTATTGATATTAACAGTTAAATCGTAAATTTCATCATTTCTTTTACGTAGTTTAATACGTGAGTCTGAATCGGGTTTCTTATTTAAATCATCAATCGTCTTATTGATCTTTCTCAAATCATTCAAGACTAATGTGACCGCATAAAAAGTTAAAACGACTCCCAAAATAAAGACTACGATTCCGCCAATAACCAATTTAGTCGTAAATGAATGGATTTCATTGACCGAAGCCACACTCTGAACGGTTCTCATTGCTAAGACACCGACAAAAATGTAAGCCATCAAAATAACGACTGAAATCAATGCTGTCCATTTTAATCTAATCGAAATTCTCATCGACGCATCACGTACCCTTTACCACGAACGGTTGAGATATAACTTGGTGCACCAGCGCGGTCAATCTTGTTTCTCAAGTATTTGATATAAACATCAACCACGTTAGTTTCAGTAGAAGAACCTGTTCCCCAAACACGTTCCAACAAGTCATCACGACTTAAGACAGTGCCGACATTTTCCATCAAAGCACTCAACAAATCATATTCACGACGAGTCAAGTCAATAACTTCACCATTGCGTTTCAATGTTTGAGTAGTCTTATCAATCACAAGATTCTTATATTTCAAAACTTGGTCATTATTTCTTGTTACATCGATATCTAAATCAATGCGTCTTAACAATGCTC
The DNA here is from genome assembly GCF_000831645.3 of Companilactobacillus heilongjiangensis. NCBI lineage: Bacteria > Bacillati > Bacillota > Bacilli > Lactobacillales > Lactobacillaceae > Companilactobacillus > Companilactobacillus heilongjiangensis. The sequence continues at coordinate 1,578,376 of NZ_CP012559.1, forward strand.
GAATGCGAGCAAGTAATTCTTCAATTGCAAATGGCTTAACGATATAATCATCGGCACCGTGATCCAAGCCGGATACACGATCGATGATTGAATCACGCGCAGTCATCATAATAATTGGAGTATTTTTTTCTTGACGAATACGACGACAAACTTCGATACCGTTTAGCTCGGGGAGCATTAAATCAAGAAGGATCAAATCCCAATCTTCAGATAAAGCTGCTTCGAGGCCGGTTCTACCATCACGTTCAACAGTTACTTCATAGTTCTCATGTTGAAGTTCAAGTTGAACGAATTTTGCCATGTTCTCTTCGTCTTCAATAACAAGTATTTTAGCCATACGTATCTCCTATACATAAAATATTAAATTATCTTTAATTATAGCTTAATCATTAATTTGAATATGTCACGTTGTTGGCAATGCATTAATGATTTTAACATATAGCAAAAATTAAAAGAAGACAAGCTTTAATTTTTATTTTTTTAAAACAGTAAAAGTTTTATGTTTGAAAGTTAAAAAATTGGTGTTTTGCCGTCGGAGCTGGGAAGAAATTATAACCACGGTGCGACCGGTTCGAGCCAAGGTCTCGAACCTCGATTTTGAGCTTCGCAAAGTTCGCGAATCTCAAAATACGTCAGTGGTGTAAGAGCAGAAGACCACTGCTCTTACACCACTTTCACTGCGGGTGGATTTCTCACAATCTCCGACTATTTTATTTTTATATTTATTTAGTTAACCTATACTTTCCTATTTAAAATACCGAAAATTACAAATTAACAATAATTAAAACGATTTAAAGTATTCATCACTTAACAACTAATAATCAGCTGACTATTAATTAAATTATCCGACTGACAATAATAAATAAAATCGGATATTTTAATACTCTAGCCACGGACTGGCAGTAATGTAGTCCGCTGTGGAAGTGGCGTTATGGCTTTAGCCATTACACCACAGGGCGACTTTTGAGACTTGCTGATTTTGCAAGGCTCAAAAGCGAGGTGCGAGACCTTGGCTCGCACCGGTCCTCATAGCGGAACTACATTACTGCCGGTCCGTGGCGGCATCCCCAAAAGCAAAGAAAAGCCCCCACTTCACCTTAGTGAAATGGAGGCATTCATTACTATTGAAATTATTGTTCTTCGTACCATGAATAATGGAAAATTCCTGGCTTATCATTTCTCTCATAAGTGTGAGCACCGAAGTAATCTCTTTGAGCTTGAATCAAGTTAGCAGGCAATGTTTCTGAACGATATTGATCGTAGTAAGAAATGGCAGCCATGAAACCTGAAACAGGAATACCTGCTTGAACAGCGTAACTAACAACGTCACGAACATCTGATTGATATTCTTTAACGATACCCTTGAAGTAATCGTCTAAGAGCAAGTTGTCTAGTTTTGGTTCTTCATCGTAGGCATCAGTAATCTTTTGTAGGAATTGAGCACGAATGATACATCCGGCACGCCAGATTTGGGCAATCTTACCGTAGTCAAGATCCCAATCGTAGTGGTCTGAGGCAGCTTTCATTTGAGCAAATCCTTGAGCATAACTGATGATCTTACTGAAGTACAAAGCTTTACGGATCTTAGCAACTAATTCATCCATATTTTTAATTTCTGGAGTGTTTGTAGGTGCAGGAAGAACCTTGCTTGCTTTAACACGTTCGTCTTTATAAGCTGAAACGTAACGTGAGTAAACTGATTCAGTGATCAATGATTGTGGAACGCCAAGTTCTAGAGCACTTTGTGAACTCCACTTACCAGTACCCTTGTTACCAGCTTTATCCATAATCTTGTTAACGATGTAGTCGTCTGTGCCTTCATCGTCTTTTCTTGTCAAAATTTGAGCAGTGATATCAATCAAGTAACTTGAAAGTTCACCCTTGTTCCAGTCATTGAAGACGTCAGCAATCTTGTTAACATCATTGTTAAACAAGTGCTTCAACAAGTTGTAACTTTCTGAAATCAATTCCATATCACCGTATTCGATACCGTTGTGAACCATCTTTACATAGTGACCAGCACCGTTAGGTCCGATATATGTAACACATGGTGCGCCATCTTCGTCAGCCTTAGCTGAAATTTGTTCCAAAATAGGAGCAACTAAATCATAGGCTTCTTTTTGACCACCGGGCATCAATGATGGACCTTGGAGTGCACCAAGTTCACCACCGGAAACACCCATACCAATAAAGTTGATTCCTGATTTATCTAATAGTTCATTACGTTTCATAGTGTCTTCAAAGTTTGTGTTACCACCATCAATCAAGACATCACCTTTATCTAGTAAAGGCAACAATTGTTTGATAACAGCATCAGTACCAGCACCAGCTTTAACCATCATCATAATACGACGAGGCTTTTCTAGTGAGTCTACAAAGTCCTCAATTGTATAACTTGGTACCAATTTCTTTTCTGGATGTTCTTCAACAACCGCCTTAGTCTTTGAGCCTGTACGGTTATAGATAGCAACCTCATATCCACGACTTTCAATATTTAGGGCAAGATTCTTACCCATAACAGCCATACCGATAACACCAATTTGTGGTTTTGCCATTAATACTTACCTCCGATTTTTGTTCACATACTCATCTTAACAAAAAAATAAAAAAGGAGTATATAAAAACTACTCCTTCTCATCATTATTTTTAAATAAATCTTTTAATTTAGCAAATTCAGGATTTACATGTTCTTCCTCTTTTTGCTTTTTAAAGTCATCTTCTGAGATAACTTCCCAGTTTTTACCAGAAGGCATGATATTTTCTTCAGCTTCCTTCTTAGTCAAAACTTTTTGTGGAATACTCAATAAAATATTATCAATAACTGATTCATAAACGTTAACAGTTGGATCTTCTTCATCGACTGGAATTACAATATTGTAATCTTCCAAATCTTCAGTAGACACTTTATCGACGTTATATGCTTCGTTGATTCTGATTTCAAGTGGTAATTCTACTGGTAATAAACTTCTCGTTGAAGGAACTTTGAGTGTTGTTTTTACCTTAACATCTGAAATAACAAGCCCGTTATCATTGAATAACTGGCCTTTTACCTCAACTGGTTCGGCATCCAAAACATCCTCAGAACGTTTCTTCAATTCGGCAGTTAAATCGAGTTTTTCCTCAAATTCAAAAGGTTTGTCTTTATAACGGCGAACGTCTTGAACATCCCAATTTAGCATTAATTTACCCCTTTCATATAAGGTATTTTTCCAAAATTTTCTTCCTGATCAGTCACCAGTTGACAAATTCGATCCGCCCTGATTTCTAGATCAAGCAAGTCTTTATCATTTTTCCCAACTCGAGTTATTAGTTTAACATCTGATTTCTTCAAAGTATTTAAATACTTCTGTCCAGTTACGTTAAAACCTAATATTCTCAAATAAGGATTTTTATACACATTATTAATTTCTGAACTCTTAACGTTCAACAGCACATAAATCATCAAACGTCTGAGTCGAGCCATAGTATAGCGTTTTGACTTCACTTGTTCAATAAATTGTGTAAAGTTATTGCTCGAAACAATCTCTTTTTTCAATTTATATTCCAGGCCCTCAACCATTTGATAAATCTGATGCAACTCTTCCAATGAAGAATTGGTAATCTGATACTTCAGATATGGGAAATAATCGTCCCAAGTTACCAATTGTTTTTCATTAAGAAGTTCTCGAGTCAGTGGTGGTGTCAGTTCAGCAATCGATTGCTTAGTAGTTAAACGTTGGCGAATCTTAGTTGCACTGAAATCACTTGGCAAACGTTTGATAGTTTTTACCGCAATTTCAAACTTGTGCTCCTGAATCTGCTTAACATAATTCAGCCCTAAAAGTTGATTAGGTAACTTGGAAATATCGATACCAATCGACTGATAGTAATCTGTCAAATTAGTAGCCGAACTCTGTTGATAATCCTGTTTGAAAGAATTATCAGCTGCCAATAGTTTTTGCGCAATATCAGTAAAATCAACTTGCTCTTCAGTACCGAAGACTAATGTATCAATACCAGACAATTGTAATAACTTAACTGCCCCTTGAGCAAATAGATCCGCCGGTTCAACCGCACACGCCATTGGCAATTCGACAACTAAGTCAACTCCGTATTCAATCGCCAACTTGGCCCGATCCCATTTATCTAAAACTGCAAAATCACCCCGCTGAACAAAATTGCCAGACATAACGGCAATTAATACATCAGGGTGATATTTTTGTTTAATCGAATCAATGAACAATTTATGACCATTGTGAAACGGATTAAATTCGGCAATTAAACCATAAACTTTCATTTTCAGATCCTCTATTTTTCTGCAGAGAAGAACCAACGGGTTGAATCATCCTTAACTTGTGATTCACCAAATTCGGCCGTTACCGAAACATTTTTGAAACCAATATCCTTCAAAATTGACACGAATGTTTCAACTGGATAAGTTCTTTCCTTGTGCAATTCAGTATTAACCGAATAGCCTTGAATCTTCTCATTCCAATTGAAAAATGTCAACTCATGCTCAATGCTGTGTGGATATTCGCCTTCAAAACTGTTCCACATAAAGGCTGAGTCTTCAGTCCGGTGGTTGAACATATAACCAGGGAAAACTTCATCCATTTGATACAAAGAATGTGCGTCAAATAAATACTTTCCACCGTCGTTTAAATGTTCCAAAGCTTGATTGAAAGCTACTGCCAACTCATCTTCATCCTTCAAGTAACAGATTGAATCATCAAAACAAGTAATAACATCAAACTTGTCAAAATCATACAGATCCATCATATTGCTTTGAACAAACGGAATTGACTTTGAAGCTTTCTGTGCCTTTTCTGCTGCAATTTTTAACATTTCTTCAGACAAATCAGTTCCAGTTACCTGAAATTTATCAGCTAGTAGAATGGTTAAATCGCCAGTTCCACAAGCTACATCCAAGAGACTTTTCCCAGCTGGAGAAACTTGATTTTCGACGTATTGCGCCCATTTACCATAGAGCGAATCGTCCATCAATTCACTGTAAACACGTGCAAATGAATTGTAAATCATTATTCTGTTACCAAGTCTGAAATATCAACTTCTGGTGCATCTGACCAAAGTTTTTCAAGGTTGTAGAAATCACGTTGTTCTGAAGTGAAGACGTGAATAACAACGTCATGAAGGTCAATCAATACCCAATCAGAGTTACGAGTTCCTTCAACGTGACCAATTTCAACATTGTTTTCGCCCTCTTTGTCCAAAACAGATTGAACGATAGCGTCAACTTGACGTTGTGATGAAGCATCAACGATAACAAAGTAATCAGCCATGATACTTACTTCACTGATATTTAAAACTTTGATGTCATTTCCATGTTTTTCATCGGCTGCTTTTACAGCAATTTCCATAATTTTCTTTGAGTCCAAATTATAATTCTCCTTTTGCAATCCAGTAGTTATAACTAACAAACGTTGCTGGATAGATTGTTCTATTTTTATCTACTAAATGTTGTACAGAATGTTTTAACTCATAAGCCACAGCAGAATCAAGTGATTTTTCAGCATAAAGTCGAGCTTGGTCGATTCCTGGAAAATCACGTTTTGGTTCAATGAAATCACCCACGAAGACACATTTGTCAACTTGAGTCATGTTAGTTGCCCCAACAGTATGCCTTCTAATGGCGTTTAAAACATCCTCATCATAAATACCCAATTCATCTTTAATAATCTCAGCACCAACGATTCCGTGCCAAATAGCATTATTATAGTTCAACAAGTCTGGGTCTAAATGGTGTTTTTTAATTGTATCAATAAATTCTTGATCATCGCGTTCCTTAGCATAATCATGCAAGAGTCCTGCCAATCCAGCTCGATCAACATCCCCATCATATTCAGCGGCCAGTCCACGACAAACTTTTTCAACTCTCAAACAGTGCTTATAACGAAAATCACTTAAAGTGTCTTGCATTCGACTTAAAATATCATCTCGATTTAAGCCCTGTTTTATACAATTATAATTAAAATTAGTCATTATAAAGTCCCCTATCCTCAATATACCAAGCGACATCATCGGGAACTAAATACTTAATCGACTGTCCCTTTTGAACACGCTCGCGTATCATACTCGAACTAATTTCTAGTTCAGGAGTATTTACCCAAAGTATAGGATAGTTTGACTTTTTCTCAAAACCTTTTCGGCAAACTCCAACAAAATGAACCATTTGTACTAATTCATCAATATGCGACCACTTTGGCAAGTTTTCCACCATGTCGCCACCGATAATAAAATAGTATTCCGTATTCGGATTTAATTCCTGCAACATTTTGATCGTATCGTACGTATAACTGACTCCACCACGGCGAATATCAGTCAAATCCAAATCAAAATGAGGATTGTCTCGAATAGCTAGTTTGATCATTTCAATTCGATCATCACTATCAATTGTTGGAATAGCCTTTTTAACACCACGATGAGGCGGAATCTTGTCTGGCAAGAATAATACCTTATCCAGACAGAGCTGTTCACGAACTTGTTCCGCAATCAATAAATGACCTAGATGAATCGGATTAAACGTCCCACCCAAAATACCCACATGACGCTTAGGCAAATTGCTGTGAAACTGTAATTTTGCTTTAGTTAATAATTGTTTTTGAGTATTCATTTTCTCTTTTCGAAGGTTGGCAGTTAATCGTCTACAGGGCTGAGAATATATACCTGCTATGCGGACCGGTCCGAGCCACAGTGCGGTCTCGAACCTCGGTTTGAAGCCTCGCAAAGTACGCGAGTCTCCAAACACGCCCGGTGGTGTAAGAGCTAAAGCTCTAACGCCACACCCACAGCGGGTATATATTCTCAGCCCTTCCGACTAATTGATTTTTTATTAGTACTTATAATTTTATTTATCTAACTGTCCTAAAAATAAATTCTAGCCCGAATTATTAACATCAACATTAATATCTGATCGTTTATTTCATAAAACAACCAAACATAACCGCAATTACAATAAAACCAGCAATAATTCATTTAAACAGTTATCTAATAAAAAATTAAACCAGTTGGAAGAGATGAGAGTATTCATCAGCAGCGAAAGTGGCGTTATGGCTTTAGCCATTACACCACCGGGCGTGTTGGAGACTTTCCGTTTTGTGGAAAGGCTTCAACCGAGGTTCGAGACCGCTCTTCGGCTCGGGCCGTTCCGCGCAGCAGATGAATACTCTCATCTCTGGAAACGACATACTTAGATAAACTTTCAGCCTTCAGTTCTCTTCACTTAAATTTAAATCTTCTCTAATTCAATTGAGTATTTGCGATTTTTAATTTTTGAAGCTTTCTTGTAAAAAATCATCTTTGAACCGATTGTTTGAATAGGTACGATCTCAGCATCGAATTCGTTTACAGCATCGATCATATCTTGTGGTTCAACTCTTGTGTTTTGTAAAAGTGAGATTTTGATCAACTCACTCTTTTCAATCAGCATTTCGAATTGGTTCAAAAGATTTTCAGTGATGCCTTCACGACCGACTTGAAGTACTGGCTTCATTGTTGCGGCTTGACTTCTCAAGTAACGGTTCTTTTTTCCTTTAATAATCATTAATTTCTCCTTAAATAATTGCGTTTCGAATTGAGACACGGACTCCATCTGGGACGTAGGCTTTAACCTTTGTTCCAGCGGGAATTGTCAACCAACCCAAACCATAGATAACAATATCTGATTTCTCATGTGCTGAGAAAATTTGACTCTTGAACTTAGGGAATTCTGTAACATCAGTTGGTGGTGTCAAAATATCGCCTAAATGCTTTTCGTAAAATTCATCAGCATTGCTTGTCTTAGTTCTGTGAAGTGGCAAACCTTGTGTAACGTAGAATGTAGCGTTGGTTCTCTCATTTAGAAAATCAAATCTAGCTAATCCGGCAACAAAGATTGTCTGTTCATCACGCAATTGGAACGTTGCTGGACGTAGTGGTTTCTTTGGCGTCACAGTCTTTAAATCATTAGCGTTTAGAAAATGAGCTAGTTGGTAGCGGTGAATGATACCTGGTGTATCAATCAAGTTGTGCCCATCATCCAAAGGAATATCGATTTGATCTAAAGTAGTTCCTGGGAAACGTGAAGTTGTAATTAAATCTTTAACATCAGTCCGAGCACTAATAATTCGGTTAATCAAAGTTGATTTACCAGTATTAGTTGTTCCGACAACGTAAACATCCTTGCCATCACGGTATTTTTCAATCATATCCATCAATTTATCAACGTTAGTTCCCTTAACTGCGGAAACCATGATTTGATCAACTGACTTGATACCATTCTCTTTGCTCTTTTGTTGTAACCAGTTCAAAAGACGGTTTTGGTTAACTGAATTAGGCAACAAATCAACTTTATTACCAACGACCAAAATCTTCTTATCGCCAACAAAACGTTGCAAACCAGGGATAACACTACCTTCGTAATCGAAGATATCAACCACGTTGACTACCAATGCATCTTCATCAGAAATTGAATCCAACAACTTTAGAAAATCGTCGTCAGAAACGTCAACGTCAGTAATCTCGTTATAGTTACGCAATCTGAAACATCTTTTACAAAAGAGTTCCTTTTCTTCATCCGTACCATCGTCTTCGAGATACTTCTTTAAGGTTGAAGCTTGAACGTATCCAGGCTTATCTTTATCCTCTGTTTGAATCTGTGCACCACAACCCATGCAGTACAACTTTTCATCATTTTCTGTCATTTAATGATTCCTTCCAGTATAAATTTTTATCACGCTTTTGCATTGCTTTTAAAATTGGACGTTCAAAAAATCTATTAATACGGGTTTTCTTAGCATCTGTATCGACTAATGGTTTAACTAAGACAGTCTTTAATCCAGCCATATTTCCAGCTAGAACATCGGTCATAACTTGATCGCCGACAAACAAAATATTCTTAGGGTCGATACTTTCTTCTTTTACATGTTCCATGATCACGAATGGCAATGGTTTCACTGCACGAGCCACGATGCTGACGGGCAACTCACGGACAGCTTTTTCCACACGTTCATAACTGTTGTTAGAAACGATCATGACTTCTATATCATTTTGGGCCATTTGATTAAGCCATTTACGGAGTGATAAATCATATTCATTACTATTCCATGGCAAAAGTGTGTTGTCTAAATCTGTCATGATAGTCGTGATACCAAGTTCTCTTAAATCTTTAACTTCAATATCTGTGATCTTATCAAGCATAATATACGGTTTAAACATAAATTTAATCCTCATCTCTGCTAACTAATTAGTAAAAAAACGTAATTTGGGGTTATCCAAATTACGTTTTAAAAAATTAAGCTAAAGCTTTCTTAGCTGTATCTACTAAACTTGTGAATGCTTTAGGATCTTCAATAGCAACTTGAGCTAGCATCTTACGGTTGATGTCAACGTTAGCTAATTTCAAACCATGCATTAATTTGCTGTAGCTGATTTCATTCATTCTTGCAGCAGCGTTAATTCTAGCGATCCAGATCTTACGGAAGTCGCGTTTAACTTGACGACGATCACGGAATGCATAACGGTATGAAACCATAATTTGAGTATGTGCTGCTTTAAAAGTGATATGTTTTGAACCACGATATCCCTTAGCTAATTTTAAAACTTTCTTACGACGTTTGCGAGTTACTGTTCCACCTTTTACACGTGGCATAATGACTCCTCCTTTTGATTAAAAAAAATAAATAATTAGTATGTAGCTAACATTTGTTTGATACGTTTCATATCACTTGAGCTAACCATACCTGGTTTTGCCAATTGGCGACGTTGTTTCTTAGTCTTACCGTGGAAACGGTGACTTGTGTAAGCGTGCATTCTCTTCCAACCACCATTAGCAGTCTTCTTAAATCTCTTTGCTGATGCGCGGTGTGTCTTTTGTTTAGGCATTGGAAATCCCTCCACTATTTCTTCTTTTTGTTATCTTTTGCGTTAATTGGATCAAGCATTAAGAACATACTACGACCGTCCATTTTAGGCCTTGTTGTTACCGTAGCAACATCCTTGGTCTGTTCAGCAACACGGTCTAAGACTTCTTTACCTATCTCTTTATGAGTGATTGCTCTACCCTTAAAGCGAAGAGAGACTTTGACCTTATCACCTTTAGCCAAGAACTTGCGAGCATTATTAAGCTTTGTATTAAAGTCGTTTGCTTCAATAGTAGGACTCAATCGTACTTCCTTAAGACTAACAGTTTTCTGTTTTTTACGTGCTTCTCTATCTTTCTTTTGAAGATCAAACTTGTATTTACCATAGTCCATAATTCTGGCAACAGGTGGTTTAGCACCTGGTGACATTAGAACTAGGTCCATACTAGCTGCTTCAGCCAAACGTTGTGCCTCAGCTACTGGCTTAACACCAACTTGATCACCATTTTCAGAAATTAGTCGTACTTCTTTAGCACGTATTTGATCATTTATTAATAAATCTCTTGCTATGAGTAGTCACCTCCGGAGTAATTTGACCCACAAAAAAAGCGGGCTGCATAAGCATGCCCACTATAATTATCTACGTAATCGTATTAACCTAGAGGCAATTGCATAGGTGAGAAGCGGGCGCTTCTGCTTAATCTCAACAGTTATTAACTATACTAACAAAGTATCGGTTTGTCAATACATCAAAAGAACTTTGTTAAAATTGTTGAAAATTTCAATACATCTAATTTAGCATAATTTATAAACTAATACAAATGTTGGGGCCTCCAGGCGTAAGAAAATATAGTCCTGCTGTGTGGACCAGTCCGAGCCAAAGTTCGGTCTCGGACCTCGATTTTGAACCTCGCAAAGCCCCGCGAGTTTCAAAAGTCGTCCGTGGTGTAATTGCTAAAGCAATAACGCCACCTTCACTGCTGGACTATATTTTCTTACGCCCTCCGGCTTGTTTATCACTCTAGTTTAACTCATTAGTTCAAAACCTTTTAGAATTCATTATATTTAATCAAACTATCTACTGCACTCAATACTGTTGTTTCATTATTAGACAATGGTTCCCAACCTAAAATTCTTTTAGCTTTTTGATTGCTGACATTGCGATTCATACTCTTCATCAATTTTCCTTCTTTAGCAGTTTCGTTAAATAATGCCGCAATATTCATTATCCAGTCCGGTAACTTCTTGGAACTCACCTTGCTTGCTACTTGTGGACGTCTTTGCTGAATTAATGATACAATTTCTCGCATTGAAATTTGACCGTCCGCTGAGGCAATAAATCTTTGTCCGGCTGCTTCTGGTGTTTCCATTGCTCTGATTTGAATATCTGCTACATCTCTCACATCAACTACATTTAGTGGTAAATTGGGAATCCAACTCACTTTGCCTGATAACAAATTTTTCAAAAGGTCGAAACTTCCGGACACATGAGCATTTAACGCTGAACCGAAGATTGCTACTGGATTGACTGTCACTAGTTCCAAATTGACATCTGACTTATTCGCGTAATTCCAAGCTGCTTTCTCTGCCAAAAGTTTCGATTTCTCATAAATAGATAATCCTGGTTGATTCTCATCTGTCCAATCGTCTTCGGTGGTTACGCCTGACTTTTTACTAAAACCAACCGCTCCAAAGTTCGAAGTCATTACTACTCGTTTAACGCCACTTTCATTAGCCGCCTTTAGAATACGCATTGTTCCATCTAAAGCCGGGCGAATCGCATCCAATTCATTCTTGGGTTTATCGAAAAATACTGGTGAGGCAACGCTGAAGACTCCATCGCAATCCTGCATTGCTTCAATCCAATTATCGTCACTTGATAGATCTGCTTTGATAAATGATAGTTTTGAAAGATTTTTAGCATCATTAGCTTGTAAAACCTTTAGTATTCTTTTCTGGCCACTTTCCTTTCGAATGGTAGTTCTTACGTCGTAGCCTTTATTTAATAATTGTAGAATAACTTGCAAACCTACAAATCCCGTGCCACCAGTCACTAATACTTTTTTCATAAATGTGCTCCTTGCCATGTTGCATTTCTAATATTATTATCACTTTAAACCCTAAACCATGGTTTAGTGCAACACTTTTAAGGAGCATTTTTATGAAAAAAACATACACGATTAAAGAAGTCGCCGATTACTTCAACTTACCTATTTCAACTATTCGCTATTACGATAAGAAGGGACTCTTGCCTTTCGTTTCCAAAAATAAAGCTGGATATCGAGTTTTCTCAGAATCAGATTTTGGATTTATCAAAACTATCTGCTGTCTGAAAAACACTGGTATGCCAATTAAAGATATTCAAACTTATATTGGATTATGTATGCAAGGAACCAAAACAATTGATCAACGTAAACAGATGTTACAACAACATAAGCAAAACGTTTTAATACAACAACGGCTCTTAACTGAGAATCTGAAAGAAATTGATGTCAAAATTAATCGGTATGCATCCCCTGACTCTAAAAATATTATCAAGGCTCAAATCAAGTTTGTTAAAGACGAAAAAAAGGACCTAAAATTAAAAGATCCTTTTATATAGGAAGAAACTTATTAGAGAATTGATGCTAATTTGTCGTCTTTGAATTGTCTGCGTAGTCTTTTGCCGACAACACTTTTGGCTGGTACATCCTTCTGAATTTGTTCATAGATGGCTCTGATTTCTTCTGGGACGGTTTCACGACTAGTCTTGTAGTAATTGACAACACTGTGAGATAGCTTGGCGATAACTTCAAAATATACTTTGTCGTCATTGTTCCCCATTAATGGACGTGCACATTCCTCTACTACCTTTTTTAATTCAGAATTATTTTTGATTGCTTGGTTGTTATATGCGGCACCCAAGATTTTTATTAAATTATTACTTTTTTCATCCATAATATTATTTATGCCTTCTTTGATTTCACTCAAACCATATCTATTATAAGCACAAATGCAAGTTGGATGTAATATTTGGATTCTTTGGCACCTTTTATATTGGAAATTAAAAACTCGAAACAATCTGAAATGATTGCTTCGAGTTTTAGTTTAAATCGTTTTTTTATATAGGCAGTGGCTCTAAAACGAATTCCGACAGGGCAACTCCTTCCGCTTTTCATATTTAAGCAAATCACACGCAAACCCAGCGTGCAATTCACTTAAATACGAAAATGCTCGGGAGCTGACCGCCCTGTCTCCACTCTCTACTAGTCTTTATCAGTAACGTCTTTACGACTGTAGTTAGCAATATCGGCAACGACACTGTCAACGAACATCTTAGCGTTTTCTGATTCTGAATCTTCTTCACCATATTTTCTAACTGAAACTGTGGCGTTCTTTGTTTCGTCATCACCAACAACAACTGTATATGGAATCTTCATTGTTTGTGAATCACGAATCTTGTAACCCATCTTTTCATCACGGTCATCAACTTCGGCACGGATGTTCTTAGCACGTAGTTCTGCAAGAATTTCGTTTGCGTAGTCTGAGTGAAGTTTTTGGTTAACAGGAATAATACGTACTTGTTTTGGAGCTAACCATGTTGGGAAGGCACCTTTATAAATTTCAATTAGGTAAGCAATAAATCTTTCCATAGTTGAAACGATACCACGGTGAATCATAACTGGTCTGTGATCTTGTCCATCAGCACCAACGTATGTTAGTTGGAACTTCTCTGGTTGCATAAAGTCTAATTGGATTGTTGACAATGTTTCTTCATTACCTAGAGCTGTCTTTGTTTGAACATCAAGCTTTGGACCGTAGAATGCGGCTTCACCTTCAGCTTCGTAGTACTTAAGACCAAGATCATCCATAGCACCTTTAAGCATTGATTGTGACTTGTTCCACATTTCATCATCATCGAAGTACTTAGCAGTATTTGCTGGGTCACGGTAACTTAGACGGAATGTGTAATCGTTGATATCAAAGTCTTTGTAAACTTCAACCATCAATTGTAGTGTACGTTTGAATTCTTCTTGAATTTGGTCAAGAGCAACGAATGTGTGACCATCATTAAGTGTCATTTCACGAACACGTTGTAGTCCTGACAAAGCACCTGATTTTTCGTATCTGTGCATCATACCCAGTTCAGCGATACGTAGAGGTAGATCTCTGTATGAACGGTTGTGGTGGTTGTAAATTTGGATATGTGAAGGACAGTTCATAGGACGTAGTTCAAGCATTTCGCCATCACCCATGTCCATTGGTGGGAACATGTCTTCACGGTAGTGTTCCCAGTGACCTGAAGTCTTATATGCATTCAAGTTCATAAGGATTGGTGTGTAAACATGTTGGTAACCCCAAGCAACTTCCTTGTCGATGATATATCTTTCAATAACACGACGGATTGTAGCACCATTTGGCATCCAGTATGGAAGTCCGGCACCAACTTCTGGGTCAACGAAGAATAGGTCAAGGTCACGGCCAATTGTTCTGTGGTCACGTTCTTTAATTTCGGCACGACGTTTAAGATCAGCTTTTAAGCCATCTTCCTTGTAAAAGGCTGTACCATAAATTCTTTGTAACATTGGGTTACTTGACTTACCTTGCCAATAAGCACCGGCAACTGAAAGTAATTCGAAGTGTTTCAAAGATTTAAGGTTGTTAAGTACGGCATCATAACCGAAGTCAACAAATCCATCTAATGTGTATACAGGAATTTGAACTGATTCGATAGCATCAACCAATGACAACTTGTATGGATCGTCCTTGAACATTGCTTCAAGATCTTTCTTATCCATCATTGATCTTTCAATCTTATCGTTGTTCTTGATAATCTTGTTCATCAAAGCTGTGATTTCTTTTAGTTCATCAACACTGATTTGGCCTGATTTGCTATCAGTATCAACGTAAAAACCATCATCGTTAGCTTGTTTTTCACCGAAGTGAAGGTCTTCCTTGAAACTCTTAGCTGCAGCAGAGAATACTAAAGCAGCAGTGTTTCTTAGAACCTTTTGTGCATCTTCTTTATCTTCAGCTGAAATAATTTCAATCTTAGCATCTTGCTTGATTGGACTTTCAAGATCAACTAAAGTGTCGTTTAATTTACCAGCAACAGCTTTTTTGCCTAGTGATGTGCTAATTGACTTAGCAACGTCTAAGGTTGTAGTGCCTTCGTCAAACTCCTTAACTGAATCATCTGGGAATGTTAACTTGATTTTTGACATTGACTATTTTCCTCCTAAAATTTGATAACAAAAAAATACGTCCCTGAAGTATATCCATATATTTAAATATGCACATACTTCAGGGACGTATTTTATACGCGGTTCCACCCACTTTAAAACTGTATAACAAATAACAGTTTTCACTCATTTGGTTATAACGTAACCAACCATTATACAGTTTTATGTGAAAGTGGTAACTCCAGTAATGGGTAAGCTTTCAGTAATCGTACCCTCCCTGAATAGAACCGAAGTGTTATCTTTCATGGCTTTATTGAAACATTTATTTTTAAATATTGCAAGTTATTTTTCAAATCTTCTGTTTTGACCAGTCACAATAACTTCACGCGATAAGTACTTAACCCGCTCCATGATACGCTTGGCTTTAACAGGTTCTTCTTCGCCTCGTTGGTTGATAGAAAGGTGTTTTTCCAACTCTTTCATTGAAAAGTTTGATGAAAAGAACGTTGGCAAGTTTTCTTGCATACGGTACTGCAAAATAACTCCCAAAACTTCATCTCGAATCCAACTGGACATGGAGTCAGCTCCAATATCATCGAGCATGAGAATCTCAGCACCTTTAACTTTATTAACTTTTGCCAAAACAGTATTTGATCCAATTGAATTTTTCATTTCAACCGCAAAAGTTGGAAAATGCATCATTGTCGTGTGAACGTCATGCTTGAATAATTCATTGGCAATCGCACCAAGCAAATAAGTTTTACCAACCCCAAAATCTCCTGCCAAGTACAATCCGGGCACGAAACCTTTTTGATTCAAATAGTTGTCGATAAAATCGAGTGACTTGCCAAGTGCATCTTGACGACCATCCCCGTTGTAATCATCCAATTTGGCACTTCTAATGTCAGATGGCATATCCATCAAAACAAAGCCAGATTCGTACTGATTGCGTTTCTCACGATTTTGAGTTCTCTCATTAGGATAATAGGCCACTTCGATGTTGTGGTTGCTGACAGTCAATTTTGGATAATAGTCGCGTGACAATTCACTGGCATGATTTTTGTTATTGTAAAACTCATAAATGCTGGCAGCACTCGTCGAAATAGCATCGGGATTAATTTCATCGCTATTATCCTTCAAAAATTGTTGAACGTCTGGATCCTTCAAAGCACCGTTAAGAAGACGGCGATAATCCTCCGTCAAATTTTTTGAATTTAAATATTCTGCCAGTCTGTTACCTAAATTTTCCATGCTTAATTATCCTTATTTCTTAGTCTGTTTAAGCGATCTTGCATTTCGCTGTGACTATTTTGTTGGTTCTGATTATTTGGAACCTTTGCCTTGTACTTGCTCCAGTCAGTTGCCTGTTCCACTTTACGATTCTTATTGTTGTTATAACGACGCTTTGGATTACGAGGCTTTGTTTGAAAGTCATTGATTCTTTTCAAAGCTTGCTCTGGAGTTTGAATATTATTTTGTTGCCAATCATTAGCCATTGTTTCCATCAGTGGCGATGTTAACGTTGGTGAATTCTGCAAAATGTAATAAACCATAATATTCAAAACTGGTGCTGACAAATACGTCTTCATTGCCATATCACGCAATGCACGAGACTCGACGGTTCCAACGAACCCACCGCTCTTTTGCTTTTGATCTGCCAGAAAATCTGCTGGAGTCATCGTCTTGGCTTGTTGCAAAATCAACTGGTCGGCACGGTTCAAATTTGTCTCAGCGTCCTTAGGAGCCTCTTCAACGGTCGGAGCCTGCTGCTTAACTGAAATATTAGCATTCTTTTCAAAACGGTCCTGAACGGAGTGTTTCAAACGAACTGGATCAATTTTATTATTGACGATATCACAAGTCTTACCAATCAAATCAATCAAAACCATCTCATCTAAGCCATAAAAGGCATGCAAACTGAGAATCAACTCTTGGTTTTCCAAAAGGTTATCCGGATGAATTCGATACAACTGTTGAATTCGATCAGATATGAGTTCCCAATCCAATGGTTCAACTTCCTTAGCACTCAAAGTTGGTTTCTGAGCGCTGGCGGTTGATGTGAAATTATTCTGAGCATTCTTAACTTCAGTAGGCGTATTGATCAAATCACTATTGCTCAACTGGAAGACTTCCAAGAAATCTTTGGTGATTTCCTGCGAATTATTCAATATCAAGTCTGAATGAGCATATTTATCAGCTAATAAACGATACTTACTATCGCTAACTTGTTCATATAAGAAAATACTTAGCAAATCATCTTTGAAAAAGTCATCTGGTGACAATGGTTCAAACAGTTGATACACGTAGTATGGGCCAAGGTCATCCTTCTTTTCAAACGTCCGCAATAAGCCTAATGCTTCAGCTTTGATGCGTGCTTCGTAAAAACGTTTCAAATCAATTCCTAAAAGACTCAATAATTCAGCATGACTTTTACGTTGAGTTACTAATTCCTTATTAGGCAGTTTCTCCCACAACAAAAGATAGAGACTGAAAGCCTCTGTTCCTAAAATGGGCAAATATAAATCGGTTAAAACGTGGCGGTCATCGTCATTGAGATGACCATTGGGCAAACACCAATAGCCTACTAGTGGTGTAAACTTTTCTGATCCAAAATTACTTGTAGACACTGGCATCCCTCTTATTTCTTATCAATTTTATTTCCGTTTGCCATCATCTCTTGAACTTCTTTCATGAAACTATTCATGTCTTTAAATTCACGATAAACACTTGCAAAACGGATATAAGTTACATCATCAACCTTGGCTAAAATTTTCATGACATGCTCACCGATAATTTGTGAACCAATTTCACTCTCACCGTTAGCCCTGATTTCATTTTCAACCTTATCAACGATATCGTTCATTTGGTCCATAGTAACTGGACGTTTTTCGGCTGCCCGCACGATACCACGTAACAACTTCTCGCGACTGAATTCTTCACGATTACCATTCTTCTTGATAACCAAGAGTGGTGATTTCTCTAATCTTTCAAATGTTGTAAATCTGGTACCGCAGTTCTCGCATTCACGGCGTCTTCTAATAGCGCGTCCTTCATCGCTGGGACGACTATCAATAACTTTTGATGAATCATGATGACAATGTGGACAAATCAAAATTCCAACCTCTTTTCCAATTTAAAGTTGTGACATTAACTTTTCAAATTCCTGTTTAAGTTGCGTTAAATCTCCCGAATTATCAATGACAAAATCAGCACGGCGCTTCTTCTCGTCCATCGACATTTGAGAATTAATTCGATCAAGGGCAACCTTTTCAGTCAAATTATTTCGTTTCATAAGTCGAGCCAGTTGTATTTCTGGTCGCTCATAGAGACTAATAGTTCCATCGAAATAATCCTCATAGCCACCTTCAAATAGTAGCTGGATTTCAAAAATTGCGATTCTTTTACTGGTAGATTTCTTAATCAATGCAATCGTGTGTAAAATTTTCTCTTTAATTAAAGGCCGTGTGATGTGATTGAGTTTTTCCAATTCACCACTGTCACTAAAGACAATTGACCCTAATTTAGCTCGATTCAATGTTCCATCAGCATTTAAAACTTGTTCCCCAAATTGTTCGACAATCTGTTTTAAACCGATAGAATTGGGAATAACTACTTCACGAGCAAATGAATCAGCATCGAATATTATGAAACCATGATCCTTAAACATCTTCAAAACTGTTGATTTACCGGCAGCAATCCCACCAGTTAGTCCGTAAATTTTACTCATTTGATAACCTGACACTTAGGGCAGAAATGTGTTCCACGACCACCAACTTTGATTTTTTCAATGTCAGTTCCACAACGTGGACAAGGTGTCCCTTCCTTACCGTAAACTTTCAAACTATTTTGCATATTACCTTTGTGACCAGTTGCATCGACGTATGAACGAACCGTTGACCCACCTGAGGCAATAGCTTTTTCCATTTCTCCATTAGACACTTCGATAATATTTTGAATATCGGTATCGTTCAGATGATCGGCTGGAGTTTCAGGGTGAATCTTAACCTTCCACAAAACTTCATCAACATAAATGTTTCCCAAACCGCTCATCACTGACTGATCCAATAAGACAGTCTTAATATCCTTGCGATGGCGCATGATACGAGGCTTCAAATTGTTAAAGGTAAACGCAGCTGAAAGTGGCTCTGGCCCAAGTTTTTGAATCGACTTATTGTTCTCTAAATCGTCAGTATTCCACAGTTGCATCCGACCAAATTTTCGAACATCATTATAAATCATTTTTTGACCATTATCTAATGTAAAAATGGCATGTGAATGTTTGTCAATCGCGCTAGGGTCAGCTGAAATTTTGTAACGACCTTCCATACGTAAGTGACTGATAATCGTATACCCATTATCCAAATGAATCAACAAAAACTTCGCACGACGGCCAATATCGGTAATCGTTGTTCCTGTAACGAATTCTTTGAACTGGTCAACATCCCCAGTAATCAAATTTTGATAACGAATCTCGACATTGGTAATTTTTCGTCCCTTAACTTGGGAAATCAAACCACGTCTAACAGTTTCTACTTCTGGCATCTCTGGCATATTATTAACCTACTTTGCTTCATACCAAGTCTTACCGTGGGCAGTTTCAACTTTCAAAGGTACATCAAGTTTGACAGCTGAGTCCATCACGCTCGGTACTATTTTTTCTAAAGTTTTGATTTCAGATTTTGGAGCTTCAAAAATCATTTCATCATGTACTTGTAATAATAAATTAGCTTGCAGATTTTCTGCTTTAAGTTTCTTTTGCATATTGATCATGGCTACTTTAATAATATCGGCAGCACTACCCTGAATTGGTGTATTCATCGCCGTTCTTTGGGCAAAGTTTCTGATATTAAAGTTGCTTGAGTGAATATCTGGCAAATAACGACGACGGTGCATAATTGTTTCAACATAGCCGTTCTCTCGTGCATATTTAACAATATCATCCATATATTTCTTAACGCCAGGATATTGTTCAAAATACGATTCAATAAAAGCCGCCGCTTGTTTTCGACTGATACCGATATTTTGTGACAAACCATAATCACTAATTCCATAAACGATACCAAAATTAGTAGCCTTAGCTTGACGACGCATATTTGGTGTCACTTCATCCGTACTGTTCAAGCCAAAGATTCTCATAGCCGTATGGGCATGGATGTCGTAATCTTCCTTGAAGGCTTCTTGCATGTGTTCATCACCGGAAATGTGTGCTAAGACACGCAATTCAACTTGTGAATAATCGGCAGAGAAAATCTCCCAGTCTTCATGTTGCGGAACGAAAGCCTTTCTAATCTGCTTACCTTCATCAATTCGAATCGGAATATTTTGCAAATTAGGTTCTATTGATGACAAACGTCCAGTCTGTGTCAAAGTCTGTAAATAAATTGTGTGAATCTTGTTATCAGGTTGCACAAATTTTTGCAAGCCAACAACGTAAGTTGATTGAATCTTTGAAATTTGACGATAATCCAAAACCATTTGCACAACTGGTGACTTATCTTTCAATTTTTCCAAAACGTCAACTGAAGTTGAATAACCTGTCTTAGTTTTCTTAACAACTGGCAACTTCAAGTCTTCAAACAAGACGACACCCAATTGTTTAGGTGAATTGATGTTAAATTCTTTACCAGCTTCTTGGTAAATCTTTTTTTCAATTTCGGCTAAACGAGTCGCAAAACTGTTTTCCATTTCCTTCAATTTTGAAACTTCAACCGTGACACCCTTAATTTCCATATTAGCCAAAACAATAGACAATGGTAATTCAATCTCATCGTAGAGACTGTCTTGATCATTTTCTTTCAATTCAGCCAACATTTTGTCTTTCAAACTGTCGATAATCTGAGCTTTTTGAGCCAAGAAATTCAACAAAACATCGGTATCTTCGGGAACAGCCTTCTTAACGCCTTTGCCATAAAACTCTTCTTCTGAAGGTAAACTGAGATTATAATTCTTAGCCACCAAACCAATATCCTGCTTATTGTCATTGGTATCAAGCAAGTATGCCACCAACAACATATCAAAGCTAATACCATCCAAATCACAGCCATAACGATGCAATAACGCTATCGTCCGTTTGTTATCAAAGAGATACTTCTCTTTCGACTTATCAGATAACCAGGCCTTCAAGTCAGCATTTTCAAGGATTGAAACATCAGCTGTTCCGTAATAATTTTTACCATCAGAAATGGCAATTCCAACGATTGGTGCTAAATGATAATTCTCACCGAAACCTTCAACAATCAACGTTTGTGGCTCAGTATTTTGAACTATTTTTGCGATAGCTGCTTCATCCAAAGGTTGAACCTTGATATCTGCCAAAGCTTCAGAAGTATCTTCTTGAGGCACATCCAATCGATCAAGGAACGTCTTGAAATTCATCTTTTGATAAAACTGAATCAATTCTTCTTGATTATCACCGTGATATTCAAGATCACCGATTGTTAATTCAACAGGTGCTTCCAAATTGATAGTAGCTAATTTTTTACTCAAAAACGCCTTGTCTTTATCATTGATTAAATGCTCTTTTAACTTGCTTTTCTTCATTTCATCGACATGTTCATAAATGCCTTCAACACTGCCGTACTCATTGATTAGCTTGATAGCAGTCTTTTCACCGACTTTTTCAACTCCAGGATAATGATCCGAAGTATCACCCATCAAACCTTTCATATCGATAATTTGTTTAGGCGTTATACCTAACTTTTCTTGAACATGTTCCGGTGTATAAGCTTCTGTTTCTGTCACACCTTTGACATTAACTTTGACTGTAACTTTATCAGTCGTTAACTGAGTCAAATCCCGATCTCCGGTAATAATCGTCACATCCATGCCATCAGCTTCAGCCTTACGAGACATAGTTCCGATGATATCATCCGCCTCATAGTCGGGTAAGTCGTAAGTTTTAATACCACGATAACTCAACATTTCTTGAATCAATGGCAATTGTTCCATCAATTCTTGTGGAGTCTTGGCACGAGTACCTTTATAATCCTCAAACATCTTCGTTCTAAAGGTAGTCTTTCCAGCATCGAAGGCAACCAAAACATGAGTTGGCTTTTCATCTTTCAAGACCAACTCCAACATGTTGTTAAAGGCGTAAAGTGCGTTCGTATGAATGCCTTCGCCTGTGACAAACTTGTCTAGCACGTTGTGCATGGCAAAAAAGGCCCGAAATGACACACTATTTCCATCTATTAAAAGTAATTTTTTATTTTTTGACATATATTCTCCAATAAAACTGAAATTAACTAATTCTATTTTAACAAATACTGCTGTGTTGTAACAGATTAGCGGTGTTTATTATTTGTTTATCCGTCTCCAGAGATGAGAGTATTCATATGCTGCGCGGAACGGCCCGAGCCAAAGAACGGTCTCGAACCTCGGTTGAAGCCTTACCACAGACCGGTAAGTCTCCAACACGCCCGGTGGTGTAATGGCTAAAGCCATAACGCCACTTTCGCTGCATAAGAATACGCTCATCTCTTCCAACTAATTTATTTTTAATACAGAATAATCCATTACAATTTCGAATCATCTATACATTTAGAAAAAAATTCAATTTAAAAACAATAGCTACATCCTTAATTGATACGAACTGACTTCTTCAATGCATTAGCCGGAGAGCAAGATAGATTCACCCGCAGTGAAAGTTGTGTTGGAAAGGCGACTTTCCTTTCTTACACAACTGACGTATTTTGAGATTTGCGGTTTTTGCAAAGCTCAAAATCGAGGCTCGAGACCGCACTTTGGCTCGAACCGGTCTCACCGCGGACGAAATCTATCTTGCCCTCCGGCGGCAGTTTCTAAAACGTTAAAAAAAGTCCAGATTCTTTCCGAATCAAGACTTTCTGATTAATTATTTTGTTTTTCATATCTGAAATAAATATAGATTATTGATATCAATACTGATAATGATAGAACAGTTAAAATAATAAAGTCAATTTTAGCACCTGCAATTGTATTTAAGACTTCGTCATTTGTTCCACTAGTCAATGCCACCGCTGTAATTACAACTGATAAAACATTGGTACCAAGTGAACCCGCATACTGCTGCATCATGCTATAAAGTGAATTTTGATCTGACTTCTTGGGTCCCTTAACTTGAACGCTTCCGTCAGATAGCATGACTCCAAATCCCATGCTAAAGCCAATTCTAATTAATATGTAAATCCAAATTATCGCCACCATTGTTAGGCTTTCACTTTGTAACCAGAATAATCCGGAACCCACGGTAAGCAATAAGCCACTGATCAGTAATGGCGACCAAGCTCCTTTTTTATCATACATATAGCCAGCAACTGGGCCAAACGCTGCTCCCAATAATGAACCTGGCAACAACATTAATCCTGCTTGAGCAGAGTCTAATTTCAACGCTGTTTGAGCAAATATCGG
Source organism: Companilactobacillus heilongjiangensis (assembly GCF_000831645.3). NCBI lineage: Bacteria > Bacillati > Bacillota > Bacilli > Lactobacillales > Lactobacillaceae > Companilactobacillus > Companilactobacillus heilongjiangensis. The sequence goes on from NZ_CP012559.1 coordinate 1,601,762, forward strand.
TAAAACGAATGATAAACCGATATTGATGAATTGTAGGCTGAAATATCCAAACAATCTTAAACGCAAAACAGGAAGCTTTAAAATGGAAAAATCAATCAATTGGCGCTTGCTTTGATGATTATACCAAGCAAATAATCCGACAATTATAATTGAACCTAAAACCCAGAGTAAGAATTGGCTTGAAGTCCAGCCATAACGTCCCGCTTGGTCAAATGTAAATAGAATAACTGAAAAAATAATTGCTAAACCTAATACGCCAAAGTAATCAAACGAGATACCTTTCACGCCTCTAGCAGTCCCTCTGATAGTTAAAATTCCAATAATAAATAATAAAACAATCAATGGTAAGACGCCGATAAAGATTTCTCTCCATGTCCAAATTCTATTAATTACACCACCATAAGTTGGTCCTAAAGCTGGTGCCAATGAGATTACGACACCAGCCAATCCAGTATAAAGACCTAACTTCGATGAGGGAATTTCTTCAAAAATCAAGTTGAACATTAATGGTGTTGATAAACCAGTGGAAACAGCCTGCAACAAACGTCCTGCCATCAAAACTGGAAAATCTGGTGCTATCAAGCAAATTAATGAACCGATAAAACAACATGCCACTGCAAAAATAAAAATTTTCAACGGATTAAATTTCTTTAAAGCATACGCCGTCGTACTCATAACAATCGTTGTCAGCAATAAATAGCCCGTTGTCAACCATTGCACTGTTCCCAAACTGACTCCTAAAACCTTCACCAAAGTGGGAAATGTAACATTCATAGAAGTTTCAATTAAAATACCAGTAAATGACAATAAACCAACCGCTAGGATTGACAATTTCACACGTGTAGATACGGAATTATCCAAAAAGTTTTACCTCTTTTCATACAAAAAGGCCATGACAATTTGCTCTGTCATAGCCTAACCATTAACTATACTTTACTATTTTAAAAATTTTATTGCTAGCAAAAATATTAATATACTTTGACACCCTTTTTATAAACAGCTTTATCAAGTTGTTGAACAGCTTTAACATCAGCTAACGGATCAGCATCTAGAACTAAGAAATCAGCCACTTTACCTTCTTTGATTGAACCATAATCGTCATCGATTCCTAAAAGACGGGAGCTATTCTTGGTAGCTGAAAGTAAAGCTTCGGCATTAGTTGCACCCACATCTGTCAACAATTCCAGTTCCTTAGGAATATCGCTAAAACTATTGAATGGCGTACCAGCATCTGTCCCAAATGATAATTTAACTCCGGCTGGAATGGCAACTTTCATACGAGCATAAAATAGTTCTTTGAAACCTTTGGCTTTTTCAAGCATATACTCTGGCAATTTACCTTCACCATAAGCTGGAATCGAATATGTAGCAATAACAGTTGGTGTTAAGTAAATATCTGTTTTCTTGATCAATTCAATGTCATCATCAGTAATCAAGCAACCATGCTCAATCGAATCAACTCCCGCGACAATTGCATTATGAATACCCTTTGAACCCTCGGCATGGGCTGCTACAGTCATGTGTTTATTGTGAGCTTCTTCAACCACAGTATCCAATTCAGCCATCGAAAGTTCAGTATCATCAATCTTATCAGTGGCTGACATAACGCCACCAGTTGCCATAACTTTGATATTTTTAGCACCTAATTTAAACTCTTCACGCACGGCATGACGCATTTCATCAGGAGAATCAACGATATGACCCCAAGTGGTTTCACCATCAAGACCTTCAGTAAAATCAGCGTGACCACCAGTAATTGACATTGGACGACCAGATGCAACAATTTCCGTTCCACCAAGTTGTCCTTCTTCTTGCAAACGACGTAATTTAATATCGACATCGAAGGCACATCCGCAATCACGCACGTAAGTTACGCCAGCTTGAAGAGCTTCTTTTAAGTTATTCAACGCTGTGAAAGTTACTTCAGCTTCTGACAAATAATTCAACTTGTTAGTAATAGGATTCATCATCAAATGGACATGAGAATTGATCAATCCTGGCATGACATACTTGCCTTCCAAATCAACAACCTTTTCCACATCAGGAGCTGTATTGAAACCTAACTTAACAATCTTCCCTGACTCATCATCAACAATAAACCAAGCCTGTTTTTGAATCTGTGGTGTTTCACCATCGAATAAATTGAAGTTTTTATAAAGAGTTTGCATGAAAATGTGCCTCCTAGAGTGTTTTTTAGGTTGAGTGTCGTTCGAGGCTTCTCTCTCTGCATAACAGGTAAAATTTATAGTCCTAGAGACGGCAAATCTTCAACCTTTCGTTGAGTTTAAATTGAAATAGTTTTGAGGTCAAAATATATAAATTATATTTGGTATAATTATACTTTTTGTCTAATAACTACTTTATTAATTGCCATATTTCTGTGATAGTCGCAAACTTCGCGGTGTACTCAAAAACATTCTCACTAAATTTGAGGAGGTAGAAATATGACTTATCTATTATCTTTTACAGTCGTCATGATTTTCATATTAATTGGTGAATGGGCCTCTGCCGCCACTCGAGCTTTCGTCCCATCGATTTTTATTACTGCGGTTCTTTTCGCCATTGGTTTTTGGACCATTTTGCCAAAAAATATCGTCACCCAAGCTTCATATACTCCTCAATTCGTCAGTGTTGCCATGTCTCTTTTGCTAGTTCAAATGGGTAGTCTGATGGATTTGAAAGAATTAGCTAATCAGTGGAAAGCCGTCTGTATCGCCCTCTTGGGAGTTTCCGGAACCCTACTTTTCACACTTGTTATTGGATCATTTTTCTTCAATTGGAAAACAGTCGTCGCTGCCGTCCCTCCATTAACCGGTGGTATCGTTGCCGCTTTGTTAATGACCGATGGCTTGAAAGCTGCCGGAATCACGTCACTAGTAGCTTTGCCAGTTTCAATGTTTATCATGCACTCAATGATTGGCTATCCACTAACCGCCGTCTTGCTACGTAAAGAAGGCAAACGTCTATCAGTTAAATATCACAACGAAAAAGACGACCCCAATTCCGAGGTCGCCAAAATTATTAAAAAACATAACATGTCTGAATCATCAACTAAACGAATGCTAAAATTACCAGATCAATTTCAAACCCCAGTTTTCATCATCACCAGAGTTGCCTTAATCGCCCTACTTGGTAACTGGATAGCAAGCCTAACGCATGGAGCAGTCAACGCTAACGTTCTCTGCTTAATCTTCGGTGTTATCGCCCACCAATTAGGATTCATCGAAACCAATGCCTTAGACAAAGCCAAAGTATTCAACTGGCTAATGTATGGCTTGTTATCTTACATTTTTGCACAATTAAGCTTAACAACACCAGCCATTATTGGAAAAATCATCGTTCAAATTATCGTCTTAATTCTACTAGGAATCTTGGGAATGTTCGTGGCTTCATTCATCCTCGCAAAACCATTTGGAATGAGCCGTGAAATGGCCTTCGCTTGTTCATTAACAGCCCTATTCGGATTCCCAGCCGACTTCATTTTAACAACTGAAATTTGCCAAACAGTCGCTCAAAGTAACGACGAAGAAGCCTATCTAACCGAATCAATCCTACCAAAGATGTTAGTCGGTGGCTTTGCGACAGTATCAGTAGCTTCAGTTATTATCGCATCAGTATTCCTTAAGTTACTTTAAATATTCCGTCTCCAGAGCTGGGAAATATTCTCAAGCCGTGCGGAACGGTCCGAGCCAAAGTACGGTCTCGAACCTCGGTTTGAAGCCTTGACAAATCCCGTCAAGTCTCCAAACACGCCCGGTGGTATAAGTACGAGAGGTTCTCTCGTACTTATACCACTACCACGGCACACAAATATTTCCCAGCTCTTCCGACTAATCAATTGTTATAAATTGTATGCATGAATTTTCAGATATTTTTATACTTAGCTTATTTTTCAATACTAAATTAGAATTGATGCAAATATTTGTAATAAATTATCAACATACATTATATTTAACAACAAATACCTATGAATTCAAAAATACTCTAGCCGGAGGGGACGAGTAATAAAGACCTGCTGTGCAAGTGTTGTTATGGCTTTAGCCATTACAACACCGACGTATTTTGAAATTCGAGCGATTTTCTCGGAGTTCAAAATCGAGGTTCGAGACCTTGGCTCGAACCGGTCGCATAGCGGGCTTTATCACTCGTCCCCTCCGGCGGCAATATATATATATAAATAAATAACCAGCCATCATATAAGATAGCTGGTTATATTTTTTTATTGTTGATTAGGATTCAAAGTGCTTAATAATTGTTCATAAGCAGTTTCATACTTTTGAACATCTCCAGCACCCATGAAAATCATCACAGTATTGTGATAATCCAATAATGGTGATAGGTCATCAAGTGTAATAACTTGTCCACCCTTATGAATCTTGTCGCCAAGATCTTTACTTGTAATATCACCGTGGGCTTCACGAATTGAACCGAAGATGTTAGTCAAGTAAACTTCATCTGCCAAATCAAGTGACTTAGCAAAGTCGTCCATCAAGGCAAGAGTTCTTGTATAAGTATGTGGTTGGAAGACAGCAACAATCTTTTTGTCAGGATATTTTTGTCTAGCAGCATCAATCGTAGCTTTGATTTCTTGTGGATGGTGAGCATAGTCATCAATGATAACCTGATCAGCAACTTTCTTTTCACTGAAACGTCTCTTAACACCACTGAATGTTTGTAATTCACGGTTGATCAAAGCATGGTCAAGTTTTTCCATGTGACCGACTCCGATGACAGCAAGTGAATTAAGAACATTGTGTTCACCGAACAATGGAACTTGGAAATTACCAATATCTTCGCCATTAATAGTTACATCGAATGATGAACCTTTAACAGTACGTTTGATATTTGTAGCACGGATATAGTCAGATTCGTTCAAACCATATGTGTAAATTGGAGCATCAGCTTTGATAGTCTTAGCATGTGCATCTTCACCCCAGATGAAGATACCCTTCTTAGTCTTTCTAGCTTCTGACTCAAATGCATCAACAACATCGTTGATTCCACCGAAGAAATAATCGGGGTGATCAAAGTCGATATTAGTAATGATTAAGTAATCTGGTGAGTAAGCTAAGAAGTGACGACGATATTCATCAGCTTCAAAAACGAAGAACTTAGCGTCTTTGATACCTTTACCAGTACCATCACCGATCAAGTATGAAGTCTTAGCAATACCACTTAAAGTATGTGCCAAAAGTCCAGTTGTACTTGTCTTACCATGTGAACCAGCGATACCGATTGATGTATAACCGTCAACTAATTTACCAACTAATTCAGGATATGTAATAACTGATAAATGCATATCATTAGCTTTTTTAATTTCTACTTGGTCATCACTAAAAGCGTTTCCTTTAACGATAGTCAAACCTTCGTGAATGTTATCTGCATCGAAAGGTAAGATTTTAATGCCTGCTTGTTCAAGACCACGTTGAGTAAATGTATATTTATCAATATCTGATCCTTGAACTTCATATCCGAGGTCCTTCAAAATAAGTGCTAAAGCACTCATACCAGTACCTTTAATTCCAACAAAATGATAGACTGTATTTTCCATAATAACTCCTAATCGAACAAATTCTTTGCTGCTTCAAAATCAAATGCTTGGCCAGCTGTACCATTATCAAGTACAAGGATACCACGTTTTTGTGGTGCATTAGGAATACCAAGTTCCCTAGCAGAACAAATCATACCAAAACTGTCGACACCACGTAATTCACCAGGCCAGATTTCGGCTCCTGTTGGCATTACCGCACCGGGCAAAGCAACAACAACTAATTGACCTTGATCAATATTTGGGGCACCACAAACGATTTGAACTGGTTTGTCCAAACCAACATCAGTCTGTGTAATATGCAAATGATCTGAATCAGGGTGTTCCTTCATTTCTTCAACATGTCCAATAACGAATTTAGGACTATTGTCAGTCACTAATTTATCAGAAAAACCGGCTTTAGCAATGGCACTATTTAAAATGTCTACTTGCTTGTCGTCAAGAAATACTTGACCAGATTCATTTTGGATACCTAGTTCTTCACCAAGTCCAAAAATGTTGAAACCGATTAGAGCATCATTTTCTGTGTTAAAAATACGTACTACATTGTCTTTTTGAGTTGTCTCTTGAGCTGCAACATCTTCCGCTGTCTCAACTAATAAGACGTCCCCTAAAACATCTGGATTATAAAAGCTTAATAGCAAGTTTTTTCCCTCACTTGATTAAATTATTTTTTAATTAACATGCAGTGTTTATAAATATGCCGTCTCCAAATCTGCTAGTATTCCCCTGCTGTGCGGAACGGCCCGAGCCAAAGTTCGGTCTCGAACCTCGGTTTGAATCCTTGCAAGAAACGCAAGTATCCAAACACGTCCGGTGGTGTAAGAGCTAAAGCTCTAACGCCACTTCCACTGCGAGTAAATACTATCAGATTTTCCGACTAGTTGGTTCTGATACTAATAAACTGATTATAGGAATATTTATTCACCATGTTTGAATGCATACTTAAAAACCAACATTTCAAATTTTACACCAAATCAATTAAAAATAACCATAACCAGTCGAAAGAGCTGAGAAATATTTCTCAGCTCTAGACATGACATATTCAAAAATATGTACTATTTACTCAGATACCGATTACCAATCCATTAAAAGTATTTAAAACCAACATAAACAAATACCTTTTACATTTAAATACTAACAATAAATTAGTCGGAAGAGCTGGGAAATATTTGTGTGCCGTGGTTCGAGACCCGCTTTTTGGCTCGAACCGTTCCGCACAGCTTGAGAATATTTCCCAGCTCTGTAGACGGGATATTTAACTAGTACTTTTAGTGTTCTATTTGTTAATCACGCCGTTAATAAAGGTCTCAACTTCTTGTTTCGTTTTTCGATCTTTATTTACTAGTCTACCAATTTCTTTGCCATTTTCAATAATAACAAAGCTAGGAATTCCCATAATGCCTAATTCTTGAGCAATTTCCATATTATCATCACGGTTGAAACTGATCCAGTTGAAATCAGAATACTCTTGTTCTAGCTCTGGCAATTTAGGTTCGATAAATTTGCAGTCTGGGCACCAGTCGGCATGGAAAAATAGAATGTGTTTGCCTTCTTTAGTTACTTCGTGCCAGTCTTTTACGCCATAGTCTTCAAATGTCTTCATAATATTTCACCTCTCCAATAAGATACTTTTTATTTGTTAAACGGTCAATTAAGTGCTCTTGGGTATTAGATTGATATATAATAGTGGTAATATATCAGTAAATCGAAATCAAGGAGTGATTTTTATGAGTAAAAAAGGTATCCGTTCATTAATCGTTGCTGGTACTGTACTTGCTGCATCTGCAGCCGCTACAGTCTTAGTAAAACACCATCTAGATAGCGAGAAAATTATCAATAAAGTTAAGTCCGTTTTGGGCGAAGATAGCAAAGTAATCGGTTCATGGGTTGAACCATTTTACCAAAGAGTTGACGTCAATGGTCGTGCAACTTGGGGAATCGTCGGTGGCGTAACCACTATGGACGAATTCGACGTTGCCCAATATCACTTCATCGCCGACGCTATTACAGGTGAACTATTAAACATTAAAAAAGTACAGTAATCAAATAAAAATTAATTTTTAAATTGGGCTTTCAGGTAATTAATCCTGAAGCCTTTTTTTGAGAACTTTTCTTCATACTCAGTTTCGATGTTATTTGAATTTAGACCCTCATTGTTATGCAAGTCCAAAGAGATTTCATCGAATTTCATTCCGTAGTTGTTCATACTGATCAATGAGTATTCAAACAATCCTTGGTTATCGGTCTTGAATTGCAAGTAACCATCATCTTTTAAAATGTATTGGTATCGCTTCAAGAATGATTTGTAAGTCAAACGGCGTTTTTCGTGACGTGTCTTTGGCCATGGATCAGAAAAGTTCAAGTAAACTCCGTCCACTTCACTTTCAGCAAAGTATTCAGATAAATCAGCACCATTAGCTAGCAACAATTGCAAGTTGGGTAATTTTAACTCAACTTGCTTTTTTAGTACCAAAGCAATGGCCCCTTCTTGAACTTCCATCGCAATGTAGTTATTTTGAGGGTTTTGTTTGGCCAATTCCGTGATAAATCTACCTTTACCAGAACCAACTTCGATAAATAAAGGTTGTTTTTTAGCAAAACGGTCTTGCCACTTGCCTTGCATGTTTTCAGGTTGAATGGCAATCATATCAAGGTTGTCATTGATCATATCTTTAGCCCAAGGCTTATTTCTTAATCGCATAAATATTAATTCTCTCCATTAATCTAGATATTTTTTCAATTGTCTTGGCATGTAGAAATAGTTGACGAAAATCAAGACTGCTAATCCAGCAACAATGATAATCAAGCTATTCATACTCATCCCAAATTTGTAAATAATTGCCAATGCACTGATAATCCATTGAACTGACAAAATTGTCGTACTTAATTTAGTAAAATCAGCAATCTTCGTCTTGCCGCTGATTGGGTAAAGCCGTTGCATCAAGTTTTGCATGACCTCTTTAAAGTAAGGCTTCAATTGGAAACCAACCAAATAAATAAAGAGCATTTCTACTATTAATGAGATATAGAAATTGTCAATCAATGCCAACATGATAGCTTGAATCACTGTCAAACGTAAAAACAAGCCAATATATTCGTTATTTCTGATGAATCCTCTAGCAAAAAGATACAAGTATGTATTGCCAGAAACCGGTTTGATTGGTGTTAATAAGCCATCCAACCACTTGCGACGTTTGATTTTGCTGTTAACGCCGGGAACGTCAGTAAATAAATTATAGAATCGTTTGATACGAAACATGCGTTGATCTTCAGTCTCAATCGCTAACTTCCACTGCAATTGACCACTAGTTTCCAAAGTCCGCACCTGAGCATTCAAGAAAACGTAGTAAATTACGGCAACAATTAACATTGTCCAACTGAATAAGTATGTTGAAACCGCCAAAGCTACCACTAACAAAATATTTGAAGCCAAACGCATACTAACATTGCCAAAATGTGCTCGACCATATATTTCCATCAAATTAACGTTCAAAAAAGCTAACTTATAAACAATCAAACCAACTGCAATTACCACGATATCAATTATCTTTAACCCTGCTCCACGAGAAGCAAAAGCTGACAATAGAAAATTGACTAGTGCCAAAGTCACAATAGGTAAAAAGCTACTATAATTCTTAGCTGATTTAAAGTACTTATAGAAATCTTTTTCCTTAACTAATAAGAACGTGCTGTCTGGCTCTTCAAGCAAAGTGGCAATTCCACCGACTTGAACTGCTAAGAATAGCAATACAATAACGATTGGCTTACCAAATGTTAATGTTTGGTGAATCGTACCCAACAAATTAGAATACCAAAATCCCAAAGCACCAATTAAAACAATAAAGGCCAACACAAAATTATCATTGAAGATCAATCTGAGATATTTGAATTGATTAAGTTGATGTCTTCTTAATCGTTCATTCCAAAGTTCTGACATTAGAGATCCTCGTTTGACATCTTGATATAAATATCATCAAGATTGGCATCTGATTTCATATCAAACTTAGCTTTCAATTGATCAAGCGTACCATCAGCACGTACTTGACCATGGTTAATCAAGACAAACTTGTCAGCATGATTTTGAACCGTAGCAAGAACGTGAGTTGACATCAAAACTGAACACCCTGCTTTTTTCTTAGCTTCAACAATATTTAACAAATCGTTAACAGCCAAGGGATCAAGACCTGTAAATGGCTCATCGATAATGAACAAACTGGCATCGGTCATAAAGGCACAGACAATCATAACCTTTTGTTTCATACCCTTAGAGAAATTCTGTGGGAACCAATCCAACTTATTGTCGAGTCTAAAAGTCTTCAACAACTTATTAGCGTTCTCCCAAGTTTTATCGTGATCCAAGTCGTAAGCCATTATCGTTAAGTTGATATGTTCCTTTAATGTAAGTTCTGGATAAAGGATTGGCATTTCGGGAACATAAGCAATCTTCTTTCGATACTTTTCCACATCATCGTGCAAGCTGATTCCATCAATCAGAATTTGGCCGCCACGTGGTGTTAACAAACCAATAATATGTTTGATGGTTGTTGATTTACCAGCACCATTCAAACCAATTAGTCCGACGACTTGCCCACTTTCAACACTAAATGTTTCTTTCTTCAAAACTGATACTTGACCGTATCCACCGGTCAGCTCTTTTACTTCTAAAGTCATGGTTAAAACCACCTATATCTGTTTTTAATAATGTTAATATGATAGCATTATAGTAAATATAATGCTGTTTTTTGAAAGGAGATTTTTCTATGGATGATTGCATCTTTTGCAAAATAATCAACAATGAAATTCCTAGTACAACAATCTATGAGGACGATGACATCAAGGCATTCTTTGATATTTCTCAAGTTACCCCAGGTCACACGCTTGTAGTACCTAAGAAACATGTTCAAGATATCTTTGCCTATGACGAAGATTTAGCTGAACGTGTTTTCAAGAAGGTCCCTATGATTGCTCGTGCTATTAAAGCTTCAAATACTGACATTATCGGTATGAACATCTGCCAAAACAATGGTGAGATTGCTTATCAAAGTGTTATGCACTCACACATCCACCTAGTGCCCCGCTATTCAAAAGACGATGATTTCTCAATGCACTGGGGAGATAACACCGGTCTAGTAAGTAATGAAGAACTACAAGCACGTGCCGACAAGATTAAACAAAACTTGGAGGACTAATATGAAATTCTTTGCTGGATTCGTAGTTGGAACAATTTCTGGCGTTGCCGTACAGTTGTTCCAATCAAAAGACACCACACCTAGTATCAATGATACCAAGTTATTTCAGAATATAAAAGATTTTAAAGATATATTAGCTGATCTCCAAAAAAATTCAGCCGTAGTTCCCGAAGTTCTCTCTGGCATTCAAAGTGACCTTTCCAAATATTCCGAAAGTATCAAGCCAGATATCGAAGAATTGCAAAGTTCAATCCACGATATGCAAGAGAACCTTGATAACCTCAAGAAAAATTAGTGCCAAATATGAATTTTTTGTGATTTTTTCCTAAAATGATAAACTATTCACTATTTTTTATGGTAGTCTTTTCAATTGTAGACATATTAATTAAGGATGTGTAAAGATGAATAAACGATTAACTAAATGGATCTTGGCTATCGCCGGTCTATTTATGATTACAGTTGTTGCTGCTGGTTGTTCAAGTAACAAGACTGTTGCTACTCTAAAGGGTGGAAGAATTACCCAAGACGAATACTACAAAGAAATGAAGAGTTCTTCGTCAGGTAAACAAACACTTCAAACAATGATCATCACAAAAGCCCTTGAAGACCAATATGGTAAGGATGTATCCACAAAGCAAGTAAACAGTGAATACAACAAGTACAAGAGTCAATATGGTTCATCATTCAGCTCTATTCTTCAACAAAATGGTATGACAACTGCTCAATTCAAGAAGAACATTCGTACTAACCTTCTAACAAAGGTTGCTTTGAAGAAGAACAAGACAGTTTCAAATGCAGATCTTAAGAAGGAATGGAAGAGTTACCAACCTAAGATTCAAGTTGCACAAATTCTTGTAAGTAAAGAAGACACTGCTAAAGAAGTTATTACAAAACTTCAAAACGGTGAAGACTTCGCCAAGTTAGCTAAGGAATACTCAACTGACTCAGCTACAAAAGACAAAGGTGGTAAGATGGCTGCCTTTGATAACGATACAACAAGCATCGATACTGACTTTAAGACAGCTGCATACAAGTTAGCTAAAGTCGGCGACTACTCAGATACACCTGTTAAGACAAGCTACGGTTACAGTGTTATCAAACTTGTTAAGAAACCTGCTAAGGGTAAGATGAGCGATCACACAGCAGAACTTAAATCTAAGCTATATGCTTCATGGATGCAAGATTCAACTGTTATGCAAAAGGTTATCTCTAAAGTCTTGAAGAAGGCTGATGTATCTATTAAAGATAGCGACTTGAAGGATGTTCTTTCAGGTTACGTTTCATCAACTTCATCAGCAAAGAAATAATTTAATAAACAATCAATAACGTTGGTAAATTCCAGCGTTATTTTTTTTGCTCTTGTTTATATATATATGTGCCGTCTCCGGTTGTCAGTAAATATAGTCCCCAGTGAGGACCGGTCCGAGCCAAGGTCTCGTACCTCGATTTGAAGCCTTGCCATAGTTCGGCAAGTCTCCAAAGTCGCCCTGTGGTGTAAAGGCTGAAGCCTTAACGCCACCTCCACTGTTTACTATATTTACTGACAACCTCCGACTATTTTATTTCTGACAACTAACTTCTTCCATAGATTTGATGCAGTGGTTTTCAAATTAGACCTGCAATTAAAAAATATTTTTATAACTTTAAAAGAAGCTTGCTTGGCTATTCATTAAATTAATAATTGTTCATACATCCTAAACAAAAAGTTCAAGCTGACAACGCTAATATCTCCGTTACTTAAAAACTATTTTTAAGAATTCCTCAATATCTGATACAACAGCCACAATAATAATTATAATTAGAATGAATGTTGTTATTTAACATCAATGACATTAAGTTTTATCTTGGGATTCAACCAGAGTCTCTCCATTCCTTATTGTTAACTAAAATTAACTTTCTAGAATTACAATTTATTAACTCTATTAATTTATTTTTAGAGGCTCTTTATTGCGGCTTCTTTCACTTGTGTTGCCATTTTGTACATGTATGATAATGGTATTAGGAGGAAATATTTTATGGATAATAAAGAAATTCAAGATCCTTTAATTTACAGACGTATTTTACTTACGGTTGATGAGGACGATCACGAGTCTACTACCCGTGCTTTTCGTTTTGCCATCACCCTTGCTCACGATTACGATGCCACTTTGGGAATTGTTTCTGTTATGGAAAGTGAAGATATTAACATTTTCGATTCTTTAACTCCATCTAAAATCAGTGAGAAACGTGAAGATTTAAAGAAATCAGTTCAAGAATACGTTAAAGCAGCTGAAGATAATGGTTTGAAAAAGGTTGAACCGCTTGCTTATGAAGGTGGCGACGTTGACGACGTCATCCTAGAACGTGTGATTCCAGATTTTAAACCGGATTTGATAGTAACTGGAGCTGACACTCAATTCCCCCACTCTAAAATTAGTGGTGCGATTGGACCTAGATTAGCTAAGCGTGCCCCTGTTTCAGTTATTGTCGTTCGTTAAAAAAGGAACCTCACAAGTAGAATTAACAAACTACGAAAAGAGGTCTTGTCATTTTGAAACACAAGAATGATAAAGAACACGAAAGCAAATTCATCGAGGATACTGGCAAGCAACGAAAGAGTCTTGACGAGATCAATGGCTCAATCGATGTTCCTGACAATGCCGGTTATTTTAAAACTCTATTAGCCTACACTGGACCAGGGGCGCTAATTGCGGTTGGTTACATGGATCCTGGTAACTGGATTACATCTATCGGTGGTGGTGCGCAATTCAAATACATCCTGCTGAGCGTTGTTTTACTATCTAGTTTAATTGCGATGTTGTTGCAGGCAATGTCAGCTCGCTTAGGTATTGTTACCGGACGTGACTTGGCACAACTAACCCGTGAACGAACTTCAAAAACTGGTGGCCTTATCCTGTGGATTATCACTGAGGCTGCTATCATGGCAACTGATGTGGCGGAAATCATCGGTTCTGGTATTGCACTGGAATTGCTATTCGGATTTCCACTGATTCTCGGTATTACTATCACTGCCTTTGATGTTTTGATCTTATTGTTCCTAATGCGTTTAGGATTTCATAAAATTGAAGCGATTGTCGCTACTTTAGTTGCCGTTATCCTGTTTGTCTTCGCATATGAAGTATTTTTGTCAAAGCCTGATGCCTTAGGTGTTTTGGGTGGATATGTCCCTAGAGCTAAAATTCTAACTAATCAACCAATGTTGTACATGGCCCTAGGTATCGTTGGTGCAACCGTTATGCCCCATGACTTATACCTTGGTTCATCAATTTCTCAAACTAGAAAGTATGATATTCATGATCATGCTTCAGTCAAAAAGACAATTAGGTTTACGATTGCTGATTCAAATATTCAATTAACACTCGCCTTTGTCGTCAATAGTTTGTTACTGATCTTAGGTGCTGCTTTATTTTACGGAACTCATAGTGATTTAGGCCGTTTCGCCGACTTATTCAATGCTTTAAGTGATTCGAAAATCGTTGGTGCGATTGCCAGCCCAATGTTGAGTATGCTTTTCGCAATTGCCCTCCTAGCTTCTGGTCAAAGTTCAACAATCACCGGGACCCTTGCTGGACAGATGATTATGGAAGGATTTATTCACTTGAGAATGCCTCTTTGGGCACAAAGACTTTTAACACGTCTAATCTCAATCACCCCAGTTTTGGCCTTCGCCATTTATTACAAAGGTAACGAAGCTAAAATTGAAAGTCTATTAACATTCTCACAGGTCTTCCTATCAATAGCGTTGCCATTTGCAATGATCCCATTGATTATCTTTACTAGTGATAAGAAGTTGATGGGGTCATTTGTTAATCGGAAATGGGTCAAGTATGTCTCTTGGGTCGTGGCTGTCATTTTGATTATTTTAAATCTTCAGTTGATTTGGACTACATTGTTTTAGGGTTTGCCGTTTCCAGAACTGAGAGTATTCATCTGCTGATCGAGTAGGAGGTATCTCACGATACCGACCTCTCACACCACCGTACGTACGGTTCCGTATACGGCGGTTCATTAATTTAAGCATTTTGCAAAGACTGGAGTCTTTTGGTCATGTCTATTAGGCCAAAAGATTCTAGCTTTTTCTTGCTTAGGGCGTGTTGCACCACACTGCTGTGCGCTGTTCGCCAGTATCCTTTACTGGAGTTTGCACAGATAAACGCTTGACGCCGTGTCACGCCTAATTTAACCAACTTCCTATACTTTGCTTTGGGTCTTTTCCATGACTTCCAAATATATTGTCTAATACGTGCTCGCAACCAAGAATCAAGTTTTCTGATAAAATCCTTCATCGCACCAATTCCATAGTAATTGAGCCATCCAACCATCTTTTGTCTTATTTCTTTCAGGATAACTTCAAGCTTTCGACCTCGATTCCTCTTTGTGAGTTTTCTTAGCGATTGCTTGACCCTCTTTTCGGCTTGATAGCTCGGGCGTAAACATACGCCCTTGTTGGTAAAGCCTAAAGAGAATCCTAAAAACTTTGACTTTGTTGGCACTGTAATTTTGGTCTTTTCTTGGTTTAAAGTTAGCTTTAAACCACTTTCTAGGAACCTTGAAATACTATTCAGGACTCTTCTTCCTGCTCGTTTACTTTTGACATAAATATTACAGTCATCAGCGTAGCGGACGAATTTATGACCACGGGTGGTCAATAACTTGTCCAGCTCATTTAAATATATGTTGGCCAAGAGTGGAGAAAGGTTACCGCCTTGAGGCGTACCTTTTTCCATTTCTTGAAATAGTTTTCCATCCATTACGCCACTGGTTAGGAACTTACGAATTAGATTTAACAACCATTCATCATCAGTATATTGCTTGATGAACTTGATAAGTAAATCATGGTTCACCGTGTCGAAGTAAGACTTTAGGTCAAGGTCTATCACAACGTGATAGCCTTGCTTGTAAAAACTCACAACCTGTTTTACTGCGTCATGGGCACTTCGATTTGGTCTAAATCCAAAGCTGTTGTTAGAGAAGATTTTCTCAAAGATAGGGCTCATAACCTGCGCCACTGCTTGTTGTACCACACGGTCGAAGACTGTTGGTATACCAAGCTTACGCATAGTCCCATTTGGCTTAGGTATTTCTACCCTTTTGACGGGGCTAGGTTTATAAGTTGAATCACTTAAGGACTTAAGTAGTGCTTCCTTGTTCTTACGAATATAGTCGAACAAGTCATAGACAGTCATTCCATCTATGCCAGCTCCACCCTTGTTTTCCTTGACTCGCTTATAGGCTCTATTGAGATTATTTTCATCTAAAACTAGTTGCTTAAATGAAATGCCATTCTTATTCGTATTTTCGCCAGAAGCGGCGCTACGTACCATCATTTGTTCACATATGTGAGCATTAAAATGGTCGAATTTACATTCTATTTTCTGCGATTGTCGCATCGCTTCCACCTCCAATATCGAAAAGAATTATTAATGTTCAGTCCTTCGTCGCAAAGCGACTACTATGACCTCTGCTGACTTCTGCATCGTTCAGTTAGACATCACGGCCTAATTTGTCTGTAGGACTCATTTCGAGTCCTTGCCAGACATTCGATACAGACCTCCCTGGGTAAGAACGTTAACTTTCGTACCATGTAGCTGTTGGCTCTACTTGATTTGCCCTTGCAGTAGTGATCGGATTTGAATTCCGCGGCACCCTTATCCTGCAAATCCAGCCTTATAGCCACTTCTTGTACATCAGCTCGGTACTTTGCCTTGGACTTCCTTCAGATTCCACCTCACGATGGACACCCTTGTCCTAAGCTAGTGATTCCGACTACTACGGTTCACAGAGGACTTTCACCTCTAAGTTAACGCCCATGCCAGGCGCACCGCGGTACGGTTCGAGCCAAAGAGCGGTCTCGAACCTCGGTTGAAGCCTTTCCAAAACCCGGAAAGTCTCCAACACGCCCGGTGGTGTAATTGCTAAAGCAATAACGCCACTTTCGCTGCTGATGAATACCCTCAGTTCTTCCAACTAATTTATTTTTTAAATTAATAAATAATCAAACTAAAAATATTTTTTAAAATTAACTTATACAATTCAAAAAAGTTTAGCAACCAATCAATCTGGTTACTAAGCTTTTTCGTTTCAGTTAAGGTCATCTAGACATTTCAGCTAAACCACAGTCTATCTTTTTCCCATTTTGCGATATTTTTTTATGTGCGCCTTCATTTCTTTTTTACTGCCAAACAATCGATTTATTTTTTCATTTTCTAACTGCTTCGAATTCAATCCATTGTATGACATTTCGTGTTGCAACTTTTGATAACTTTTAAATCTATCGGGATCTAAATCTCCGACTTCAATGGCAGCTTTTATTGCACACCCTGGTTCATTGGTATGTGTGCAATTTCTAAACTTGCATTGTCCTGCTAATTCTTCGATGTCATCAAATGTTTTTGACAAGTTACCTGTAAATATTTTTAACTCACGCATTCCTGGGGTGTCTATTACGACTCCGCCATTGGGTACTGGTAACATTTGTCGATGTGTCGTTGTGTGTCTTCCCTTGCCATCATCTGCTCTAATCGTCTTAGTTGTTAAAACTGCTTTACCGATTAAATGATTTATCAAAGTCGACTTACCAACGCCTGATGATCCGACTAGAGCAACTGTTTTTCCGGCCACAGTATATTTGTCTAAGTTTTCAAATCCTTCATTATTTTCCGCTGAACAGACGACAATATCCGTCCCTAAACTTACTTCTTCTAACTCAAGCATCTTTTCTTCCAAGTCTTGGCATAAATCTGATTTTGTCAAAACAATAACTGGTGTTGCACCACTATCCCAAACGACTGTCAGATAACGTTCAATTCTGCGGACATTGAAGTTTTCATTCAGCGACATACAGATGAGAATATAATCAACATTGGCAACAATCACTTGCCCTGACTTCTGTGAACCAGACGAACTTCGTTTCATTAAACTTTTACGTTTCAAAATATTATGAATTATCGCTTGCGTATCATCAATAATGGAAACCATTACCCAATCTCCCACTGCTGGAAAACCATCCTGTGAATCAGATTGATACTCAAACTTACCTGAAACTTTGGCATTCAATTCACCTTCAGCACTTATCACTTTATACATATTACGTTGCTGTTCAATTACACGAGCAAGACTTAAATCATTATATTGCTTTGATTCCAATTCAATTTTTTCTGTTAATCCGTATTTTTTTAAAGTATTATTCAATTTTTATTTTTCCCTTCGCGTTGGGCATACCCACAACTCGCGAGAACAAAAAAGCGCAGTTACCCACTGCGCACAAATAACTAGAAGTAATGAGAGCTACGCTTCTTCAGTTATCAATAAGGTGGGTACACTAAACAAAGCAGAACATTGTCTGCTAAAATTTTGTGTTCGTTTAAAACTACCTTATTGAATATCCAGCATATACGTACCTCTCATATTTATTAGGCATACAATATCACGATATGAAGTTAATTGTCAATTTGTACCGCCGTTTCCAGAACTGAGAGTATTCATCCAACTAATTTTTTTATTGATGGTAAATTTAATCAACTTCCATCACACATCCCAATACCTAAAAAAGCTTAGTAACCAAAGAATCTGATTACTAAGCTTTTTACCTATTCAAATAAATCTAATTTAACTACATCAATTCAAAATACTATAATCATACTACTTTTCACAAAACATGAGGCAACCTCTGGCGGAATCCCAAGTTAACTGTGTTTATAAAATGCTCGATTATCTAAACCAAAGATTCGTTCAGAAAACTTGCCATTCTCTGTCTTGTCGATTGCCTTAGTAATCATGTTGATTGAAGCATCCATCATATCGATATTATGCAAAACTTCGGCTTCCAAAATTTTAGGTCTTTCTGGTGAACCATATTCCAATAATCCGTGATGCGACAAGATCATATGACGAAGTAAGATCATATCTTCGCTTTCAAGGCTGATATTTAGCTCCTGAGCAGCTTTTACAATTTCTTCATCAACTATCGTAATGTGGCCTAACATGTTACCTTCGAAGGTATATTCAATATCTAGGCTACCTGTCAATTCGATAATTTTACCAAAATCATGCAAACATGCACCGGCAATTAGTAATGCTCGGTTAATTTGTGGATATTGGTCAGAAATACTTTCAGCCATCCGTACCATGCTCAATGTATGATAAGCTAAGCCACCTTGGAAATCGTGGTGATTGCTCTTAGCTGCAGCACTGGTAAAGAAGCGGTCGTGATACTTCTTAAATAGAAATCTGACAATTCGATTCCATGCACCATTGGTAATTTGTAAGAAAACATCGTCAAATTCATTTTCCATATCGACTTTTTTCATTGGAGCAGTCTGAACGAACTGTGACATGTCGACTGTCTCAGGGTCTAATAGGCCCAAACGAGTAATATTAACTTGAGGTTTACCCTGGTACAAGTCGCGTCGGCCTTCTAGTTGAACAATCGTGCCTACGTGATATTTTTCGGCATCGGCTTCACTAGCATCCCAATATTTACCAGGGATTTGACCTGACTTGTCTTCAAATACTAATGACAAGAAATTTTTACCATTCTTGGCTAAACGAAAGTCGGAACGTTTGATAATAACTTCCAAACTCATGTCTTCGCCCTTATTAAAATCAATTATTTGTTTAGGCAATCTCATTCTCCTCCAATTTCAGAATATGGTCTTCTGGAACACCTTCAGGCTGATTAGCTGTCACGTAAATAACTTGATTCGTCTCGGCAATCTCTTGAATCAATTCGAACACGTTCTCTTTACGAGAAAGGTCGAAATCAACGAAAGCATCGTCAATCAAAATTGGCAACTTGATCAAATCAGAAATTTCAGTGACAAAGGCCAAGCGTAGAGCTAAATACAACTGAATCGTTGTTGCTTTTGATAACTCATGGACATCGAAAACATTCTTATTGGCACTCGTGACCACAATATCTCGGCTCTTGAAATCAATTTTAATATAATGATGATTCGTCAGCAAACTAAAATACTGCGTTGCCTTCTCAATCATCTTTGGATAACGATTTTCAGTCGCAATATTCAACATATTCCGAATCCAACTGCTGGCCAATTTGTTGGAAATCCATTCATCATAGTTTTCAATAATATCCTGCTTATTTTGAGCCAATTCACTAACAATATGTTGATACTGTTTATTGTCAAAAATCTGTTGCATCTGTTCCTTCAATGAACCCATCTGACGACTCAACTCATTGTTTTTGTCAGCCAGAGCATTCTTCTTGGAAGTGGCCTGATTCAACTCTTCACTCAAAGTATTGTGATCCGCATACTTTTGTAATTCTGACAGATCATTTCCAAGGAAGTCCTTGTCTTGTTTAATTTGAGACAAAGTCTTTTGGTTTTCAATTTGTTGCGTATGCATCTGCGTGAACATATTCATATTAACAGCTTGATACTTCTGCAAAATAGCAAAAATTTCCTTATTCAACTGATGCAAACGTCTATCTCGATTGTCAGCAATCTTTTGTGTCTGAGCCTGACTCTGTTCAGCAATATCAGCTTTAGCTTGAATTTGGTCCAAACGAGCAAAGTATTTTTCAATCTGTTCATTATAATTATCATCTTTGTAAGATTCATCAACCACATTCAATTCCAACAAAATATTGCGCCACTTGTTCAGGTCAACCTCAATCGACTTGATGCCATCAGCCAAACCCTTTTGAGTCGTGTGATAGTTATCCAAAGCAATTACCGTTCCTTGAATACCTAAAATTGCTTCTCGAGATAGTCCAACGTAACCTTTCTCCTGCAAAAATGGATAATTGCCCAAGTCAGCCTTGGCACTATTAACACGTTCTTGATACCAATACCAACCACCACTAGCAATAGCAGCTAACACGAATACCCAACGTAATGGATTGATGATAAAAGCTAGAATTACGGCCACACCACAGACAATCAATGGCATATTATTTGCCTTATTAGCTTGTGGCGTCAACTGATCAATCTCATCCCCAGTCAACGGCAACATATGCTCCGACAATTCGGGATGATTTTTGAAGAGCTGGTCCACTTGTGTATCAACTTTCAAAAGCTTGGAATTCATATCGTCACGGTGAAATTGTAAGTTTTGTAATTCAAACTTCTGATTCCGAACATAATCCAATCGTGTCTGATTAATTCGATAATTTTTGAGAACGTTCTTTTCAACGTTATCTAAATCGGCAATTTTATTAGGGGTTGAGGTTTCCTTGAGCGTGCTCAATTCCTGATTAGCTTTTAAAACTCGCTCCCAGTCTTCATTTTGAATCAATCGGCTTGGCGTATGATTCGGATCGTGGCTCTGTTGCAATTGCTCGTAACGTGACCACTTCTTATCTAAATTACGTAAGTTATTTTCAGCTTCACTAGCTTGTTTCAATAAAACGGCATTATCGTCAAAGTCTTTTTCAGTTTTATCTAATTCTGACTTGACTCGTTGATACGCCACTTGTTGATTCTCAATCTCAGACTTATCTTCAACTAACTCTGTTTCCTTTTTCAAATTGACAACTAACGGTTGTTTTTGACCACGAGGCTTATAAATATCGTCAGCCGCATGTTCCAAACTATCCGCAGTAGCCAACCATTCTTTACTACCAACAGCACCAATCGACATGACTTCAGTTTCCAATTTGGTCTCGTCTAAGCCATAGATTGAGAGAATACTTTTATCGTCAAAAACATGAGTATTCTCAAAGTCATCTTTTGTAAAGCTACCGATAATTTCCGACAACAAACTAACTGGAACTTCGTCATCCCCATGATAAAGTGTCACCTCTCCATCACCTTTACCATCGACTCGACGTACAGTCCAGAGACTTTCATCATCAGCCTTAAAAACTAATTCACCACCGTATTTACCACTGTTACGGGGTTTATATTGTAAAAATTTATTATCGCCACGTGCTGAAGCAAATCCAAAGAGAATGCTTTGAATAAAGTTCAACAGTGTCGTTTTTCCAGCCTCGTTATCACCAAAAATAACCTGATAATCTTGTTCAAAGTTAAATTTTTGGTCGATCCATTTACCGAAACCGTAGATATTTGCTTTAACTAATTTCACGATTACTCTCCAGTATATTTTTGATTGATCGTATTACGAGTCATTTCCGTGATGACTTTCAAGAAATCAGGATCATTAATATGATCACGGATAATACTTGATGAATACAACTTACTATCGAGATCCTTAATATCATCTAAATTAATGGCCTTTTGTTCAGCCTCATCCCAATACTTCTGGTCAATTTGTGACAATTGCGGATTGTCATTGAATTTCAAATAGATTTTATACAGAACACTTTGCGTTTGAACTTGATTAAAGTGTTGCAAAATTTCATTACGATTAATAGTTTTTACTACATCAGCACTCAACTTCTGAGCGTTATTAATATTCAACGTCAACAATACAGCCGGATTATCCAACATATCGGTGATTTTATTGATCAAGGAGTCCACGGTATCTTCAGCTCGGGCTTCAATCGTAGCTTTGTCCCAAGTGTAAATACTACTCTTAACGAACTTCATCTCCGTAACGTGATTCTCAACTGAAACGATGTAAAAGCCTTTTGGAGTAATATCATTTTGGTTACGTCCCTGAATGTCACCAGAGTAAACGACCATTGGCGATTCATGAAGAATCTGACGTTTATGAATGTGTCCCAAAGCCCAGTAATCATAGCCTTTTTGCAACAGATCACTGACTTGGAATGGCGCATAATTGTCATCCCCGACACCAGCGTGCAAAATCCCAATTTGATAGTCAAAGTCGCCACGGTTAGGATATTCTTTACCAATTGCTTGATTAATATGTTGTTGGTGATAACTAAAACCAGTCAGCCCAACACGTTGACCGTCTTTAGTTATCTGTTCAACAGTTGAAACTTCTGGTCCAAAAACTGTCACATTACTAGGAAATTTCACCACAGCAAAATTATTACGATAATAATCATGATTACCGTAAATTAAATATACCTTGATATTGGCTTGGTTCAATTTTTCAAACTCGTCTCGCAAAAACATCTGTGCTTTCAGTGAACTGTCGGTATCATCAAAGATATCGCCCGCTAAAATAACGAAATCAACTTGTTCAGCTAACGCGGTTTCAAAGAGTTTCTTAGCCGCTTGATAAGTTGAATCTTGCAACTGCTTTTGTAACTCTTTTGAAAAATTGCTAATGCCAATAAAAGGTGTGTCTAAATGTAAATCTGCTGCGTGCAAAAACTTCATGCTAAAACTCCCTTGTAAAAGAAAAGGACTTGAGCAAATTACTTAAGCCCTAAGTCCTTGTTATTTATCTTGATAAATTTCTGCGATAGGCTTTGAAATGATTTTGTTCAATTCATCCATCATCGAATTCATCTTTTGCTCTTTTTCCATTAAGTTTTGGATTTCAGTGTAATTTGAAAGTTGATCTGTCAATTCACGCATTGCTTTAATGTCGTCGTCTGTAATTTCTTGACCTTGCATTTGTTTTTGTTGAAGTTCAAATTGTTTGTTTTGAACTTTGTCGAAAAGCTTGTAAGCCAAATCGTTAGCTTTAACAGCTTCGAAAGCAAGCTTCAAATCAGCAACTTCAGTTGTCTTTCTCAAATCTTGTTCAAGTTGATTGGCGCTATCGTAAATGTTCATATAGTCCTCCTATTGACCAAAAAAGTTCTTAATATCATTATACCATTCTGTAGCTTTATTTTTAACGTTGTTTACCCCATCTTGGATAGATTTAGCAATATCGTTATCACCACTATCAGATGTGTTGCCTTGGGCTAAACTGGAAGCATCTTTAACACCAAAACTAGTAGCTTTTGTCGCAGGTAGAATATTAGTCATTTCGTTCTTAAACAAGGTCGACATACCATTCTCATTAGCTCCGGAGAGGAAGTGATTCTGGTCAGTATTGTCAAATCCCATCCAACTAGCGACTACGACGTCTGGCGTATAACCAATCATCCACTGATCCTTGGTACCGGCATAACCGTAAGATTCAGGAACTTCAGTACTACCAGTCTTACCAGCAATTTGATAGCCAGCAGGCTTAGCAAGTTTACCAGTACCCTCGTTGTAGACGCCAAGCATCATACTAGTCATTTCCTTCGCAGTATTTTTACTGATAATCTGCTTAGTTGAATTGCTTGTATTGTTGACCAAAACAGTCCCAGTTGAATCAACAACTTTTGTAATAAAGTGAGTATCAGAAAGTCTACCTTCATTAGCAAAGGCTGTATATGCACGTGCCATTTGAATTGGTGAAACACCTGTCTCCAACCCACCTAAAGCTAAGGCCAAGTTTTGATCATTCTTGTGTACCTTGATTCCAAAGTTTTCAACTGAATTGACACCCTTTTTGACACCAATCTTATCCAACAACGCTACAGCAGGAACGTTTTCACTTTGATACAAAGCCTTGTACATTGGCAATGAATCTTGATAAATTCCATCAGCATTCGTTGGTGTATACTTATTTTTACCAAAACTAGTGATTTTATCAGGCAATTCTGAATCGTAACTGTAACCATTTTCAATAGCTGGCGTATAAACGGCTAATGGTTTAATTGTTGAACCCGGCTGACGTCTCATCTGAGTAGCTCGATTAAAGCCACGGAAAGTATGATCTCCACGACCACCAACAACGGCTAAAATACCACCAGTTTTTGGATCAACTGCAACTGAAGCACCTTGTACCTTGGTTCCATCAGCAGCATTATTTGGGAACAAGTAGCTACTATCAAATGATGACTGCATTGAGCCTTGAATTCTCTGATCCAAAGTTGTGTAAATCTTATAACCTTTATTCAAAATATCGTCTTCTTTGAGACCATACTTATTAACAGCTTCATCAATAACAGCATCAAAGAAATATGGATACTTGTAAGAACTGCTGACTTCATAATTGTCATTCAAGGCAATTGCGGTATTCTTATAATATGTGGCTTGAGAAGCTGTCAATTTATTATTTTCAACCATCAAGTCCAATACTAAATTACGGCGAGCAGTCGAATTACTCATGCTGTCAATTGGATTATAATTATTTGGAGCCTTTAAAATACCAGCCAAATCGGCAGCTTCAGCGGGATTCAATTCAGATGCATTTTTACCGAAATATTTTTCGGAAGCATCTTGAACACCCCAGACCCCATTACCAAAGTAAGCGTTATTCAAATACATGGTGATAATTTCTTTCTTTGAATAAACTCGATTAATTTCAATCGATAAGAAAAGTTCCTCACCTTTTCTAGCTAAAGTCTGTTTCTGAGTTAAAAGTGAATTCTTAGCCAATTGTTGCGTTAAAGTACTACCACCACCGGAAATACCATGGTGAATGACGTAACCGATTGCCGCTCTAGCGTAACCTTTAATACTAAAACCTGGATTAGTCCAAAAAGTTCGGTCCTCAGTTGAAGTAACTGCATTCTGAATATTTTTGGAAATTTTATCATAACTAACGTAAGTACCCTTATTAGCGTAAAGCTGACCGGCATCATCGCCGTCTTTATCTAAAATAGTCGTCTTCGTTTGCAATGATGACTGTAAATCGTCCACGTTACTTGTCTTAGCCTTATATGTCCAATAACTACTCAAGACTAGGATCAATGTCAAAACAAGCAAGATTAACCATCTAGTAAGCTGATATCTCTTCCAATATTTTTTTATAAAAGACCAAGCAACTAGTAATTTAGGCTTAAGCCAAGCCCAAAAACCATTGTTATTATTCATTGTTTAAATACCTCTGTATAAGAACAAATTTTATCACATTATCTGAAGATTTAAAAAGTTGTTTGGGAATGGCCGTCTACGGGCATCAGTAATATAGTCCTGCCATGAGGACCGGTCCGAGCCACAGTGCGGTCTCGAACCTCGGTTTGAAGCCTTTCCACAGACCGGAAAGTCTCCAAACTCGCCCTGTAGTGTAATGGCTAAAGCCATAACGCTACCTCCATGGCATGACTATATTACTGATACCCTTCGACTAGTTTGACTTGAACTCAAGATAGTACGTTTTAGCAATAAAATAATTACGCAAAATAATTACTATAATTAAAAAAATTATTTACCAATAAGAACCATAAAAAGATTAGTTTCCAATTTAATAAATAATTTACCTGAATTACACAAACCAATCATCTACTAAAATAATCTAGCCTCCGGTTGTCAGTAATGCAGTCCGCAGTGCAAGTTGTGTTAGGCTTTAGCCCTTACACAACCGACGTATTTTGAGATTTGCGAACCTTGCAAATCTCAAAATCGAGGCGCGAGACCTTGGCTCGCACCGGTCGCACCGCAGACTGACATTACTGACAACCGGAGGCGGCATATTTAAAGGAGCCCTAAAATGTATCAAAAAATCATCACGTATCACCGTGAAAACAATGAAGAATTGTCCATTCGGGAACTCTTGAAAAAATGGCTGATTCCTAAAAAATGGCAGCACTTCTTTCGTATTCAAGAGGATGTTCTCATCAACGGGCAATACCATTCTTTTAACACAATTGTCCAAGACCAGGATGTCGTTACTTTAAACTTTGACTTTCCACCGCGGACTGAGCAACACTACTTGCCTGGGCATGACCCTGTCGATGTTGTTTATGAAGATGATGATATTATTGTCGTCAATAAGGTTGCTGGTAAGAAAACTCATCCCAACTTATCCACTGAAGATGACTCTTTAATGAATGATGTTGAAACTTATCTCAAGGATGGGCATCCCTACATGGTTCATCGAATTGATATGGAAACGTCTGGATTGGTTTTAATCAGTAAAACTCCTTATTTGGTTCCCATTTTCAATCGCCAATTGAGTAGTAAAACGTTGCATCGTGAATATTTGGCCTTGGTCAATTTGGATGCTCCAATTAATGACTCTGGAACAATTGATCAACAGATTGGTCAAGATCCGACTGATGTTCGTAAACGCATGGTTACAGAAGATGGTTTGAGCGCCACGACTAACTATCAAGTTATTGAGAAAAATGCCGATTTTGCCCTCTTAAAACTAAATTTATTGACCGGTCGAACTCATCAATTGCGTGTCCACTTGGCACATAATCATTGGCCAATCGTAAATGATATTCTTTATAATCCCCATAAAAAGGCGGGAATGTTACTATTATTTGCTCATAAATTGACATTTAGCCAACCTTTTACGGGAAAATCTAAAATTATTCAAGCAAAATTACCCGAAAATATGTATAATTTAATATGTGCTGATTTAAAGCAACCAAAAAGCTCACCTAATCCCGACAATTAGGTGAGCTCTTCTTTTATATTCAGAAAGAAGTTTTAGGAGTGATTTTTTGACTTTTTCTGATTCGACTGTAATTAAATCACTGACATAACTAATTTAATAACTGCCCCGACAGCAATTAATAAAATATATGTTACGGAGAATTTGCTTACAGCTTTGATTACTAAAGGATACGTCATTGTTTTAACTTGTTCCTTCAGATAAGGACGAATGTCGTCCCAAATACTTGGATAAAGCAGCACGATTAACAGTGTAATGTAAGGCACTACTTTTAAAATAGCTAAAATTGGAACTAGCAGGAAGGCTAAGGACCAACTAGCTTTGAACAAACTTAATGCATTGGCTTTTCCTACTTTACTAACCAATGTATGACGACCATTTTTAATGTCTGCTTCTAGATCACAAGTCCCATTGCTCAACTCCGCACAGAAGAATGCGAATGTATTGGGCAAACAGATTATGATTACCGAAATGGCAGTACTAGAATCAAACTTAGCTGTTCCGACTAGCCCTAGATAGGAGTAGGCCATTGGAACTAGCTGGCTTATGGCAATAGCCACCGCTGCTTCCCCAAACATTGTTGAGTTCAGCGGCTTAGGACCTGCTGAGTATAACAAACCGATTAAAACTCCGACGACCCCGATCGCCAATGTAATCCAACCCGTTTTATATACTAGATAGGCCCCAATAATTAATGGAAAAATGGCCAAACCGTACATCCATTTTCTGACTATTGCCAATGATTCGCGATTAATACCGATGGTACTAATTTTTTCACGATACTCTTCGCTAGTTGAATTCTTATAATCCATATAATTATTATGGAAGTTAATAAATAAATGAATAAAGAACACAACTATGAAACCTAAGAGACCATAGAAGAAATTGAAAGTTTCATAATTCAGATAAGAGAAACCTATTGCCAGTAACAACCACGCTAAATCTAGTGTGGTTGTTTTTATTTCTGATAGTTCGCTGAAAAGTTTTCTATCCAAAACTGATTCACCCTACATTTCTTCTGGGGCTTTAACACCTAATAGTCCTAATGACATTTGTAGCACGACTGAAACTGACTTAACTAATGCAAGTCTAGCCTTCAAGCCTTCGTCATCAGCCAAAATCTTACTGTGTGCATAGTATTGGTTGAAACTCTTAGCAAGCTTCAAAACATACTTAGCAATAACTGATGGTTCGTAATCCTTAGCGGCACGTTCTACAACGCTAGGGAAACTTTGAAGTAACTTGATAGTATCCCAAGCTTCTGGAGCTGTAACAGCTAAGTCTTTGGCATCGCTATAATCAACTTCGCCAGCTTTTCTCAAGATACTTAATGCACGAGCGTTTGTGTATTGAACGTAAGGGCCAGTTTCACCTTCAAAACGAACAACTTCTTCAAGGTTAAAGTCGAAACTGTCACGACGATCATTCTTCAAATCATGGAAGACAACCGCACCGACACCAACTGCTTCAGCAACGGCATCTTTGTTCTTAAGATCTGGGTTCTTTTCTTCGATTTGTTTCTTAGCAAGGTTAACAGCGTCGTTTAGCACGTCGTCAAGCAAGATAACGTTACCTTTACGTGTTGAAAGCTTCTTACCACCTGTTGTGATCAAACCAAATGGGATGTAGTCAATATCATCTGACCAGTCGTAGCCCATCTTCTTCAAAACAATCTTTAACTTAGTAAAGTGTTCTGCTTGTTCACTACCAACAACATAAAGTGATTTAACAAAGTCGAAAGTATCTTTACGGTACTTAGCAGCGGCCAAGTCACGAGTGATGTAAAGTGTTGCACCATCAGTCTTCTTAATCAAAGCTGGTGAAAGGTCGTATTCTGACAAGTCAACGATTTCAGCACCGCGACTTTCTTTTAGAAGGCCTTTTTCTTCAAGTGTATCAACGATAGCGTCCATCTTGTCGTTGTAGAATGATTCACCAGTAAAGTGATCAAATTGAACATCAAGACGATCGTAGATTGTTTGGAATTCCTTCAATGAAAGTTCCTTGAACCATGACCAAAGTGCTAGGGCTTCTTTGTCGCCATCTTCCATCTTCTTGAACCAAGCACGAGCTTCGTCATCAAGTTCTGGCTTATCTTCTGCTTCCTTGTGGAAACGTACGTAATACTTCAAAAGGTTATTGATTGGGTCAGCTTCAACTTCAGCTTCAGAACCCCACATCTTGTAACCAACAATCAACTTACCAAATTGAGTTCCCCAGTCACCCAAGTGATTGATCTTAACTGGTTGGTAGTTTAATTTAGAAATAATTTTAGCAATTGAGTTACCAATAACAGTTGAACGTAAGTGTCCCATTGACATTGGTTTAGCAATATTAGGTGATGACATATCGATAGGAACGTTGCGTCCTTTACCGTCATCAGCATTACCATATTCATTTTGTTCTGTTAGAACTTCGTGTAATACATTATCTGAGAAAGCTGCTTTATCTAAGAAGAAATTGATGTAGGCACCAGTGTTTACAACCTTTTCAAAGCCGGTTGTATCGATTTTGCCAACCAAATCCTCAGCAATCATGTTAGGTGCTTTGTGCAATGTCTTTGCCAAGATAAATGTTGGGAAAGCATAGTCACCAAGATCTGAAGTCTTAGGCTTCTCAATCAAGTTTGAAACTTGTTCCTCTGTAATTTCTGCTGGTAAAACCTTAACTAGTGTATCTACTACTTGTTGTTTAAAATCCATATTTTCCTCCTTTAGATAAAAAAAACGCCTCTCTCAATAAACAGTTGTTCATTGAAAGAGACGAGATTTCCCGCGGTACCACTCTAATTGATTAATATCCACTCATTAATTGAATTATTTAATTTTATTAAGACGGGTGCGACTTGATCTTCGAAATGGCTAACTCTCACCAACGCTTAGCCTCGCTTTAATTCTCACGATCAATTAATCCCTCTTTTGCACAAGTATGATAGCACATAAAACTATCAATAACAATAATATTTTTAAATATTTGCCGTCTCCAGGTCAGAGAATATTCACCTGCTATGCGGACCGGCTCGAGCCACAGTACGGTCTCGAGCCTCGGTTTGAAGCCTTGACACAGTTCGTCAAGTCTCCAAACTCGCCCGGTGGTGTAAGAGCTAAAGCTCTAACGCCACACCCACAGCGGGTAAATATTCTCTGCCCTTACGACTCTTTTAGCATGACACGAACGTATTTGAAACCATCGTAATAAAATTTATATCTTCTTTGAATTTTCCCAATCTTAAATAATTCATATCAATTACGATTCACATATTTATATCTTATTTTTCTGAAGGAAGAAAATTGAATCTGTAATTACATATTAAATTTCTGAATATTTTTATACTCAATCAAAAGTCGATAAACAAAAACCAAATATGAACATTTCATCATCCACAAAAACAAATCAGTTGGAAGAGCTGGGAGCATTCATTGGCCGCGAAAGTGGCGTTATTGCTTTAGCAATTACACCACCGGACGTGTTGGAGACCTGCCGGTTTTGCAGGGCTTCAACCGAGGTTCGAGACCGCTCTTTGGCTCGGACCGTGCCGCGCAGCAGATGAATGCTCCCAGCTCTGGAGACGGCAGACAATTTATTATTTGTGAATAACTGTTCCTTTATTTCCTGCAATAATTTCTTTAACATCATCCAAAGCACCGATAACGGCTGGTTTGCCTGTTGCTTTAACGAAGGCAACCGCAGCTTGAACTTTAGGCATCATGCTGCCTTTAGCAAATTCGTCATTATCAATATGCTTTTGAATATCGTCGGCACTAACATCAAAAATTTCTTCTTGATTAGGTTTGCCGAAGTTATAGAATACTCCCCCCACAGAAGTCAAAATAATCAACTGATCAGCGTCTACTAATTGAGCAATCTTTGAGGCACCGAAGTCTTTATCAATAACAGCTTCTTTACCGATTAAACGGTCGCCGTCTTTCACTACTGGAATACCGCCACCACCGGCAACGATAGGAATTACACCAGCTTTTGAAATTGCTTCAATTGCTGGATATTCGTTAATTTCAACTGGCTTTGGTGATGGAACTACACGTCTGTAGCCACGGCCAGCGTCTTCAACAATTGTCCAATCTGGATGGTCTGCTTGAAGGCCTGGAACTTCATCTTCTGTATAAAATGGTCCGATTGGCTTTGTTGGATCTTTGAAAGCTGGATCATCTTTGTCAACAATTGTTTGAGTGATCAAAGTCACAACTTGCTTGTTAATATCATTTTTAAGCATGACTTCTTTCATTGAGTTTTGGAACCAATAACCGATACTTCCCTCTGTCATGGCACCACATGTATCAAGTGGCAAAGCTGGATTCTTTACACTGTCAGCAGCAGCTTGTTGCAATAACAAGTTACCGACTTGCGGACCATTACCATGAGTAATAATCAAATCTTTGTCACTTTTAACGAATTCAACTAGTGATTCACAAGTCTTCTTAACAGCTTCTTGTTGAGCTTTTGCACTTGCGTCTGTACTTAAAATAGCGTTACCACCTAAAGCAACCACAATACGTTCTTTTGTCATAATCGTTTTCTCCTCAGAATAAGCGAATTTGTTTTTAATTGTCTTGTAAATATGCTCCTAAAACTTCTAAACCTTTGGTAAGAGTTGCGTGCGGTGCACAGTAACCTAACCTTGCATAGCCGGGTACATCGAATGCTTCACCTGGGACAAGTAGAACCCCAGTATCTTTTAATAAATCACGGCAAAATTCTAAGCTTGATTTCTCAGTCTCTAATTTAACAAATGACGTCGACACACCATTTGGAAAGACACAGCTGACCTTGGGAGTTTTCTTCACCCAGTCTTTGAAATAAGCTAAATTATCTAAAACTATCTTCTGATTACGTGCCAAAACTTTCGCCTTGTTCTCTAAAACTAAACAAGCCATTTGGTCACTGAAGACTCCGGAACAGATCATCGTGTAGTCACGATATTTACGAAAAATATCAGCCAGCTCACTATTAGTTGCCGTCCAACCAACACGAATTCCGGGCATGGAATAAGTTTTAGACAATGAATTTGTCGAAATACCTTTTTCATAAAGATCAACAATCGGTGCGAAATCAACTGATTCGTCAAATGGTAAATACACCTCATCCACTAAAATATAAGCACCAACTTCTCGTGCAATTGCGACAACCCGTTCCAGAAACTTCCTATCCAAAATTGTTCCAGTCGGATTGTTAGCATTATTAATGCAAATCATTTTAGTATCGGGACGAATCAATTCTTTTAATTCTTCAATATCTGGATACCAATTCTTTTCTTCACGTAATTTCCAAAAGCTAACCTCAGCTCCTAATGATCTCGGGATATCGTAGAGTTGTTGATAACTTGGATAAACACTGATGATATGGTCACCAGGCTCAATCAGTGAATAAATTGCTAAGAGATTGGCACCCGTTGCGCCATTTGTCTGCAGAATATTATCGGGGTCAACATTCTGATACATCTGACTAACTTCTTTTTTAAACGTTGGTGAACCTTCAATCCACCCATAATTCATTTTTTGTTCATCAAGCTGACCGTAGATATCAGCCTGTGTTAAATTTTGGAGTTCATTCATTGAAAATGAAGTAATCGTACTCTGAGCTAAATCATATTTAGCCTCTCGTTCGTGGACATTCAACCACTCTTCAACACCAAATCCGGCTATTTTCATTTCAACACATCCTAATGCAGGATACCGATAATATTTCATCGTCCAAAAATAATATAAATACATTTGTATATTTTATATTCAATGTAATAAACGATTAACTAGTCGGAAGAGCTGGGAAATATTTGTGTGCCGTGGTAGTGGTATAAGTACGGGAGGAATCTCCCGTACTTATACCACCGGGCGTGTTTGGAGACTTGACGAACTATGTCAAGACTTCAAACCGAGGTTCGAGACCGCACTTTGGCTCGGACCGTTCCGCACAGCTAGAGAATATTTTCCGGCTCTGGAGACGGCATATTTAACTAGCATCCTATATTTTAATTGCTCCTGTTGCGACCATGAAAACACTTATAATTGCGAAAGCTACGATCAAAATTGACCAGAAGATTTCCGCTTTAGTAAGCTTTCCACCATCTAAGTTGTAATCTTTCTTAGCTCGGTAATAGAAGTAAATTCCTGGTAGATAACCGATACAAACTAACATTAAGAAATGCAGTCCCGCTAAGACAATGGCAATAACTTGAAAGGCAGCTGCGAAGATTCCTATCCAAAGTTGTTTCATATCTTTATTTTGGAGTGAAAATTTGATTTGGTATAAACCAACAAAGATATAGCAAACGACGATAGCTGCCGTACAAAGTGAAAGCGCAAAGTTATAAGCTTCTTGAGAGAACAATAGAACAACTAAAAACACTTGAATCAATGAAGCTGTTAACACCAATGAAAAGGTTGGTGCACCATTTTTATTCTTTTTACCAAATGAAGCTGGCAAGAGTTTTTCTTCAGCCATCAACATTGTCGTATCTGCTGGCAGCATTGTCCATGACAACCAAGCTCCAACGATTGCAACCACTAAACCAACGCCAATGAAAACGCCGCCCCATTTTCCGACCATTGCTTGGAAAATATAAAGCATAGCTGGTTGATCGATTCGAGCTAACTCGCTTTGTGACAAGTAACCATATGGCAAAACTGATGCTAAAACATAAATAACTAATAAACTGATAATTCCGATGATTGTAGCTTTTCCAGCATCATTCTTATCTTGAGCACGTGATGACAACATACTTGCTCCTTCGACACCTACGAAAACCCACATCATAATCATCAAACAAGATCTAAACTGTCCACTGACACTAGTATTTCCTGCTACTCCAGAAGCCACGTTCGACCAGAAGTGAGCTGTGAAAATACCACCTTTGAAAACAAAGATACCTATTACAATAAATGCAAACAGTGGAATCAACTTACAAATAGTAATGATCGTATTCATTGCTGCAGCTGATTCAACACCGCGATTAACAATAAAGGTCAACGTCCAGGAAACGATACTCGCGAAGATTACCGACGGAATGTTTTGTCCACCTTTAAAGACTGGGAAGAAATAACCTAACGAACTCATCAATACAGTCGCGAAGGCCACATTTCCGAGCCATGCACTTAACCAATACCCCCATCCGCTGACAAAGCCAGCAAAGTTGCCGAATCCAGCTTGTGCATAAGCTTGGATCCCTTCTGATTCAGGTTGTTTCAGTAACAAGTTATTCAGCGATAAAGCCAACATCATGATACCGAACCCAACCACTAACCATGCTAGTAAAACCGGACCAGGGGCAGCTCCTCCTGCAAGTGAGCTCGTTAAGGTAAATACACCTGAGCCAATGGAACTCGTAACAACAGCCGCTGTCAGAGCTCCTAGTGATAGACCCTTCTTTTCTTCCATACTAATCATTCCTTTAGCGCATAGTGCTAGTTGATAATTTATTATAAACATTCATATCAACAGTATTTCAGTAACTAACGTTGGCTGAATATTAAGGGATTTTAATATTTTTACATTCGACTAATTAGTCGGAAGAGTTGGAAAATATTTGTGTGCCGTGGTAGTGAATATTTTCCAGCTCTGTAGACGGGATATTTAACTAGCACTACACGTTTCCTTTATTAAAAATTCAGAATGAAAAAAGGGCCAACCATTACGATTAGCCCCTTCTCCAATAACTGATTAAACCTTAGGGATGAACAAGTTACCTAGAGTTGCTGCCATAATGGCTTTAATGGAGTGCATTCTGTTTTCAGCTTCTTCAAATTGACGTGCATATTTGCTTCTGAAGACTTCGTCTGTTACTTCCATTTCATTTAGACCATATTTAGCCTTGATGTCTTGTCCATACTTTGTATTTGTATCATGGAAAGCAGGTAGACAGTGCATGAAGATGATTTGGTCATCTGGTTGACCTGTCTTCTTGATCATATCCATATTTACTTGATATGGTTTGAGTAATTTAATTCTTTCGTCCCATTGACTTTCTTCACCCATTGATACCCATACGTCAGTATAGATAACGTTAGTGCCTTTAACACCTTCTTCAATGTTGTCAGTAATCATGAACTTGCTGCCTGACTTGTCAGCATATGCTTGAGCAGTGTCAACAACACTTTGTTCTGGGAACAATTCCTTAGGAGCAACGATATGGATGTTTACACCCAACATTGAACCTGTAACTAAGAAACTGTTTGCCATGTTATTACGACCGTCACCAACGAATGTCAAAGTCTTACCTTTGATGTCGCCAAATGTTTCTTTCATTGTCATGAAATCAGCAAGCATTTGTGTTGGGTGCCATTCATCTGTCAAACCATTCCATACAGGAACGCCTGAGAATTTAGCAAGCCCTTCAACAGTCTTTTGTGAGAATCCACGGAATTCGATACCGTCGAACATACTACCAAGTACACGACCTGTATCTTCAACACTTTCCTTGCTTCCAAGTTGAATGTCGTTTGATCCTAAGAATTCTGGATGTGCGCCTAAATCAATAGCTGCAGTTGTGAAAGCTGAACGTGTACGTGTTGAATTCTTTTCGAATAACAATGCGATGTTCTTGCCTTCTAGATAATGATGAGGAATACCCTTCTTCTTTAGGGCCTTTAAATGTAGTCCGAAATCAATTAAATATTCTAATTCTTCTGGTGTGTAGTCCTTTTCTGCTAATAGACTTCTACCTTGAAATACTGAAGTTTCTTTACCTTTATAATCCAAAATCATTCCTCCTAGTGAGTATTAGAATTAGTTTATCACTTAGTTCTAATTATATTAAAACTATTTTAAGTCTTCACGAACTAATGGCATACTCATACAACGAGGGCCCCCACGACCACGTGATAATTCACTTGAAACTGTCTCCAAAACTTTCAAGCCGTGTTGTCTTAGGATTTCGTTCGATACGTAGTTTCTATCATAAGTAACTACGACACCGGGTGCGATTGCCAAAGTGTTTGAACCATCATTCCATTGCTCTCTAGGTGCAATGATTGGATCACCGTTACCTGTTGGAATCAAATCAAGGTCATCTAGGTTAAGTACATTCTTTAGTACACCCTTCAAGTCTTGACTGTGTTCCATTGTTAAGTCGCCATCTTTACCTGGATGGATTGTCCATGTATCGATCTTGCCACCTTCACCAAGAATACCTGGGTGAACTGTAAATTGATCGTAGTTGATCATTGTAAATACAGTGTCCAAATGCATCATTGCGTGGTTATGTGGAATCTTGATAGCAACAACTGTATCGTATGTGCCCTCAGCGAATAGATTTCTAGCAATATCTTGAATAGCAGTTGCTGATGTTCTTTGAGAAACACCAATTGCTAAGACGTGATCACTAAGAACTAATTCGTCTCCACCTTCGATACGGTGTGTGTGGTTTCTGTTACGCCATACATGTAAACCTTTGTCAGCAAAACGTGGGTGGTGGTCAATGATTGCTTCCATAAACATTGATTCACGTTGTCTTGCAGCGAAAGTCATATGGTTGATACTTAGTCCTTCACCGATTGAAGCTGCCGGGTCTCTAGTGAAATAGAGGTTTGGCATAGGATCCATGAAGAATGGATAATCTGAGTCTTCAGCGGCACTGACAAGGTCTGTCGGGGTAAAGTCAATGTCATTCTTACGAACACCGATCATCAATTGATTAACTAAAGCTGGTGTGTCAAGACTCATCAAGAATTCCTTCAATGCGTCATGATCTGCGCCAGTAGCGTAATCAGATTCGCGAAGCATCTTTTCAACGAAAGCATCTTTGATGTTTCCGGCGTCGATTGCTTCAGCAGCTAAATCATCAAGATAAAGGACTTCTGTTCCGTTATCCCTCAAAATTTGTGCAAAGTTATCATGCTCTTTTTGAGCAATTGGTAAATATGGGATGTCATCGAACAATAGTCGGGGCATTGTGTCGGGTGTAATGTTTTCAACTTCCTGTCCGGGACGTTTCAACATTACTACATCTAATTTGCCAATTTCTGAAGTAACATGGATTGGTTTTGTCATAAAAAATCACTCCTTAATTTTGAATTTCGTTACCGACATCTACTATATCGGACAGCTATACCTTTTGCAAGCGGTTTCATAACTATTTTACTTCATGGTATATATATTTTAATTTTACAACGAATCACGATTGGCTCCATATCTAGCAAGGGATAGAACTAATTAAAAAATTTCTAATCAAAAATAAATTTTTAAAATGGGCAAAATGCAGGACAAGATATTGTAAGTGCTTTCTGAAATCAACCGATTTATAATATTTTGTGCAATAAAAAAGTCAAAAAAGAATCAAAAAAAGACCATTCAATTTTGGAATTGAATGATCTGAGTTAATTTATAATTGTAAACTAGTTGATGGATTGGGATTTATTTAGTTTTTTCTTATACGTTAAAAAGATTATCGTTTTATAAGTCTATTCTTATTTGAAAGTTGAGTACAAAAAAAGAGAGGCAATTGATTGCCTCTCCTTACATTACGTTATTTACCGTTCTTTTGAACAGCTTTAACTGCTTGCTTGTGTGTACCGTTGTATAGTTTCCATTTCTTGCCATCAGGAGTTTTAATAGTTGTCTTGCCTGTCTTAACGAAGACCCAGTTGTTAAAGTCAGGTTCTCTCATAACTCTGAAACCGTCAATCTTGAACTTCTTTGGATCTTTCTTATCCATAACTAACTTAGATTTCTTAAAGTCAGAAATAACTGTCTTTGAACCATTCTTTGCGACACGAACGAATTGAACTGTCTTGTGATCCTTACCAGTAAAGAATGTAAGGTACTCATCCTTATTGCCATCACTTACACCAACGTAGTCATGGTTCTTGATTTCAGATTTTGTAATCTTTTTAGCTGAATGTTGTTCAACTTGCTTTGTACTGTTTGTGTTAGAACAACCAGTAGCAACGGTAGCAAAACCACCCATTAATGAAACAGCGGCCAAAAAAGTAACCAATGTCTTTTTCATTATAATCTTCTCCTTGAAGCAATTTATTGATAGAAATCTATCATTACTTCTGATTTTATGGTAATGAAAACCAAAAATCAATTTATATTGTAAATTCTCCGAACAATTTTAGATAAACTTTATCTTTTTGGAAAAAGTTATTGTATAATAAGAGAGTTGTGAAATGCGAACTTAGTTTAATGGTAAAATACCAGCTTCCCAAGCTAGTGTCGCGAGTTCGATTCTCGTAGTTCGCTTTAGAGCTTTTTCAAGTAGTGAAACAATGTTATATCAAACGTTAGTCTTAATTGACTAGCGTTTTTTTGTTTTTAGAAATATTTCAATATTAATCTAATTTATCTTTACTGTGCAGTAAAACTACTAATACCTTTTCGAAATAACTTTTCAAAGAATGTATCTAATTCCTCAACACTCATTTCCGGATGACTCAACCAATATTTAACCAATCCCAACAAAGCTGAAGAAATATATTGAGCCAACAGTTCCTTCTGCCTACTATCTAATCCATTGAAACGGTGTGAATTCTCAATTGTCTTTAAACCTTTGGCGGTTAAGAAATTAACAAAACTATCATAGAACTTAGAATCACCATTAGGACTCAACAAAATGGTGATAATCGCTCTTTTTTCATTAATCGATTCTAAGACCTTTAACACTTGAGATCTATCATCCTCTTCACTAATTCCATATTGATCAATTTTATCCAGACCATTCAAAATATCATTTTCGATAGCTTCCAAAATAGCCAGTTTATTAACATAATGACGATAAACTGTAGTCCGGTTGACCTTGCTGTAGTCGGCAATTGCCATAATCGTGATTTCTTCCAAACTTTTTTCTTTCATCAACACCAATAAGGCTGTCTGAATTTTTTCATCTGTATTATTCATAATTATCTCCCTTGCAACAAATTCAACTAACTTGTGGCTTAAAAATATTTCCTTATTTTCCACTATTTTGGTAGCGAATACAATACGGTTTTTGAATTAAAAAACATTGAATAAAATGTATTTCACCATGGATTTATTGATAGAAACATCCCTGTTAA
This sequence comes from Companilactobacillus heilongjiangensis, assembly GCF_000831645.3. Lineage (NCBI taxonomy): Bacteria > Bacillati > Bacillota > Bacilli > Lactobacillales > Lactobacillaceae > Companilactobacillus > Companilactobacillus heilongjiangensis. The sequence continues at coordinate 1,640,734 of NZ_CP012559.1, forward strand.
ATTAGCATGTAATACTTATGATGACGTATTCATTTACTAATTATTTTTATAAGAATACTCTCAGCTCTGGAAACGACCAAAATAAAAAGACCACTTCATCGGAAGTGATCCCTTAAATTAAACTTTAAATTAAGCCATCTTTAATTTTCCGACAGCTTCTTCAATTGTTTTACCATCTGCAAAAACGTGAGTGTTTTTATCTTCAACAGTAAACAACTGAGATTTTGTATTTAATTCTACGCGATACTTCATTTGTCTACCTCCCAATTAATTATTTCTTTATATCTGCTCAACGGATAATAAATGAAATTATATTCTTTATTTATTAAAATGCAAGCCCTTTCTTTTTAATAAATTGACCTAATGATGATTTTTACAGTGGCATAATTTTTAAATTCTCGATATAATGAGGTACAGAGTATAAGGAGAAGATGCAAAATGAAGAACATGTCCAAAAAAGAATATCCGTCGTGGTACCCTCGTAAACGGGGGCATAACACAGTAGAGTTTAATAAGCCAGATAAATGGTACGAATGGTCGGCCATTCTGGATGTTATCTTTTTTGCGATTTTTTTACTTATCATAAATCATTAGACTAAAGGAGCAACGTTTGGATCATATATTCCAAACACTGCTCCTTTTTTATTGTCAAAATTCAGCAAGATCAATGTACAAACCAAATATTAACAACTAATGTTATATTTTTATATTCCAAATTTGCTATAATTAAATTAAGGAGGCGGTAACATGGCTTTGAATATTAACTTGGTAAACGGCCGTAGCATTCATATCACTGACGAAACATATATTATTGCATGGAAATATCAATCATCAATGATGGCAAGTAATGCGGACCACTATTATCTAGATTGTATTTTTAAGGGTGGTTTTGAGGACGGCAAGATCACTGAAGAAGACGAAGAGAACAAATTGGAAGGTCTTATCAGCGCAGCCGATTGGTTGACAATTGGTAAAGACAACAAGAACTCTTTGAAAACTACCGCTGTTTTAAGTATCACCAGAGATTAATTGCACACTAAAAAGGACCCAGTCAATTGACTGGGTCCTTTATGCTCTCTGGGGGAAAGCAGTAATCAGAATTTTGATTACGCCAAATCTTAACATGAAAAAAACACAAATTCCAGAGAAAAGCCTGTATACAAATATTTAGTTATTCATTGATTGACAAGCTTTTGAAGTAGCTTTCAATGTACCACAAAAATTCTCTAAACCATCTTCTGATCCATTGTTACAAGCTGCCTCAAAATACTTAACTTTATAATCAAGTTTCTTCAAATATCTCTGTGATTGTTCAATTTGTTTCATAACTTCATCACGTTGACGCTTAAACATTTCCAATCTCGCCTGCAAAGTATCATTACCTGCCATCGACATGTTGATAAACTCACGGATTTCCTTCAGGGACATCCCTGTTTCTTTCAAACACGCAATCAAATCTACAAAGTCCATATCATCGTCAGTAAATTCACGGCGACCACCATTCCCACGATGTACAAATGGCATTAAACCCTCTTTATCGTAATAACGTAGTGTGTAGCTGGAAAGACCAGTCTTCTCTGCCACTTCTCCAATTGAATAAGCCATATTGGTCTCCCTCTTTTCTTTAAAAAATATTAATACCAGTATACCTTTACTAACAAAATTTTTGTACTTTTATAGATTTCAAACTGAACTATTACAAAAAAAAAACAGGCTGTGACATAACTATTCTTGTCTTAAATATGCAGCATAAACGTGCAACAAAACATAGATTTTTACGCTTAAAACAAAAAAACTAGCAATCCAAAATCGGATTACTAGTTTTTTTGCCTTAATACTCGAAAGCTGACGATGTTTTGTCACACTTTCATTTTTTAATCAACTGAATCAGTAGATGTATCTGTGACATTGTTTTATCACGAATATCATCACTGATTATTTTTTTATTTTTAATAATTAATTCTTCATAAATAGATCTCTGCAAAATTGAAACTACCGTATCGACCAAACTGCCTATCTCTTCGTCATTGGCAATCTTGGTTTTATCCTGAATCGACTTCACGCTGATAACTAAACTGCTCTTCAGTCGATCCAAAATTTGGGAAATCCATTTCGACTGGTCATTTGATAAAATTGCACGCTCTCGAATCGTAATCATAAAGGAACGATAACCTTCTTCATTTGAGAATAGCTCACATATTCCTTCATAAATACTATCAATCAACTTTTCAAAACCAGCTAAGTCATTTATATCAAGATGTATTTCATGAACGAAATGTTCTCGATAATCCATTCCTTTTTGAACAATTAAATCCAAGATTTGTTTCTTACCCTTTGGAAAATAATAGTAAAGTGAACCATCAGATATATCAACGGAACGACTAATTTCACGAGTTGTTGTGGCTTCGAAGCCTTTTTTAACAAATAAATCTTGAGCAACTTCTAAAATTTTTTCTTTTTGGATGTCGCTTTTCTTCATATATACCTCTAGGCTCCCATTATTGTTTGGAAAATAAGATAAACATTCAAGATGATTAAGACGATTGTTGCGAACCAGGCACTGTATTTAACCCAATTCTTATTCTTGAAATCTCCCATCAACTTCTTATCACTTGTGAAAATAACTAGTGGAATGATGGCAAATGGCAACGCTACACTCAAGAATACTTGTGAGAAAGTTAAAAGATTTTCAATTTTAGCTTCATTATCATGATAGTAAATGGCGAAAATCAAAACTGGTGTTACTGACAAAAGTCTTGTTAACAAACGTTGTGCCCAAAGTGGCATCTTTAATCTGATGAAACCTTCCATGATGATTTGTCCGGAAAGTGTTCCTGTAATAGTTGAACTTTGACCTGATGACAACAGTGCGATGGCGAATAACATACTCAAGATTGGACTGGCGATTGCACCAACGACTTGCTTGTTGCTCAATGCATTGAACAAATCAACGAAACGTCCCAAATCACTGTTAGTACCATAGAACAATGCAGCTCCTAAGATTAACAATAAACTATTAACGATAAAAGCTAAGAATAATTGAATATTTGAATCGATTGTTGAGAATTTAATTGCCTTAGCAACGTCTTTCTTATTACTACGATCAACTCTTCTAGTTTGTGAAATTGATGAACCTAAGTACAAATCATGTGGCATAACAGTCGCACCAACGATACCCAATGATAGGTAAAGCATTGATTTGTTAGTAATGATACTACTTGCTGGCAAGTAACCTTCCATAATTCCCGAAATACTTGGCTTAGCTAAAAATACTTCATATAAAAATACTAATAAAATAACTGTAACCAAAGTAGCTACGATAGCTTCAATCTTTCTGAAGCCCAATTTCATTAGCAACAACAGAATCAAAACATCGGCTGCGGTAATCAAAATACCCACAATCAGTGGAATATTGAACAACAATTTAATAGCAATACCAGAACCGATGATTTCAGCGATATCAGTCGCCATAATAGCTAGTTCAGCAATTATCCAAAGAATGAATCCTCCGGTCTTAGAAGTCTTCTCACGCGTCAATTGAGCCAAATCCTTACCTGTGACGATTCCAAGCTTGGCTGACATTGATTGTAACAACATCGCAATCAAACTGGAGATAAGTACCACTGACAAAAGTGTGTACTTAAATTGTGCTCCACCAGCGATTGATGTGATCCAATTACCAGGATCCATGTATCCAACCGCGATTAAAACACCGGGACCAGTAAAGGTCATTAATGTTTTCCAGAATCCAGCGTTTTCCGGCACTTCAATACTGCCGTTGATTTCATCTAGACTCTTGTTATCAGCTGTACTTGAGCTGACAAATTTCTTGTTTGTTTCTGTTTCACTACCATCCCTCATAGTAGTACCTCTTTTCTATTGGTTTAGAAATTCGGTGATATATTATCATTTGAACTTATGACGTTATCTCCGTATTTTTCAGACAAATTAAGCACACGATTAAACTATACAGCTATATAAATTATTATATTTTGAATAATTTGAGCGTGCGCTCAATTAACCATTGATACTATATCACGATTTACAGAAAAATACAGGCTTTTTTTTACGATTTTACAAATATTTTTGCAAAAAAAAGACTTATTCCGAAATATTCCGAAATAAGTCTTTTTATTTACATTTAAAAAATTAAGCTCAATACGAATTACCTGTTTAATTCTATTATTTAAAAAACTAAAAAAATAGAATCAAACTAGTCGGAAGAACTGAGAGTATTATCAGCAGTGAAAGTGATGTAAGGACTAAAGTCCTTACATCACCGGACGAATTTGGAGACTTGCGGTTTATGCAAGGCTTCAAATCGAGGGGCGAGACCTTGGCTCGACCCGGTCCGCACAGCAGATAGATACTCTCAGTTCTGGAGACGGCAATTAATATTGTGACATATAAGTATCACGTTCCCATTGGGAAACTGTTTGTTGGTATCTAGCCCATTCAGCATTCTTGGCAGCGAAGAAACTGTTTGTTAGACCCTTACCAAGTGATTGTTGAACATATTCATCTTTACGTAGTGCTTTCAAGGAGTTGTGTAAAGTTGAAGGAAGATCGACAATACCTTCTTCACGACGTTTGTCTTCTGACATTTCGTAGATATTATCTTTAACTTCTGGCATCAAATCGTAATCGCTCTTAATACCATCAAGACCGGCATCAAGGATACATGCGATTGCTAAGTATGGGTTAGTTGTTGGATCAACACTTCTCATTTCAATACGTTTTGACTTACCTTTAGCAGCAGGTACACGTACAAGTGGTGAACGGTTCTTACTTGACCAAGCAATGTAAGTTGGTGCTTCATAGCCTGGTACTAAACGTTTATATGAGTTAACTGTTGGATTATTGACAGCAGTCAAGGCACGAGCATGTTTCAAAATACCACTCAAGAATTTCTTGGCTGTATCTGACAACATATCGTTTTCATCGTCAAAGATATTGTCCTCGCCGTTAAATAATGACATGTTAATGTGCATACCTGAACCATTGATACCTTGCATTGGCTTTGGCATAAATGTGGCATACAAACCATGTTCTTTAGCAATTGTCTTAACAACAAGCTTGAATGTTTCGATACTGTCCGCAGCTGACAAAGCATCTTCGTACTTAAAGTCAATTTCTTGTTGTCCTGGTGCAACTTCATGGTGACTAGCTTCAACTTCAAAGCCCATCTTTTCAAGTCCGAGAACGATATCCTTACGAACATTTACACCTAAATCAACTGGTGAAAAGTCGAAGTAACTACCATCATCATTAAGGTGAAGTGTTGGATTACCATGTTCATCTGTATTGAATAAGAAGAATTCTGGTTCTGGTCCGATATTAAAGTTAGTGTAGCCCATGTCACGCATCTTCTTGATGATTCTCTTCAAGTTTACACGAGGATCACCTTCAAATGGTGTGCCGTCTGTCTTGTAAATATCACAAATCAAACGAGCAACCTTCCCATGTTCTTCACCCCATGGGAAAATCAACCATGTTGATAAGTCGGGATGTAGTAGCATATCACTTTCTTCAATACGTGTGAAACCATCGATTGATGAACCATCAAAAGTAATCTTGTTTGCTAGAACCTTATCTAGTTGAGAAACAGGAACTTCAACGTTCTTAATGATTCCGTTGATATCTGTAAACATTAGACAGATAAATTCAACGTTTTCATCGTTAACCATTTTTGTAATATCTTCTGCAGTATAATGTTGCACTTTTAACCACTCCTATTGGATATACCGATTTTTTTGAGACAACTAACAAACGTTATTAATATACCGTTCTATTAATAATATGATGATAATACCAATTACAAATCATAGTGTCAAATATTTTCATTATCATTTTCAATAATTTTAATATTTAACACGGGGCCGTCTCCAGGACTGAGAACATTTACCTGCTATGCGGACCGATCCGAGCCGAAGTGCGGTCTCGAATCTCGGTTTGAAGCCTTACCAAAACCCGGTAAGTCTCCAAACTCGCCCGGTGGTGTAACGGCTAAAGCCGTAACGCCACACCCACAGCTGGCAAATGTTCTCAGTCCTTCCGACTAATTTATTTTAATAAATAATTAAATGAAAATATCCAATTGTCATAAATAGATTACAAATTGTATTGTTAGAATACTGGTCACAATTTATTTCTTTCAGTTTTCATTTTCACAATTACTGAATAAAACATAGTACTAGTTGATAATTCATTATAAACATTTGTATCAACTATATTTCAATATCTAAAAGGAACTAATCATAGACAAACTAGTCGGAAGAGCTGGGAAATATTTGTGTGCCGTGGTAGTGGTATAAGTACGGGAGGACCTCCCGTACTTATACCACCGGACGTGTTTGGAGACTTGACGAACTGTGTCAAGGCTTCAAACCGAGGTTCGAGACCGCTCTTTGGCTCGGACCGTTCCGCACAGCTAGTGAATATTTCCCAGCTCTGTAGACGGAATACTTAACCAGCACTACAAATTGCATATGAAAATTTTATCATAATTAAACCCATTAATCGTATAAATAGTTTGACTTATTTCCTTTTTCCCGTTAAATTATAGATACGAACGAAATGAAATATAAAAATAATAATTGTTCGTTATTAATGGAGTGAATGATAAAATGCAAGTATTTGATTATGAAGATATTCAACTAATACCGAATAAATGTATCGTCGATAGTCGTTCAGAATGTAATACTGAGATCAAATTTGGTCCAAAAACATTTAAAATTCCGGTTGTCCCTGCCAATATGCAGACAATCATCGATGAAAAGCTGGCTGAAAAATTAGCTGCGAACGATTATTTTTACGTTATGCATCGTTTTGAACCCGAAACACGTGTTGATTTCATTAAAGATATGAATCAAAAAGGATTATTTACTTCCATCAGCGTTGGTATCAAAAAGGACGAATTTAAATTCATTGATTCCCTTGTTGCTGAACACTTAAAGCCCGATTACATTACCATTGACGTGGCTCACGGTCACAGTGATCGTGTCATCGAAATGATTAAATATATCAAAACAAACCTACCTGAATCTTTTCTAATCGCCGGTAACGTTGGTACTCCTGAAGGTGTACGCGAGTTGGAAAATGCCGGAGCTGACGCAACTAAAGTCGGAATCGGACCTGGTAAAGTATGCATCACTAAATTAAAGACAGGTTTCGGTACTGGTGGTTGGCAATTAGCTGCTGTAAGACTCTGTGCCAAAGCCGCAAGTAAGCCCATCATCGCTGACGGTGGCGTTAGAAATGACGGCGACATCGCCAAATCTATCCGTTTTGGAGCTGATATGGTCATGATTGGTTCCCTACTAGCTGGTCATAAAGAATCACCCGGCAAAATTATTGAAAAAGATGGTCAAAAATTCAAAGCATACTTCGGTTCAGCTTCACAATTTCAAAAAGGTGAATACAAGAACGTTGAAGGAAAACGTATGTTAGTTCCATATAAAGGCGAAATCATGGATACATTGACTGAGATGCAACAAGATTTACAATCATCAATTTCCTACGCCGGTGGCAAAGATCTCAAATCCCTTCGTAAAGTAGATTACGTAATCGTAAAGAACTCTATTTACAATGGTGATGTTTACTAATCTTAAATTAGATAAATATTAGATATTGACTTCAAAAATTAAATATTCAAAAAAAAGCAGGTTCCTGAGGATGAATTCAGCCGGAACCTGCTTTTTTTCAATACCCTAGCCTGAGGGTTCGAGGGATGGGGTCAGCAGTGATAGTGGTGTTAGGTCGGTGAACTTCCGGCCTTACACCACAGGACGTATTTTGAGACGTGGTCTTCGGCTCAAAATCGAGGGTCGAGACCGCACTTTGGCTCGAGCCGGTCCCACAGCAGACCCCAATCCCTCGAATCCTCAGGCGGCATATTTAGACAAAAAGAAAAAGAAGCAGACGACTGGGTGTTCGTCAGCTTCTTTTTTTATGAATGGGATAGTTCATGTTCAATTTGATATAATCGGTTGTCCATCAAACAACTTTAGAAGTATCAAATTTATCATTACTGTAACACATTACCAGATAATTAAAAAGCGTGAAAACTTTTAAGGTAAAAAAGATTTTTTCTAATTTTTTCAGACTATACATCTAGTAATGAACTACATTTGTCAGATATTTAAAAATTTGGTAGGACAATTTGTCTTTTTAAAATATCGGTTGCACTCGATTAATTATTCATCTGGCGAGTGGTAAAATGATGGATTCCTTTATTTCGTTCTTCGAACCCTTCAGTCTTGCTAACGATAAATCTAGGACGATTGTTGACTTGATCCAAAACACGGCCTAAGTAACTGCCTAAAATTCCAATCGATAGCATCAATAATCCTAATGTAAACAAGAGAATCGTTACGCCGACACCAGCTAAACTAAAACTTCCACTTGCAATCATATAGCCAAGTGAGAAAACACCACTGACCAATGGCACGATTGAAAAAATATTGACGAATTGCAATGGTTTCATTGAGAAAGACGTAATTCCGTCCAAGGCTAACTTAACCATTTTGGAAAGTGGATACTTTGTTTCACCAGCAAGGCGCTCTTGACGGTGATATTGCACACTAGTCTGCTTGAAACCAATCCAAGTAACTTGTCCACGGACAAATGGATCTTGTTCATGCAATTTCAACAATTGATGAATAGCTTTTCTATCCATTAGTCGAAAATCACCAGTATCAAGTGGCATGTCAATCGTGGCTAACTTCTTGAACGTCCGATAGAACATTTTAGCAGTGAATTTCTTGAAAAATGTCTCACCATCACGTTGCATTCGCTTGCCATAGACAATTTCATAACCTTCATTCCACTTCTTAATCATTTGCGGAATGACTTCTGGAGGGTCTTGCAAGTCAGCATCCATAACGACAACGGCATCCCCTTTGGTATATTGCAAACCAGCGGTAATGGCCAGTTGATGTCCAAAGTTACGGGAAAACTCGACCAACTTAATATTATCGTGTTGTTCAAGTGCACGTTTGATAATTCGAACTGATTTATCCTGTGATCCATCATCAACGAATATTAGTTCATATTTCTCTTCTTGTTGTTCGATATAATTTAATAACGTATCAATCGTCGCTTGAATCCCAGCCTCTTCATTAAAAACTGGTAGGACGATTGAAATTAATTGATCTTTCATAAGCGAGCTTTCCTTTCATTGATTGATTCGTTTGAAAGTTAGTGTGCCTCAACTGCTGACGATATTATTGTCAACATCCGAAAAAATACTCTCAGCTCTGGAGACGCCAACTACTTGTAGATACTTGATAAATCGTAAAGTGTACCTGACTGACCACCAGGTCCACCCATGCCACCACCCATTGATGGTGTACCAGATTTACCGGATTTCTTCATTTGTGCTTTCATTTTCTTGAGTTGTGCTTTAGTCAACTTCTTCTTACCTGTTGGTGCCTTAGTACCAGATGGTGCTTTGGTGCCACTAGGTGCTGTTCCTGAAGGAGCTTGACCACTGTTAGAACCACTTGGCTTAGCAGGTGGTGTTGAACTAGAACTTGAACCGGATGAGCCAGGAGCTGTTCCACTTGGAGCTTGTCCAGTTGTACTTGCAGAACTTACTTCTGAAGCTACAGTAACTGAACTGGAGTTATTCGTTGCAGTACTACTACTATTAGATAATTTAACTTTCTTGGCATGTTTCTTGATCCATGAAACAATCTCGCTATTATTACCACCAGTTTTACCACCGGAATAGTAATACTTAATCTTGCCTTCTTTAACAAGTTTCTTAAATTGCTTCAAAGTAATCGCATTATCAGTTCCGTTAAATCCACCCATTGCCATAACAGCTTTACCGGTAGAAATAATATATGGTGCAGCGGTACTTGAATCATCGGTTGCGAATAAGTATTCAGCATTACCTTGATGTTTTTCAAGATATTTAAGCAAAGTTGAATCCACTTTGGAATCTCCCATGCCACCGCCACCACCTGCGGCTGATAATAATGATGGACCAGCACTTGGAATACCGTCACTTGAGCCAGCTAAAGTTGGAGTTAATGACCACCACGTTGGAGCCAACATGACGATAATCAAGGCGGCTATCGGCCAAACGCGTTTGTTCTTTAGACGAATGGCAATCCAAGGCAATACGAACAGTGGAATTGAGATAATGATCCCGGCAATCAACAATACCCAAGCTAATGTTGGATAATAATCCGTCAAATACCAAGCTTGCAAAATACTTGTCGACAAAATCGAAACTGGTAAAAGCATTGACCAAATTGACTTTTCACGCCACTGCTTAATCATGGTATAAATTCCAACTCCGGCTAAAACTGCCATCGCTGGAGCTAACATGATTGTGTAATATGGATGGAAGAAACTGGCAACGGAGAAGAATCCCGCTACTGGAACCATCCAACCAAGCCATAGCCAGAGTTCTTTTCTTTGATTATTAAGCGAATACCATTTTTTCTTAGGGTCTCGATAGTAAATGTAACTAGAAATTACGCCAAAAACTGCCAGTAACATCAACCAACTAATTTGAGGTCCCAATTCTTTTTGAAGCAATCTGAATGGTCCAGCTGTACCAATATTAAAGGCACCGCCACCGGCACCACCTGTACCATTTCCACCACCAGTTGCTTTAGTTCCTCCAGGTCCACCTTTGGCTGAACCAGATGGCTTAGCTGGAGGCATTCCATTAGCAGATTTCTTTGATCCACTTGGAGTTGTTGGAGCATTACTTGAAGACTTCATACCACTAGGTTTCTTAGACCTACTGCCACTTGGCGGCGTCATTGATTTATTGTTGCCCTTTTTAGAAGAACTGTTACCCATACCAGGAAAAGCTCCACCAGTACCAGTAGTTTGACCAAGTAAACGTTGGGTACCGTTATATCCAAAGGCCAATTCCAAAGCTGAGTTTGTTTCCGAACCACCTTCATAAGGACGACTACTTGAATTAGTCATATCAACTGACAAAGGCCAGAATAAGGTGAAGACCGCTAGAAAAATTGTTGCAATTGATAAGTGTACCAATTTCTTCTTCCAATTGACTTTCGCTGCTAACCAATAATAAAGGTATAGTGCCGGCGAAATCATGAAAGCTTGTAACATTTTGATATTGAATGAAAAGCCCATTAAGGCAAATCCAATCCAAAGATAACGTTGCTGCTCCTTTAACACAGCTTTTTGCACAAACCAGATTGACAACAATAGGAAGAACACTAAAGTGGCATCCATATTATTAGTTCTGGAATCAGCTACCACGATTGGTGTTAGAGTCATAATCAAGGACGCAATTCGAGCTGGAATTCTACCAAAACGTTTTGACACCAGATTGTAGATCAAATATACCGAGCCAATTCCAAAGAGAATCGACGGTAAAACGACACTCCAACCATGTACACCAAAAATTTTGGCACTGATAGTCATAAACCAGAGAGCTACCGGAGGCTTATCAACTGTAATGAACCCCGCAGGATCAAAACTGGCATACCAGAAATTTTTAAAACTTTTCGTCATACTGACAATTGCAGCGGTGTAGAAGCTATTAGCTTCCCCTGCCTCCCAAATGTTCCAAGCATACAAGAATGCTGCCAGGATCAAAATGGCAATTAACCAGTAATCATACTTAATATTTCTTAACTTATTGAAAAAACTAAATTTTTCATTTTTCTGAACACGTGTGGATTCTTTTGATTCCATCATTTATCTTCTCCTATCTCTAAAAAGCTATATTTACAAAAAAACAAATGATTGAATAAACAAATATTGAAAATAAGATTGGCTTTAATTGCAAATTATTTTTCATCTGTTTTAATTCCTTTCTTAACAACAGGGACAAGATTAGACAAACTAACTTAAATTAAGCTTAAATCGAAATTTATGCTTTATAATTATGAGTAAATAATAGTGGCTATTTAAATATGCCGTCTCCGGCGCTGATAGTATTCCCCTGCTGTGCGGAACGGCTCGAGCCAAAGAACGGTCTCGAACCTCGGTTTGAATCCTTGCAAAAAACGCAAGTATCCAAACTCGTCCGGTGGTGTAATGGCTAAAGCCATAACGCCACTTCCACTGCGAGTAAATACTATCAGCGCCTCCGACTAGTTATTTCTTTTCTAATTGGATATAAAAAGTTTAGATAATTTATGGAAACTACTGATTTAACCTCATTTCTAATGAATTAGTAGATATTCGGATTGTAATAAAAAATGATGGAATATACTCAGTAATTCACATCTCTGGAGACGGGAGACGGCTAAACATTAATAAAGGAGTGCTTTATGTCAAATAACATTAGAATTTTGGTAGTTGAGGATGATGAAAACTTAGCTAATAATATTGCTTCCTTCCTATCTGATTTTTCTGAAGTCGATATTGAAAACGATGGTCTTAGTGGTAAATTTGCGGCTACCGAAGATGTCTACGATTTAATAATTTTGGATATCATGTTGCCAGAAATGAACGGTTATGATGTGCTGAAAAATATTCGTAACGATAAAATTAATACACCTGTTTTAATCTTGACTGCCAAAGCTGAAATTGACGATAAAATCCATGGTTTCAACCTTGGAGCTGACGATTATCTGACTAAGCCCTTCCACCGTGAGGAGTTGCAAGCTCGTGTTAAGGCGCTCTTGAAACGGAGTGGTATCTTAGCTGATGATTCAATCTTAAAAATTAAAAATCTTGAAGTAAATTTGAATAACCATGAGATTGACGCTGCTGGCGAACAAATTGCACTCAATGGTAAGGAATATGATTTATTAGTTTATTTATTGCAAAATAAAAATACTATTCTAACTAAAGACCAAATTTTCGAACGTATCTGGGGCTTTGACTCTGACACATCAATTACCGTTGTTGAAGTGTATATGAGTAATTTGCGCAAAAAGCTACGTCCTTCAAAGAATGATAATTTAATCAAGACGATTAGAAATGTTGGGTATATTTTCCAAGATGACACAGAAAACTAGACAAAATAAAATCACCCGCCGCCAGCAATTTAAACTCTTTCTATCAATCATGGGCGCCTTTGCGATTCTCTTTTTGACACTTGGGATTATCATTTTCAACCTCTTCCAGTCATCAACTTATCACAGCATTGATAAGGATATCCGTAACCAAGTCACTGCCATTCAAAAGCAACCGAATATGGCAAAACGAGTTGGCCCTGCTCTCAACCACCAAATGAATAAAAATAAAAAACCAGACCCCAAAGCTCCATTTCAAGCTTCGATTCTGGTTTTTGATGATAAAGGCAAATTACTAAACAAGACTAGCCTTGGTAATCGCTATTCTGTTCTAAAAAATATTAAATTACGTAAAAAAAACGTTAACGTGAAACAAACATTGCTCGTCAATAAAATGAGTTTTCGTTCAATATTGATTAAGGTTTCTAAAAAGAACAATAATCCCATGTATGCCGGTAATTATATTCTAATCATGCAGAATATTGATACACAAATCCAAGCAATTAATAACTTTGAAGAAATATTAATTATTACTTTCTTTATATTCTGGATCATTGCTCTGGTTATTTCTTACTTCCTAGCTCGTATCAATATGTTGCCGATTGTTAAATCGTGGAAGCAGCAAACTGAATTCGTCAACGACGCTGCCCATGAATTGCGTACGCCACTGACAATTATTCAGGGAAAGTTGGAGTACATGCTGACGAAGCCAAATAAAACTATTCTTGATGAAGCCGAAGCAATCTCTGTTTCATTGGATGAAGTTAGCCGACTAAACTCATTGACCAATAATCTATTAGTTTTGGCTCGTTCGGATTCAGCTACCACGAAGTATAATTTTGAAATGACTACGCCAGACTTTTTCTTAAAAGATCCTATTGAACCTTTCAAGGATATCATCAATTCTCAATCAAAAGTCTTTCAAATCAACCTTTATCACACACCGACACTTTATTTGGACCGTGATAAAATTAAGCAATTATTGATCATTCTTTTGGATAACGCCACCAAATACACGCCTAAAAATGGCACTATTAAGATTTACGATCAGGTTGAAGGTGCAAAATATCAACTTGTTATTTCCGATACCGGTATTGGTATTAACGACAAAGATAAAGATAAGATTTTTGGACGTTTCTATCGAGTTGATAAATCACGTAATAGCAATAGCGGTGGTCACGGCTTGGGTCTAGCCATCGCCAAACAAATCGTCGATATCCACCACGGACACATTTTTGTACGCGATAATTTGCCTCAAGGCAGTGAATTCGTCGTTGAACTTCCAATCAAACACAACTAATAAAGAGGTATTAATTCATGGATAAAGAAAAAATTAAAAAATACTGGTTCGACTTTTTAAAAGACAAGAATCCACTTGACTACCCTCTAGGCGACATCACGCTCTTTGGTGGCGATGATCCTGACACATTGGCCCAATTAGTTTACAAAGGCACTAAAACTGCCACTACCTCTTCATACGCTCTGTACGAACCAACAGAATACATGCCTCAAGTTGGTGACTACAACATTATTTTAGACGGTCAAGAAAATCCACTCTGTATTACGAAAACACTTGTAACTGAAGTTGTCCCTTTCAATCAAGTCAGTGCTGAGCATGCTTACCATGAAGGTGAAGATTCACGGACGCTGGAAGAATGGCGCAAAGTTCATGAACATTTCTTTAGAGAAGAATATAAAGAATTTGGTCAAGAATTTACTTTCGATATGCCCTGCTTGTGTGAAGTATTTGAACGTATATATTAAAAAAAGTTTGAGACTTAATTAGCCTCAAACTTTTTTACTTGTCAGATTTTTCATCCAAAGATTCTGAAATTTTCTTAAGATACATAACAATTTCTTCTTCCTTCGAATCGTCCTCTGCTTCTGTTTCTTCCTCTTCTTCACGACCCTTGATAATCTTATTCATCATTTTGACTAACAAGAACACTACAAAGGCAATGATCAAGAAATTAATGATGGACTCAATGAAAGTCCCATATTTGAATGTTGCATCCCCAACTTTGAATACCAAGTTACTGAGATCAATTTTTCCTAAAAACAAACCAATCAGTGGATTAATCAAGTTGCTAACTAATGATTGAACGATTGCTGTAAAAGCAGCACCCATAATGACACCGACAGCCAAGTCCATCACATTTCCACGACTAATGAAGTCTTTAAATTCTTTTATCATATTCCCAATCTCCTAAAAATGATTTCTACCCCTAATTATGAATGTTTACCAGCGTTTTGTGCAAATTTTTCGCCGGAATATTCTATACGTATCGTCAAAAAAGTTCATTTTAAACTGAGTTTTGAAAAGCTTTTCATTTATAATTGATATGAAAGGCCGTGAAAGTATGAATAAATTTGATATTTATAAAATGATTCTAGAAATTATCTCCGAAAAAAATCCCAAGGATTTCCAAGAACTATTAGACGATGCTCAAAAGTACCAAATCGTTAAAGACTACATTGCCAGCGACAATCCCAATCAATTTCTGATCCAAGACTTGCAAGATTACGTAATCAGCATGGTCAATGATGGCTTGATTGCAGGAATTATTAGTCCCTTGAAGTACGTTACTTTAATTAAGATCAACGGTCTAACTATTGAGGGATTCCAATATCTCAAGAAAATGAAGGAAGACGACGTTGAAAAAGAAGTTAAGGCTATCTTAGATAGTAATAACCAACCAGTAAATCCTAAGACATTAACATCGGCATTGTCTTCACTAATATTTTAATTATTACGAACGGAATAAAAAAGTTTCCATATTGAATCTTTACCGATTCTAAGCTGTAAGCACTATTTGTAATTTTAATTGCTTTTTCATCCTTTTATCACAATATATGATAATTTATTACTTGTAAGGAGTTGGGTGTATACATGACAACTGGACAACGCATAGCAAAATTAAGGATAAA
Source organism: Companilactobacillus heilongjiangensis (assembly GCF_000831645.3). Taxonomy (NCBI): domain Bacteria; kingdom Bacillati; phylum Bacillota; class Bacilli; order Lactobacillales; family Lactobacillaceae; genus Companilactobacillus; species Companilactobacillus heilongjiangensis. Next base: position 1,656,624 of record NZ_CP012559.1, read on the forward strand.
AAAGGGCCTATCACAACCACAATTAGCAGACATTTTACATTTAAGTCAAAGTAGCGTAGCTATGTGGGAATCAGATAAGCGTAATGTCAGCAATAAAGATTTAAAAAATTTATCTAAGTATTTTAAAGTTTCTATAGACTACCTGCTTGAAAATAGTGAAGAACCGACTTTATTAGCAAACCATTTGGATATTGACTATAAAAACCTCTCACCTTATCAAAAACAACAAGTAGACAATTTTATAAATTTTATAAGAAATCAAGATAAAGATTAGAAATGCACAGATAAACAAATTTGAATATTCACAAAATAATCAATACTATTATTATTAAAATGTTTAATCAAGGAGACAAAAATATGGAAAATCCATTTGACAAATACGCTATACTTAATGATCCGAGCGTTGTAAAGTTCGATATTAAATTAGTTAATGGAAAATTAAATGTTGAATCTACTGACGATTCAAACGTAAAGTTAAATCTAACTGCCGATATCTACATTCCTTTCGGGGGTCATACAATTAAATCACTCGACTTCAATTTGTATACCATGAATGATAAATTGGACACTGAAAATTCAAACGATACTACCTACTTAAAACCAATTATGGGATTAAAAACAAACGTTAGTAGAATCAGAAAATCCAATAATCTAAAATTAAGGTCTGAAAATGGTATTTTTAAATTGAACTATAATTTTGAATTTACCTCTCCGTTTATTGGAACCGATTTTAACTTGCTTGGAATCAATATCGTTACTAATAATGAGTCCATGAAAAATGGAGAAATAACAAAGAAAAATATTTTTACTACTGTTATTCCTACATATTATCTTGAAGGGGATAGCGATGAATAAAAATGTAGTTAACATAACGGATTATAAAGAGGTTGCTCCAGGTGACATGGATTCCTTCAATGATGGTACAAATATTAAAAAAAACAGTGGCAATTCGAATAATCGTAATAATGATGGAGGTAATCATAATATGGATAAGTTTGCTACAAAAGAAGAATTAAAACATACCCAAGAGTTACTATCCGAAAAAATCGATCACAGGTCCGATGTAATTGAAGAAAAAATTGTGAGTGTAAAGTCTCAAATAGAATCAAGCAATAAAATATTATATTGGATTTTAGGAATTTTCGGTACCATTCTCACTTCACTACTAATTAAACTACTTACTAAATAACCGTTTCTTTCTTAAACTTCTTTTTGACTATCTCCTATATGAAAGTACAAATGGTACTATATCAAATTCAGTATCTCTATCAAAAAAATCTACTGAGATTTATCTAAATAACCTTATAACCAAATGTAAGAACAAAGCCGATTTGAGGCATACACACGTCTCCCATTTATTTGAGCATGGATTTAGTCCACTTTATATTTCTCGCAGGGTCGAACATGCTAACACTTAAAAGTGTACTTACGTCTAATGGAAAGGAGTACCAATGATTAGAATAGTAAAATTGATTCTTTATTTTCGTAAAAGTGTTCATAATCCGTGAACACCTTTATCTTACGTAAAATTCTGGGCAAAACATATTTAAAAACTCCTATTATTTGTATAAAGTAAAAAAATAGAAATGCCTTTGTAAAAGCACTTCTATTTTTTTGACCGTAGTCTTTTTATTCTATTTTGCTCTTTTAATGCCACTGACAAGAGTCGAACTTGCACTCGGGAAACCCGAACAGCGACCTGAACGCTGCGCGTCTGCCAATTCCGCCACAGTGGCTTTATAATTCAAATAATTACTTATTTAGATTACAATGAAAATGATACTACAAATGGAGGGTCTTGTAATGGAAAAAATTAGTAAAAATATCTTAAATCAAGTAATTCTGCCCCGCAATCCTGAATCCTACAAGGGAAATTACGGTAAAGTCCTAATTATTGCTGGATCAACTCACTTCGGAGGTGCCGCAATCTTGGCCAGCAGTGCTGCCGTTCACTCTGGGGCTGGTCTAGTAACCGTCGCAACGACTCCTGAAAAGTTCACAGCAATCAATACTCGTATTCCAGAAGCAATGACCATTGATTATCACAACAAGAAAGAATTATTAACCGCTATTCTAAATAACAACGTTATTGCTATCGGCCCCGGACTTGGTACATCAAGTGTTGCCATCGGTTTAGTTAAAGCAGTCTTGAATAATACCAAAACTGACCAAACAGTGATTTTAGATGCCTCAGCTTTAACAATCATTGCTGAAGAAAAGATTCCACTACAAACCACTGCCCACATCATTCTCACACCACATCAAGGCGAATGGAGACGACTTTCACAATTGGAAATACCTGAGCAGACCGAGCTCAATAATTTCGAAAAACTTCAAGATATTAATCCTGAAGCCGTCCTAATTTTAAAAAAGCACAATTCAGAAATTTACTTCCAAGACATGTCATTTAAAATAACTGCTGGAAATGCCGGCATGGCAACTGGTGGCATGGGTGACACTTTAACGGGAATCATGGCTGGATTCATTGGTCAATTTGGTTACTCTCTAGCGACGATTCAAGCGGCTCTATTGATTCACAGCGTTATCGGTGACAAACTATTTGAAAAAGAATATGTTGTCTTACCTTCTAAAATCATCGAAAAACTTCCAAAGTATATGCAAAAGTTTAGTTTACTGAACAAATAAAAAAGACGTAATGATATCTCCAAGCAACGATTGGATAAATATCATTATGTCTTTTATTTTTTATCTAATATTAAAAATTCTTCTAATTCTTTCCACTCGAGGTCCTAAAATCTTATCAGCTAAAGAAGTCTTCAAAACCAAGTAACCATATATAACGCCACCCAATCCAGCTTCTATTACCAATACGACCACGGAAATGATTCGATCTGAATTACCAACAAAGTGGAATACTACCCAGTTAACAAACATAACTGAAACGAACATAATCAATGAGAACAAAATTATCCCACTGATACGACGAGAGATTCGACCAGTATTGAATGGATAAATCACATGTAATTCACGTATCATTAACCAGCACACCACAGCCATACCAATACTTGTAGCAATCAATGGTCCAAACTCATGGAACAAGCCAATCATTGGCAATTGCACAACAACCTTAACAATCAAGCCATATACAAAGTATTTGATTGCCAATCTGTTACGATATAACGCCTGTAAAACAGCTGATAAAACAGTGAACAATCCCAGTAAGATAGAGATAATTGATGAGAATTGTAACATCAAAACACCGAGTGCATCATAACGATAAAATGTTGTCCATAATGGTTGTGCCACGGCGTACATCCCTAGTGATGCGGGAATCATAATGAAAAAGAACAATTCCAAAGTGTTTGAAATTTGATTTTCAATATTTTTCTTATCACCTTTAGAATACAATCCTGACAAGATTGGAACGGCTGTAACGGCCATAGCGGTCGACAGCGAAACGATAATCATAATTAATTTGTTAGCTTGGAAACCAAATAATGAATAATAATTATCCAATTGGGCTCCAGTAGCGTTAACAAACATTCGCATAAATTGATTGAATGTTGACTGATCAAACAAATTAAAGAATGTTATTCCGGCATCCAAAATAATAAATGGAACAGCCTGTTGGAAAATTTCACGAGTAAAGTTTCGCTCATTCACATTAGCAATTGGCTGACCATTACGCGATAATCGCCTCAGCTTTGGCAAACGCCTCAACAATGCTAAAACTAAAATCCCAATGGCAACTGCTGCCCCAATAAAAGCAGCAAAAGTCGATTGAACAACGGCATTGATATAGCTTCCCTTGTTCACAATCATAATGACATATGTCGCCAAAAGCATATAGATAACACGAGCAATTTGTTCGATAAATTGTGATATAGCGGATGGGGCCATATCAGAATATCCCTGTAGATAACCTCTCAAAATACTCAAAATTGGAATAATCAAAACGGCAACTGCCAAAGATTTGATAACTGGGATACTTCTTGGATCACCGTCAGTAAATATAGCGGCCAAAACTGGCGCTCCAAAATACATAACGGCTCCAAAAATCACACCCATGAATGTCATAATCTTTAGACCGTGCTTAAACAATTTATTACCAGTTGCATACTGATCAAGTGCGTTATAATGTGAAATCTGTTTTGATATCGCACCAGGAATTCCGGCTGTAGAGATAATCAAGAACAGACTATAAATGTTATAACCTTTAGCATACAAGGCATTAGCTGCGGGATAATATGATCCCATCCACGCCATCCATGGAATGATATATATCGCACCTAAAATACGAGAAAAAATACTACCAGCAGTCATCCATGCTGAACCCTTCAGCATTGTGTCTTGCGAAGAAGGCTCAGGATCAATCACTGGCATTACTTCTTCATCATCATGGCTATTATTTGCGCCCAAAACCTGCACCACCTTAAAAACTATCCTTTTAATTATAGCAAAGTTATCTACCTAAAAAATTTAAATTACACTTAAATTAAGTAAAAAGCAAATTAATTTTGCAAGCTCCGGGTGCCAGTACAATGCTTAGCCTGCTGTGCGACCGGTGCGAGCCAAGGTCTCGCACCTCGATTTTGAACTTCGAGAAAATCACTCGAATTTCAAAATACGTCGGTATTGTAAGGGATAAATCCCTAACAATACCTGCACTGCTGGCTAAACATTGTACCGTCACCCTCCGACTATTTCTAATAACTAATTGGATACTTTCCTTTTTATTAGTCCGTATAAATATACTGAATGTATTCTATTTTAATATTACGAAAACTTTGAATTCGATTACCTATGCATCCCTATTGATTAAAACACGTTCTCTAACTTTAGTCTCTAGTCATTTTGACCAATACTATTCAACACTTTATATCTAAGCAGTTAAAACCGCCACATATAGGAAACCAAAGCTTTTTTTAATACACTAGCCAGAGCTTGCGAGGGATTGAGTTCAGCAGTGATAGTTATTGTTAGGCTGGCGGTTTTCCAGTCTTACATAACAGGACGTCTTTTGAAATTCGCGAACTTTGCGAAGTTCAAAAGCGAGGGTCGAGACCGCACTACGGCTCGAGCCGGTCCCACAGCGAACTCAATCCCTCGCAAGCTCTGGCGGCATACCACTGATTTTTACAAAATAAGAAAATTGTAAAGCGCGTTATCGTTTAAACAATGATAGAATAATCTTGTTGCAGGTTAGAAAGCAAGCAATTAATTAATTGAACTCACCTAAAAATCTCTATTTTGCAATTATTCACACAAGTTTGAAATTCCTTCATATAATATATAAGACGCTTAAACAATATTATTTTCAGCTTGCTTTCTACGCAACCAAAAAAGACTCCGGAAAAATTTCCGAAGTCTTTTTTATTTGTCATTATTTAACTACGATATTAACAATCTTGTTAGGGATAACAATCACCTTAACGATGTTCTTACCTTCGATAAATTTTTGAACTTTTTCATCTGTTGTAGCAAGTTTTTCAAGATCATCTTTTGAAGTTCCGTTAGCAACTTCAACCTTATCTCTCAACTTACCATTAACTTGCACGATGATTTCAACTGTGTCAGAAACAAGTTTTGCTTCATCATAAGTTGGCCATTTAGCATAAGAAATTGATTCTGTGTGACCAAACTTACTCCATAGCTCTTCCATCATGTGTGGTGCGATTGGAGCCAACAATTGAACTAATCCTTCAGCGTAAGCCTTTGGCATTGTATCAACCTTGTGTGCTTCATTTACGAAGACCATCATTTGTGAAATTGCAGTGTTAAAGTGCAATGCATCGTAATCTTCAGTAACTTTCTTAACTGTCTCATTATAAACTTTATCAAGTTTACCATCGTTTGAATCAGTCAAGTAGCCATCTTTCAATGTACTGTAGTCATCGTCGTTGATAAATAGGTTCCAGACACGGTCCAAGAACTTGTATGCACCTGACAAGCCATTTTCTGACCAAGCAATTGACGCATCCAAAGGACCCATGAACATTTCGTAAACTCTCAACGTATCGGCACCATATTGTTCAACTACATCGTCAGGGTTAACAACGTTACCCTTTGATTTAGACATCTTTTCATGACCTTTACCAAGAATCATACCTTGGTTAAATAGCTTTTGGAAAGGTTCCTTTGTTGGAACAACGCCCAAATCATACAATACCTTGTGCCAGAATCTGGCATATAGCAAGTGAAGCACGGCATGTTCTGCACCACCGATATATAGATCAACTGGTAGCCATTGCTTCAATAGATCGTAATCAGCTAGTGCTTTGTCATTATTAGGATCGATATATCTCAAGTAATACCATGATGAACCGGCCCATTGTGGCATTGTGTTAGTTTCACGACGACCTTTACGACCGTTCTTATCAACCACATTAACCCAATCAGTTAGGTTAGCTAGTGGACTCTCACCAGTACCTGAAGGCTTGATATTAGTATCTTCAGGCAATTTAAGTGGCAATTCATCTTCTGGAACAAGTGAAGTTGTACCATCTTCCCAGTGAATGACAGGAATTGGTTCACCCCAGTATCTTTGACGTGAGAAGACCCAATCACGGAGACGGTAGTTAACTTTCTTTTCACCGAAACCTTTGTCTTCCATATATTCGATTGCACGTTCAATCGCATCAGCTTTGTTCAAACCGTTCAAGAAATCGGAATTGATATGCTTGCCATCTTCCGTTATAACGCCGTTATCAAGGTCACCTTCAATAACTTGAGTCATTGGTAGATCAAACTTCTTAGCAAAAGCATAGTCACGTTCATCATGTGCAGGAACAGCCATAACGGCACCTGTACCATAAGTTACAAGAACATAGTCTGAAATCCAGATTGGAAGTTTCTTGCCATTAACTGGGTTGATTGCGTAAGCACCAGTGAAGACACCAGTCTTTTCGTCATTCAAATCAGTTCTATCAAGATCTGACTTGTGAGAAATTTCTTCCTTGTAAGCTTCAACAGCAGCTTTTTGTTCAGGAGTTGTAATCTTCTCAACAAGTTTGTGTTCTGGTGCCAAAGTCATGTATTCAACACCGAAGATTGTATCAGGTCTAGTTGTAAAGACGTTGATCTTGTCATCTGTGCCGGCTACATCAAAAGTAACTTGAGCTCCAACAGAACGGCCAATCCAATTTCTTTGCATTTCTTTGATATTTTCAGGCCAATCAATATCATCAAGGTCATCGAGCAATCTGTCAGCGTAAGCTGTGATTTTTAACATCCATTGACGCATTGGTTTTCTAACAACTGGGAAACCACCACGTTCCGTCTTACCATCAATGATTTCCTCGTTGGCAACAACAGTACCCAAATCAGGTGACCAGTTAACCAATGTTTCTGACTCGTAAGCCAAACCCTTTTTGTACATTTGTTCGAAAATCCACTGTGTCCATTTGTAGAACTTAGGATCAGTTGTTTGAACTTCACGTTCCCAATCATATGAGAACCCTAGTGAATTGATTTGACGCTTAAAGTTTTGAATATTCTTTTCAGTAAATTCAGCAGGATTGTGACCTGTGTTCAAAGCATATTGTTCTGCAGGCAATCCAAAAGCATCAAAGCCCATTGGATGCAATACGTTGTAACCTTCAGCACGTTTCATTCTAGCAATAATATCTGTAGCTGTGTAACCTTCTGGATGTCCAACGTGAAGACCTTGGCCTGATGGATATGGGAACATATCTAAGGCATAAAAGTTCTTCTTGTTTGGATCCTCAGTTGTTTTAAAAGTATTATTTTCTTTCCAATACTTTTGCCATTTCTTTTCTACGGTATTGTGATTGTACATGTTTCTCCTCCTATACAAAAAAAGTCCTATGATTATAAATTAATCATAGGACGAGTTATCGCGTTACCACCTAAGTTCCGCACCACAAAATAAGTACGACTCTCAAAATCCTTAACGAGGATTATTCGTAGTCACTTACTAAAGGTTCGGCAACTATTATCAGTGGACGAGTTCGAAAATAAAATTCTACGCATTCACATCCCCATGCGCTTTCTGAAAAGAAATTTTATTATCTACTACTTCCGTGTTTATATCTTATACCATTAATGTTTGTCCGACAACCAATAAATCAGAATTTAAATCATTTAATTGACGAACGTTATCAACAGTTGTTCCAGCTTTTGAAGCGATAGAGTCAATCGTATCACCGCTTTTAACGGTTACTGACATACTCTTTTGATTGCTTGAATCACTATCATTTGAGCTGTAATCATTTTGGACATTGATTGATGATGAGTCAGATGAATCATTTTCTGATGGGACAAACTTCTTCACGCCATCACGTTCATCTTGAACCATAACTGGTGCTTGTTGACTGCCGTAAGCATCCCCAACATTGCCAGTATCAGTTGTATTTGAAGTCCTATTAGCCAAGTTAGTTACTGCCAATGGTTGACCGTTAGCGCCAATTACTTGCGTAATCGTCAAAGTCTTACCCGGATAAATATAATTATCAGTCTTCAAATTATTCAAACTCATCAACGTATCAGTTGTCATGTTAAACTTATCGGCAATTGATTGTAATGTGTCGCCTTGGGCAACTGTATAAGTTTGGTCCTTATCAGTGGCAGCAGTATCGTATTGCGTTAAATTGTATTTTTCAATAACACTATTCAACTTATCAGCATATGTTGTATCGGTAGCATAACGGCCAGTCAAATACTTAGTAGCATCTTTATATGATGCGGTATTACTCTTCCAAGTACCAGCATAAATTTGTGAATTGCCTGAAGTTCCACCACGAAGCAATGAAACATAATCTTCAAGTGATTCCTTATATGAAGGATACTTTCTGAAGTCAGAGCTAATCGAGTAAAGACTACCTGTACCGTCGTCTTCTTGTGTACCCATATTAACAGAGGCGCCTTTATAATCTCCCTTAATACCAAAAAGATTATAATTAGGTGCAGTAGCTAGTCCACTTGTACCCCAGCCACTTTCAACCATTGCTTGCGCAATCATTACTGAAGCGTAGAGATCGTTATTTGCGGCCAACTTACGAGCTGAATTACCAATGTAGTCAACAAATTGTTGATCACCAACACCAGTCGAAGTAACTGGAGCAGCAATCGCAGAATTTTGATTCAACAAATTATTAACAGACAATGCTTCGGCTTTAACAGGTGTCGGAGCAGAAATATTAGTAATCTCTGCCACCGCAGCACCAACAAACATGCTTGATCCTAAAATCGTCATATTTTTGCGTAAGTTTGCGTTCTTACTTCTTTTATTATTTAATCTAGTCAAACGACTATCTTCGATTTTGCGTTCATGACGTGTCATAACCATAAATATCTGCTCTCCCTCAAAATCTTTATACTTTATTATATTTCTTAACAAAAACTTAAACAATAGAGAGATCAAAAAATATGAAAATATCTAAAAAAATATCCATCTTTAATGTGTTTTTACTGTTGCTTTTTGTCTTCTGGACCATTAATGTTTCACAACACACTAATCTCATCAAAAATTTCGATACAGCCTTGATTAGTCAAATTTATCATCACAATACTCTGACACTTGGCATCTTTCGGTTCATAACGAGTATCGGTGACACTTTTGCGACTATCGTTGTAACCGCAATTATTTTTCTACTTTTAATTGTTAAAAAATATCATTATGCAGCGATTTTTTTAGTGCTGAACAAAGTAGTCATTTCCGGAACTAACAGCATCATTAAAACTATTATTGACCGTCCACGCCCAAGTCATCATCATTTTGTTTATGCTGGTGGCTACAGCTTTCCCAGTGGACACTCGGCTAGTTCATTTGCGTTATACATTTCGGTTTTGATTATCAGTCTCTATATTTTCAAAAAACTCAGCTTAAAGATTGTTATCAGTGCCATTTGTATTGCTATGGTACTGCTGATTGGATACAGTCGTATCTTTCTAGGAGTTCACTACCCTAGCGACGTTTTCGGTGGCTATCTTTTGGCAGCTACTATCATAACTTTCAATACTCTATTATTTAGAGCCAAGAATCTTTCGGTTCTTCAGCTCAAAGGCGTTAAGAATTAGACCCACTATTAATAATACAAGAGTAGCGACGTAGATATTATGCAATCCTGAAAAAAGAATTTGTCTCATTTTGGGTAAAAGCTGATGTGGCAAGGAGTTAGCGGTCTGTGGATCAATCAATTTATTCATCATATCGACCGTAATATGCTTGTTTCCGGCAGCACCTTTTGCTAAAGCTGTATTTAAAACGATTCCGTAAACTGAAACCATCATTGATTGACCAATAGTTCTCAATAAAGTATTGAAACTTGTGGCAACTCCGACATTCTCCGGTTCAACAACAGTCTGTGATGTAACGGTAGTTGTCGTGATTGTTAGACCAAAACCAAGTCCAGCGATTCCGGCTAACATGCAGAAGTACCAGAACGGTGTTGTTGGTCCAGCAGCTAATAATAATGCATTAGCAATGGCTAAGAAGAATAGACTGATATAAATGACTCGATTGGGAGCCATTTTTTTTATCAATGAACCAGCCCAGAATGATCCAAAAATCCAAACGATTGAACTTGGTGTAACGGCGAATCCACCCATTGATGGACTCAAACCTAGAATACCTTGCATCCAAGTTGGAATATAAGCTTCGAATCCAATCAAGAAGCCACTGACCAACAAAGCTAAAACATTTTGAATAACGAAAGTTTTATTCTTAAATAATTCCAAAGGTAAAATTGGATCAGCAACATGTTTTTCAACATGAATAAAGACAAATATCGAAATAATTGAAACTAAAACTAAACCAATTGGCAAAACCATTGCGCTAGTACCAATATTTTGTAATGCCAGCATCAATGGCAACAATACTAAAATCAACATGATAGTTCCCATGTAGTCAATTCTAATTTTCTCATGCTCTCGTTTGTCTTCTTTAAAGAAGATCCAAATCAAAGCCATCGTCAATAAACCAACTGGTAAATTGATTAAGAAAACCCAGTGCCAGCTCAAGCGTTCAACGATAAATCCACCTAATAACGGTGCTATAACGGCAGCAATCCCCCACGCTGAACCGTTTAAGCCCAGGATACGAGCACGTTTTTCCAATGGATATATATCCGCAATAATCGTAAATGTTAACGGTTGGATTGCTCCAGAACCGATACCTTGGATTACACGCGCCAAGATTAACGTCAACATTGAATTCGACATCGCACACAAAGTCGAACCAATGACGAAGATCACTAAACCAATCAATAGAACTGGTTTACGACCGACTATATCTGATAATTTTCCATAAATTGGTGTCGCTACGGCAGTCATCAGCAGATAAACTGAGAAGACCCAGTTCATCAAACTGACCCCATGTAGACTCCCGATAATTGTCGGCATCGCAGTCGAAACGATAGTTCCCTCAATTGCCGTCATGAATGTCGCAATAAATACCGCAATCGTGACGATTACAACATTTGACTGATTTTTTTGTTCCATTAAATAATTCCTCCCATAAAAAAAGAGACCTTCCCTAAAGTAAAAACTTTAAAGAACGCCTCTGTAATCACCGATTAAATTTTCAAGAAACTCTTAATATCATTAACTTTATCAAGTTTTTCCCATGGTAAATCGATATCTGTACGTCCGAAGTGGCCATATGCGGCCGTCTTCTTATAGATTGGTCTTTGTAGATCAAGCATTTTAATGATACCTAGTGGACGTAGGTCGAAGAACTTGTTGATAACTTCCTCAAGTTGTTCTTCGGAATAATCACTAGTACCAAATGTATCAACGTGAATTGACACAGGTTTTGCCACACCGATAGCGTAAGCAATTTGAATCTCAACCTTTTCAGCTACACCAGCAGCTACAAGGTTTTTAGCAATGTATCTGGCAGCGTAACTAGCTGAACGGTCAACTTTAGTAGCATCCTTACCTGAGAAGGCACCACCACCGTGACGAGCAAAACCACCGTATGTATCAACGATAACTTTACGTCCTGTAAGTCCGGAATCTCCTTCTGGACCACCGATAACGAAACGACCAGTAGGATTAATTAAAATCTTTGTCTTGTCGTCCATCATGTTTGCTGGGACAACTTCATCGATAACATATTTCTTGATATCTTTTTGAACTTGTTCCAAACTTGCTTCAGCTTTGTGCTGTGTACTCAAAACAATTGTATCGACACGAACTGGATGATCATTTTCATCATATTCAATTGTGACTTGTGACTTAGCGTCCGGCATCAAGTAGTCGATAGTACCGTTCTTTCTAACTTCGGCCGTCTTTCTCATCAACTTGTGAGCGAGAGAAATTGGCAATGGCATGAATTCTTTAGTTTCATTTGTAGCGAAACCGAAAACAAAACCTTGATCTCCGGCACCGATTTGATCCAATGGATCCTTATCGTCGTTACCACGTTCTTCCAATGCATCGTCAACACCCTGAGCAATATCAGGAGATTGTTCATCTAGTGCAACTAATACGGCACAACTATTACCATTGAAGCCTGGGTTTGAACCATCATAGCCAATATCGGTAATTGTTTTACGTACGACACTTTGAATATCAACATATGCAGAAGTTGAAATTTCACCTACAACTAGTACTAAACCAGTTGTAACAGTTGTCTCGCAGGCAACACGCGCATCTTTATCCTTTGCTAAAATAGCATCGAGAATTGCATCACTTATTTGATCAGCAACTTTATCTGGATGTCCTTCTGAAACTGATTCAGAAGTAAATAAATAATTTTTTGACATATCTTTTCCACCTTTTCGGTTACAGGGCCTCTCCTTAAACAAAAAAAGGATCCCATCAGGAACCTTTTAATAGGTTAACACAAAATTAATTCATTTTCATGAAAAAACTCGGTTTGACGTGCAACTTTTTCTACATTAATATGTTTTTATGAGCCAAAGGAGTTCACATGGATAAATTAAAATCTAAAAAAATATTATCAGCCTTTATTGAATTCATTAGCTACCATATTTTTCCGTTTATCTTCATTTTCGTCCACGATTTGAATAATTACTCACTACACGGATTTTTAATCATCATGGTGGCGATGGTAGCTTTATATAAGGAATACATTTTAACGTTGAATCCCAATAAGTACTTCCATATTTTATACAGTGTCATCTATATATTATTGGCTGCGCTGTCGTTGCATTCACTGAATCTTTTCGTAATAGTTTTAGTCTTTGCACAATTAGCTTTCCTATATATGACAAGATATTTACCAGATAAATATCAAAACTTGGTTTCATTAGTGGAAGATTTCGTTGTTCCAAGTTTCATGTCAATAGCTTTAGCCTTCACTTACATGCACTTTATTTCGGTAAACTTTGTTGTCCCACTATTGTTGGTCAATCTAGCGACCGTGTTGATCAATTACTTTGAAGGAACTAAAGCTGATTACATCGAATTAGCAGTTATTTCAGGTCTTTGTGTGATTTTATTCCTGCTAAATTACATCAGCCTGTGGACAGCCTTAGCAATCATCGTATTTATAGTTGCGATGTCATTATTGAAAAAATATAAAAATTTCAACCAGTCGAATCTTTTTTATCGAGTTATTGGCAATTTGATTCTTGTTGTTTAGCTCCGGGTACAAAAAAAGATGAAGTCTGCTGTGCGACCGACTTGAGCCAAGGTCTCAAGTCTCGATTTTGAACTTCGAGAAAATCACTCGAATTTCAAAATACGTCGGTATTGTAATGGCTAAAGCCATAACAATACTTGCACTGCGGACTTCATCTTTTTTGTACCCTCCGCCTTTTTTGTATTGGGCAGTGGATTAGTTTAACTAATGGATATTTCTCATTTCCTTAAATTCAACTAAAATCCATATATATATTAAAAGAAAAAAATCGGCGAATTTTATAATCAAGTTAGCCACTTTCAATAAAAGCTCAAAATAAAAACACCAAGACGAAAAAATCAGGTATCATTGGAGTTCCTACACAAACAATGAAAGAGGTTTTTCGTCTTGATGCAAGAAAATGATACCATAATACGACCTAAGGGACACCATTTAACTGAAATTGAACGTGGTGAAATAGCTTCGCTTCACCTTTTGGGATTCTCAAATCGTAAGATTGCTCACGCCGTTGGCGTTTGCCCTCAAACTATTAATAATGAGATCCGCAGAGGGACCGTAAGACAGGTTAAAAAGGTTAATGGGAAACAATATTTCTCTAATGATTATTACCCTGATACCGCTCAATTACGTTATGACACGCTGCGTAAGCAGTGTCATCGACCTTCTAAGTTTAATCGAGTTAAACAATTCCTAAGCTACTTTGTAGAACAGTTCAAACAGGGGTGGTCTCCAGATATAATCGCAGGTAGATCACGTGTCGATGGGTTATTCTTTAAAGATGAAATGGTATCAACTACCACTCTTTATAAGTACATCGATGAACAACGTTTAGAGATACGTAATATAGACTTAACCGACAAAATGAATAGATCTACCAAGCTACACGTTTCGAAGAAACATAAGCGTCTATTGGGTAGAAGTATCGAGGAACGTCCTGAGAGCGTTGACTTGCGAGAAGATTTTGGTGACTTTGAAATTGATACTATCGTTGGTAAGAGAAATGGTCACGAGAGCGTAGTCTTAACACTTATTGAGCGTAAATCCAGATTCGAGATAATGCGACTTATTGACGGTAGAGATGCCGACTCTGTTGATTACGCTATGGAAGAGATCAAACATAATTACGGTCACATTATCAACTCGATAACCGCAGATAATGGTCCTGAATTTGCTAATCTCGATTCTGTTATGTCTGGAGTTTCAGATGTTTATTTTGCACATCCATATACTTCCTCAGAAAGAGGAACCAATGAAGCACATAATAGAATGATTCGTCGTGACTTGCCCAAAGGGCTGTCACTCGATTCTATTGCTCCAGATTTAGTATCCTCTATTGAATCAAAGCTCAATGATATGCCTAGAAAGTTGTTGAACTACAAAACTCCACGGGAACTATTCACTAGTTTCTGTGGAGTTTAGAAATGCACTTTTCTGGCACTGATATATTTCGTATTTATTTTTTGGACAAGTGGCTAACTTGTTCTTGTAATTTTCGAAAGAAAAAAATCCATACAAAAGTGCTTTAACATCAATTAAAATTGAAGTTAACAATAAACTTAGCCTCCGGTTGTCAGAAATATAGTCTGCAATGGAGGCGGCGTTACAGCTTTAGCCGTTACACCACGGGACGAGCTTGGAGACTTGCGGTTTTTGCAAGGCTTCAAGTCGAGGTTCGAGACCGCTCTTCGGCTCGGACCGGTCCCCATAGCAGAACTATATTTCTGACAACCGAAGGCGGCAAATATATATACAAAGACATAAAAAAACACCTAACAATTAAGTTAGATGTTTAAGCGCTTTTGGTATGGAGGATACAGGGATCGAACCTGTGACCTCCTGCTTGTAAGGCAGATGCTCTCCCAGCTGAGCTAATCCTCCAAAAGTGACTCCTACGGGATTTGAACCCATGTTACCGCCGTGAAAGGGCGGTGTCTTAACCACTTGACCAAGGAGTCATAAATATTTAATTGATATATTGCTCTCTCAAGCACAAGAAATATAATACAATAATAATAAAGGTGTAGCAAGCTTTTTTTTACATTTTTTCGAACTTTTTTTAAAAACAGGAGGATAATGAACTTTGAACGTGCAAAAATACTTTGAAACCGGTAAAACTATGGACTTGGCCCAAGATATGCTTGGACATACTTTTACTTACAAATCTGACGAAGGTACCTTCTCAGGCTTAATCGTTGAGACTGAAGCCTACTTGGGACCAATCGATATGGCGGCCCACAGTTACAATGGTCGTCACACCCCTGCCAATGATCCACTCTACCAAGCCGGTGGAACAATTTACATTTATTCAATTCACAGTTGGCTTGATATGGATATTAGCATTCAAACAGCTGGCACTCCAAACGGCATTCTTATTCGCGCTCTGCAACCAATTGAGGGTATTGAGCAAATGGAAGTCAATCGTAATAGAACTGGCTTTGAGACGACTAACGGGCCTGCTAAATGGATGGCGGCCTTTGGCATCAAAGATAAATCACTCTCTGGCACTAAGTTGAATGAAAATAATTTCATTTTTTCAGCAAAAAAAGTCCAGACTCCCCAAAACATTTTAGCAACACCACGTATTGGTGTGAAAAATAAGGAGCCATGGACTTCGAAAAATATGCGTTTTATTGTTGAAGGTAATCCTTATGTTTCAAAATTACCAAAACGTGATATGAATCTTGACACTTACGGTTGGCTATAAACGGTCGCTACGAGCACGCAAGGCATAAAGGATTGCTACGGTATCGACAACTTCTTGGAGCAATGCCCCGATAACGGTTGGGATTAGTCCAAAGGCAGCAATGATCATCAAAGCAATACAGATGAATATACCGATCAAGACGGCTTCACGAGCTACTTTCATCGTATCGTGAGCAATTTTAACGACTAGACTCACCTTGCTGAGGTCATCTTGTAAAATAACCGCATCGGCGGATTCACTGGCGGCGTTGGCACCCTTGTAACCCATTGCGATACCGACATCCGCTAAAGCTAAGGCAGGCGCATCATTGACACCATCCCCGACCATAACAGTTGGGTGATATTCTTTACTTAAACCGTTGATAATCTTAACTTTATCAGCTGGTAAACTCGAAGGATAAGCCTTCGTAATACCTACTTCTGAAGCGACCATTTCGGTGGCTTCTTTTTTGTCCCCAGAAATCATTAAGATATTTTTGATACCGAAATCTTTTAACTTCTGAATAGTTGATTTAGATTCCGGACGAATTTGATCCAACAAGCTGTAAACACCGGCATATTTGCCATCAATTGAAATGTAAACTCCTGAGCCTTTAACTTCATCAACTACTTCATTGGTAACAAACTCACCTTGACCAACTTTAACTACATGTCCGTCAATCGTACCAACAATACCTTCGGCTGTAACTTCCTTCAAATCTTCGGCATCTGTCAATGTTAAATTACGTTCTTTGGCATAATTAACAATCGCTTCAGCCATGACATGACTAGAATTTTGCTCAATCGAAGCAGCATAAGCCATAACAGTTTCTGGCTTAAAATTATTAGCTGCTTTAAATTGATCAACAACTAATTTTCCCATTGTGATCGTACCTGTTTTGTCAAAGGCAACTGTCTGAGCAGAGTTCAATTTTTCCAAAGCGGTCCCAGATTTAATAATGATACCGTTTCTACTTGTACGACTCATACCTGAGACAAAAGCAATTGGTGCTGCCAAAATCAATGGACAAGGTGAAGCAACAACTAATACTTGCGCAATTCTAATCGGATCTTTGGAAACGTACCATGCGATACCCGCAATAATGTAGGCAATCAAAGTAAAGGGTACGGCATAACGGTCAGCTAAACGAACAAAATGTGCTGGATGTGTTTCTGATTCTTTAACTAATTTAACGATAGCTTGATATTCAGAATCAGCAGCGACTTTATCAGCTGTAATCTTGAACGGATTTTCACCATTGATGGAGCCTGACATGACATACTTACCTTTTGCTACATTAACTGGAACGGATTCACCAGTCAGTGATGATTCATCAACTTCTGATTGGCCGTCAAAAACCGTCCCATCAACTGGAACTTGTTCTTTCGGACGAATTAAGAGTTCATCACCGATTTTTACATCATCAATATCAACATCCTTAATATGCCCGTTATCAATCATATGAGCTTTCGATGGCGTATTATCTAGCAAAGACTTCAATTCACTCTTAGCCTTGTTAGCGGCATACTCCTCAAGCGTATCTCCACCAGTCAGCATCAATAGAACAATCCAACCAGCCCAATATTGACCAAGGCTGATAGTTGCCACGATGGCGGTAATTGCCAACAAATCGATACCAAAGTTACCCGACTTGAGAACTTTGATCATGTCAACAAACATAATTAACGCCAATAATAAACCAAGGATACTAATAATCAGTTGGGCATAACCGTTTAAATGAAATCCGAATTCCAAAACGGCTGCGATAAAACCAATTGTTAACGTTCCATATAATTTAATCTTGTCTGAGTTCATAAAAACACAACCCTCCCAAATATAATCCTTCTTTTACCCTGATTATACATTCTTTAGTTACGAAAGTGAACCTTCATCTGGAATCATTCTCATTTAAATATCATTTCAAATAAACGCTTATAATTAGCTACAATAGTAGACTTTTGGCATACTTTTTCAATTGGAAAGATATTCATTTACTCAATATTATGTCAAATTAAGGTCATTTTTGGCAAAGAAAAACAGTCATATCCAATTTCGATATGACTGTTTGCTTTATTCTTATTTATCAATTGATAATTATTATTTAACTAGCTTTTCCCAGATCACTACATCCCCACTGGCTAGAGACTTGGGCACATCGATAATTCTTTGGTTAGATGACCCTCGAAATTGTAGCGTTAAGTCCTTCTTACGTAATAAAAACCGACCATCGACTAAGATGTCAATCAATGACAGCATTTCTAATTTATCATCTGATTCCTGCATTAATTCGTCCCATGAATAACCAGTCCATGACCAGATATCTTTCGTATGACCAAACTCTTTTCTAATTCGCTTGCATAACGATAAACAGACTTCAGTATTGAGAAATGGCTCCCCGCCAAGTAACGTCAAACCTTGTACATAGCTTTGCCCAAGGTCTTTGATGATCTGATCTTCGAGCTCTTTAGTGTAAGGTTTTCCATAACGAAAATCTTGTGCTGCAACGTTATAACACCCTGGACATCTAAAAAGACAGCCAGAAACATACAGACTGCATCTAACACCTTCACCATCTACAAAGTTAAATGGCTTATAGTCTGCAATTCTTTTAAGACTGTGGTCCTTGCTTAACCATTCTTTGGGAGTCGGATTGTTTGGCTCTCTCATATTTTGCCGCATGCTGTATCATCTCCGAAGTCATATTTTTTCTACGTGAAGCAATTTCGACGTGTCGACCGTGAATCATTGGACGTTGTTGTGGATTGCCTAAATATCCACAGGTTCTTTTAACAACATCACATGTTTGTGGATCATGATTGCCACATTGCGGACAAACGAACCCGCGTGCTGTGGCATTGAACTCACCTTTAAATCCGCATTCAAAGCATTGGTCAATGGAAGTATTCGTTCCCAAATAACCAACATGGTCATAAGCCCAATCCCAAACAGCTTCCAATGCTTTAGGATTCTGACGCAAATTAGGATATTCACAGTAATGAATGAACCCACCCGATGCGTACTTCGGAAACGCCTCTTCAAAAGTCAGCTTCTCAAATGGATTAGGATGCTTTCTAACATCAAAGTGGAAACTATTTGTGTAGTATTCTTTCTCCGTTATGTTTGGTATAACGCCAAATTTCTCTAAATCGTCGCGACAAAATGTGTCTGTCAAAGATTCGGCTGGTGTTGAATACAGACTGTAGTGATAACCACTATCATTAGCCCACTCAACACATTTCTCGTGTAACGCCTTAACGATACTTTCGGCAAAGTCATGTGCTGCTTGGTTACCTTCCCATTTATCGCCAAAGAACTCGCTACATACTTCATATAGACCGATGTAACCTAACGAAACGGTAGCACGTTGATTCTTGAATAGCTCATCAATACTGTCATCTTTTTTGAGACGTTTACCGAACGCACCATACATATACAGTAACGGTGCATTCTCAGGTTTAGCCTGCTTAGTACGTTCGATACGATAGGCTAAAGCGGCGTGACAAATCTGCATTTTTTCTTCAAAGATATTCCAGAATAAATCCACGTCTCCCTTGGATTCCAGAGCAATTCTCGGCAAATTAACCGTTACAACGCCTAGATTCATTCGACCAGAATTAACTTCTTTACCGTTCTCATCTTTCCAACCTTGAAGAAATGAACGACAACCCATTGGTGTTTTAAAACTACCGGTGATTTCTTTGATTTTGTCATACATTAACAAGTCAGGATACATCCGTTTAGTTGAACACTCTAATGCCAACGTTTTAATATCATAGTTGGGGTCACCAGGATTAAGGTTCAACCCCCGTTTGACAGTAAATGTCAGCTTAGGGAAAATGGCTGTCCGATGTTCTTTACCTAAACCTTTAATTCTGATTTCTAAGATTGATTTTTGGATAGCACGTTCCAGCCAATTCGTCCCTAAACCGAAATTAATAGTCGTGAACGGCGTTTGTCCTTGAGATGAGTAAAGTGTATTGATTTCATATTCAAGTGCCTGCATGGCATCGTAAATGTCCTTACGAGTCTTTTCTTTAGCAAACGCTTCTTGCTTATCTTCAACAATCCACTTTTTCGCATCTTTCAGGTGTTTTTGATAGTTGATTTCCGCATATGGTGCCAATAATTGGTCAATTCGATTGGCCGAACAACCACCATATTGCAGTGAAGCCACATTAGCAATAATTTGTGACATTTGAGCAGTTGCCGTTTGAATCGAGCGTGGCGAAGATACCCAAGCGTTTCCAATTTTGAAACCATGGCTCAACATTTCGTCAAAGTCGATCAAGCAACAGTTAGTCTCAGGTGTAACCGGTGAATAATCAAGATCATGCCAATGAATATCACCACGTAAATGTGCTTTAGCAACAAGTTCTGGCAACATTTTTAACCCCATGGCACGACTTGCTACACCGGCTTCCAAATCACGTTGAGTATTAAAGATATTACTATCTTTATTAGCATTCTCATGGACAACTTCTTCGTTACGGTCAAATAGGCGTTCAATATTCAGTTGGACATTTGTAGCACGGGCAAACTTCTCCTGATCTTTTTGAAAGTATTCTTCATATGAATCAGCCTGGCTGACCATACCATTTTCTTTCAAAACACGAAAAATAACATTGTGCAATCCTGTCGCTGTAATCAATTCTTGCTCACAAAAATTGTTCACTAACTTGTCGACAACTAACTGTTTTTGATTATCATTCAACTGTAATTGGTCCAAAACAAACATAATTTTATAAGCATAAAAGTTAGTTTTGACCCCGTTACGTTTTTCTACAGGAATGGCTACTAATTCATCTAATTTGGCATTCATAAAAAATCCTCCTGAACTTCTGACCTTGCGGTAACGTTAAATACTGCTACCATTCTACAAAATTATTAATAAAAAAATAAGACTACTAAATACCAGATGATGTGTTATATAGCACAATCATACAATATATAGTAGTCTTATTTTGATTTCAGCAAAAACATCACTCTAACGGTTTCACAAATCGTCGTTACGTTTACAAATAATCTTGATATGCAAACATTCATTCATGCTCAAAAATTTCCGATATTTTAAAACTTATAGCGTTGTAGTGGTCGATTTTTGCTCTCGCTTGCGAATAAAATAAAATGTAATTGCTGCGCAAACGAAAACGACAGCAGTAATAAAAATATGTACATTATACAGAACGCTAATCGTAGGACCATCAGCAATACTATTATTGAAGAATCCCAAAGCATTAATTTTAGTAAAGTAACTGACAAAATAAATTGTTGTCATGTATACCAATTGTTGTGAAACGTTACCGACGCTTGAAAGCTGATACTTGATCAAGAAGGCACGTTCATTGTCGATATTGGTATTTGAATATAATTCATCATTTAGGATTCGGTTATCTGCCCCAACGAAGACGGAACAGCAGAACAGTCCGACAAAATATGTTGGATTGAATAGCGCCAAGATTAGTCCGATTAACAGTAATGGATAACGAATTTCACGATGTTTTTTATTGAGTAGTGGCCCACATTGAAAGCCCACCAAATATATCGCGTAAACAAGCATCAAACTGTTAAATCCAAAACGAATCGTACTGTCAAAAATGGCATAAAGCATTACATAATTCATAACTACCCCACGGTTGACTGCAGACATACTCAATGGGAAAAGCTTTTTATGAATATCAATTTGATAATAGGCTAAGAAAAAGAATAAGACGATAGCAGCGATACTGATGATTAAATCAAAGGAATTTGAAACTGCTTTGAGTCTCGTGTAACGAATAATAAAGACCAACATAACTAAACTGGCCATGACGATCAAACTAAAGAGCGAATTGACTCGAAACCTTGGTTTCTTCTCCATCCCTTGATAGAACGTCAAACGATGTGTTATCTGCATTCCTCCAACCATTGCAGCAAAGAAAAGCACGGCTAAAAGAAGGAATGATAGATTCAAAAATCTCGTCTTCGTAGCAATTAATTGCACAACCAACAAAATAATCAAAGTCAAAACAACCGACAATAAATGCATTCGATTGAATTTAAACTCTTTATCCATCTGTCCTCGCGAACGAACGGTTAAATAATATGGCCAGATCCAACTCGATGCTAGTCCCAACAAGACACCACCGATGATTCCCATAACTGGATCAGCGGCATCTAAGATGAAGAGTGAACCCATCACCCCGAATAAACTGGACATAGCTAACATCGTTGATGCTGGCAGCGTGATAAACGTCGTCAATAACATCCCTAATGCTCTGAAAGTATATAGCATTAAGAATGGTAAGGCATACGCAAAAACACTCTTATTTTGGTTATATAACGTCAAACAGAAAAAATACGGTATCGCGACTCCAGCGTTGGCTAAAAGATCCAACACACCTTCGTTAAATATACTCATTATTCGCTTCATTATTTTCTCACCTGAAATTAAATGTCTTTGAACATTTTAACAGATATAGCAAAAAAAATAAGGAACACAGGGCAATTTATGTATTCCTTATCTTTAATTATTGCTTGCTTTTATTTCTTCCGTCTCCGGTCGTCAGTAATATAGTCCTGCTATGGGACCGGCTCGAGCCAAAGTACGGTCTCGACCCTCGCTTTGGAGCCTTGCCAAACCCAGCAAGTCTCCAAAGTCGTCCTGTGGTGTAAATGGCTAAAGCCATAACACCACTTCCATTGCTGGACTATATTACTGACAACCTCCGACTAATTCCTTCATTTAGTTCTAAATTCCAATTGAAAACTATATCTATGAATATCGACTAAACACACAAAAACACCCATTCCATTAAAGAATGAGTGTTTTTATATACACTAGAGATTTGAATTAATCAAAAGAGCTGAACCATTATTCAGCAGCTGGCACTGAAACTAAATCGTCAGCAACTAATCTTTCAGCAATCTGTACAGTATTCCAAGCGGCACCCTTCAATAGATTATCGGAAACAACCCACATATTGAAGGCCCCTTCGTTTTCTAAATCGGGACGGATCCGACCAACAAATGTATCACGACTGCCAACCGCATTGATTGGTTGTGGATAAACTTGGTGATCTGGATCATCTTGTAATACGGCACCCGGTGCTTCTCTGATAAGTTGTTGAATCTTTTCAGTTGTGGCTGACTTATCGGCAACTTCAATATAAACTGACTCACCGTGACTAATTGGAACAGGAACTCTGACACAAGTAGCTGTGACTTTGATTTCAGGTGAATTCATATCACCCAACATAATCTTCTTTGTTTCATGAATCATTTTCCACTCTTCATGAGAATAAAGGTTATCTTCCAAAACATCAATTTGTGGTAAGAGGTTGAAAGCTAAAGGATAATGCTCCTTATCGCCCTTCGTTGGAAAAATATCTGCTTTCATGTCTTTACCATCCAAGTAGTCCTGTGCTTCTGCGTATAATTCATTCAAAGCACTCTGACCGGCACCACTAGCTGCTTGATAAGTTGAAACGATAATCTGCTTCAAACCAAAAGCCTTTCTAATTGGTTCCAATGCGACCATCATTTGAATTGTTGAACAGTTAGGATTTGCGATGATCCCACGGTGGTTATACAATGCAGCTTCGTTAACTTCGGGGACAACCAATGGCACATCTTCATCCATTCTAAAAGCACTGGTATTGTCGACACAGACCGCACCACGTTTAACTGCCTCAGGCAAGAGTTTCTTAGAAACGGCTCCACCAGCTGATGCCAACACTAGATCGACACCTTCAAATGACTCTGGTTTGGCTTCTTCAACGGTTACTTCTTGACCTTTAAATTGTAGTTTCTTACCTGCAGAACGATATGAAGCCAACAACTTAATTTTACTTACTGGAATAGTTGACTGTTCCAATTGTTGAATTAAACGTGTTCCAACGGCACCTGTGGCACCTAAAATTGCTACTGTATATCCACTCATAAAAATCCATCCCTTAACTATTATTTATAAATTATCAGTAAACTTTCTCAAACGTTTCATAGCTTCTTGAATATCTTCCATTGAAGCAGCGTATGAAATTCTGAAGTGACCTTCGCCACCTTTACCAAAGGCAACTCCTGGTGTAACACCAACAAGTCCTTCTTCAGCTAATTTATTAGCAAATTCAATTGAATCTAAGTTGTACTTGGCAGGAATCTTAGAGAATGTGTAGAATGCACCTTCTGGCAAGACTGTTTCATAACCCATGTCATTCAACTCACCAACTAAGTAATCACGACGTTCTTGGTAAATTTTACGCATGGCAATTGGATCATCAATCCCATTCTTCAAGGCTTCTTCGGCAGCAAATTGAGCTGGGTTTGAAGGAGCTGTAACGGTAAAGGCGTGCATCTTGTTAGCTTCTTCAACAAAGTCTTTAGGACCGGCGATATAACCGATACGGTAACCTGTCATAGCATGTGATTTTGAGAGACCATTGATCAAAATAGTCTTACCAGGCATCAACTTAGCTAGTGACAAGTGTTTGTGACCATAAGTTAATTCAGCGTAGATTTCATCAGAAATAACAAACATATTCTTATCTTTAACGACATCAACGATTTCTTGTAATTGTTCCTTTGAGTAAACAAATCCAGTTGGGTTTCCTGGGAAATTAAGCATCATTGCCTTAACTTTATCAGGACCTTCTGCTTGGATAACTTCTTCCAAATGTTTACCAGTCATGCAGAAACCATCATCGGTAGTATCAACTTGCACAGGCACACCGCCAAGAATCTTAACGATTGGAATGTACAATGCAAATGTTGGTGTAGGAATAATTACCTTGTCACCAGGGTTGATGATAGCAGCCAATGAATCAAAGATTGCTTCAGTAGCACCAATTGTGACGATAATCTCTGTTTCTGGATCATATTTAAGATCGAATTGTTTGTCCAAGTATCCCGAAATGGCTTCTCTCAAACTCAAGAAACCTTTTTGGTCTGAGTAGTGAGATTCATTTTCCTTAATACTTTCAATGGCAGCATCCTTAACGTGTTCAGGAACGTTAAAGTTTGGTTCACCAAGCGTTAATTTTACTAACCCAGGGATTTTTGCAAATTTCTCGGCAAACTCTCTGATCATTGATCTACCCATTGGGGCAATCGTTTCATTTACTACATTTTTTACTGACGAATCTAATTCTGGCATCCTTCAACACTCCTTAAAAATTAATGTAGTTTAATAATATAACAAATCTGACTAAATTATTAGAGTTTTTGTAATCTTTTTAAGTTTTTTCTTAATTTTTGGTTTACTGCCGCCGGATGAGACCAGAAATTTGTCACACTGCTGTGAGGACCGGTCCGAGCCATAGTGCGGTCTCGGACCTCGATTTTGAACCTCGCAAAACCCGCGAGTTTCAAAACTCGTCCGTGGTGTAATGGCTAAAGCCATAACGCCACCTTCACTGCTGGTACAATTTTCTGGTCTCATCCGGCTATTCTTTTTTTGGTTGCTCGAGTATTACTCACCATTGAAGCAACTACATAATACTGATTTATTAAAAAACCTAAGAAAAAATAGCCTAGATAATTTGTTCCAACCCAATTACCAACTCGTTTTGTTTCATAACTTCATGAACGGCCAACTTAACCCCTGTCATAAAGCTCTGACGATCGGTTGTACTTTGAGAAATGGTTAATGTTTCGCCTACTCCACCAAAGATAACTTCTTCATCAGCTACGAACCCTGGTAGACGCAACGCATGGATTTTTGTTCCATGATAATCGCCGCCTCTTGTGCCCATAGGGTCATCATCACTGTGTTGTGGTTGATTGTGTCCACGTGCCTCATAAATCAATCTAGCTGTGTTTAGAGCTGTTCCTGATGGTGCATCTAGCTTGTCTTCGTGGTGTTTTTCAACAATCTCTGATTCTTCAAAATACTTGGCTGCAACTTGAGCGAACTTCATCATTAAAACTGCTGATAAACCAAAATTAGAAGCAATAATGCCCCCAAGCTGTTTAGCATCAGCGAGTTTCTTTAATTCAGCTGTTTGTTCTTCACTCATCCCACTTGTACCAATGACTGGGCGAATTCCGTGCTCAATCGCAAATTTAGTATTATCGAAAACCGCACTTGGAATTGAAAAGTCGATCCAAATATCTGCTACAACATCAATATCAGATAGTTTATTAAAAATTTTCACATTTTCAGCTAATCCATAAGTCTTCGGATCCAAATCAGTCACGATGGGATTGAATCCAGCAACTAATTCCATATCCTCTGAATCGGCAACCATTTTGATAGCTTTTTGGCCCATTGAACCACTGAAACCTGAAATTATAACTTTTATCATCAAAAAACTCCCTAAACATCTAAGATTTTAAATAATGTGTCTTGCTCAGCTTTATTTAATGGCAGGATTGGCAAACGACAACTGCCGACTTGATAACCAGCTCGATTCAAAGCTGCCTTAACTGGTGATGGCGATGGATACATAAATAATGCGGCCATCTTTGGTGTTAATTGGCGTTGAATCTTACCAGCAATCTGATAATTGCCTTCATCCAATGACTTGAACATTTCAGTCATTTCATCGCCATAGATGTGTGAAGCAACTGAGATGACGCCATTTGCACCGATAACTTTGGCAAACAAGGCTTGAGCATCCTCACCACTAAAGACGGCAAAATCATCGTCAGTATGTTCAACGATATATTCCAAGTCTTCCATGGTATTACACTGCTTAACACCGTAAATATTGCGATTCTTCGACAATTGGACAACAGTTTCCTTTTCCATCAAAACGCCTGTCCGACCAGGAATGTTATAAATCATAATTGGTAATGGAGAATTTTTAGCAACGGTTTCAAAGTGAGCAATCATCCCTCGTTGATTGGGCTTGTTGTAATAAGGCACTACGACCAACGCCATATCAATGCCATCGATTTTTGCCAACTTGTGAATAAAATCAATTGTTCCAGCAGTATTGTTACTACCAGCACCGGCAATAATTGGAGCTCGTCCATTGACGATTTTGACGAATTTCTGATACAGATCCAACTTCTCAGTTTCGGTTAAAGTTGGTGTTTCACCAGTTGTCCCACCGATTACAAATCCTTTTGAACCAGTTGCTAACAAGTGTTCAGTCAACTTCTCCAGTGCCGCATAATCAATCTGATCATTATCATCAAACGGTGTAATGATTGCTGTCATTAAATCAATTTCGTCATCCATTACTCTTCCTCCAAATTCATCCGATAGCCTAAGAAACCAACCATCGCCTCAATACCTTTTTGAATTGCTGCTTCATTCGGCAAGAAATCTGCTGAATGAAGTGCACCTTTACTTTCAACACCTAGCCAAAACATTGTTCCGGGAATTTTATTGATTAAATAACCAAAATCCTCACCAGTCATCTTTGGTTCAGTTTCTTCAAAAGCAACATTTTTATTTTCTTTCATATAATTAATAAATCTTTTGGTTAATTTAGGATTGTTTTCAACAGGATAATAACCGCCCTGATTATAATCAACATCAATCTGACAAATGAATGATTTTTCCAATCCCTCAGCAATCTCTGAAATACGTTGACGGATAAATTCAATCATATCTTGAGTCAATCCACGGATGGTCCCTTCAATTCTAGCCTCACCGGCAATGACATTTCTAATCACACCAGCGTCCAGCTTGCCAAACGTAATCACACCGCACTTGATTGGATCAATACTACGAGAAATCACTGTCTGAACTTGGTTGATGAAGTTAGCCGCAATTACAATCGCATCATTAGCTAAATGTGGGTATGCCGCATGACCACTCTTACCATGAATCGTGATGTTAACCTCAGTCGTACCAGCAAATAATGTGCCCATTCGACAACCAATTACACCAGTTTTCAAAAGTGGATTGTCATGTAATCCATAGAATTCATCAATGTGAAAATCACCACTAAACGCCCCTAAATCATAGGCAACTTTACCGCCACTTTCACTTTCCTCAGCTGGTTGAAAGAAGAACACTAGATTATCTTTGGGTTGATTCTCACTGAAATAATTCAAAATTCCTAACGCCACAGTTGTGTGAATATCGTGTCCACAAGCATGCATCACGCCGGGATTAGTTGATTTATAACTTGATTCATGTGTTTCTGTTACGGGCAAAGCGTCCATGTCGCAACGATAACCGATATTTCTTTGTGGGTTCGAACCCTTGACTAACACCAACAGAGCAGTTGGTAATTCTGGTAGCTCTTTAATTTCCAAATTAGTCTGAGAAAATGATTGAATCACTTGCAACACATAAGCATGTGTCTTAATCTCGTGCATTGCTAGTTCCGGAATGGAATGTAAATGTCGTCTGATCTGAATCAACTGTTCATTTGATAATGTCATAATTACAACTTCCTTAAAGTACTCTCAATTTGAGTTTTATCAGTCGTTTTCTGATCTTTAACTTTAAGAATTTTAGCAGGTACACCGGCAACAACAGTTCCGGCAGCCACATCTTTAGTAACAATAGCTCCGGCACCGACAACAGCATCATCGCCAACTTGAACACCTTCAAGGACAACGGCGTTGGCACCCACGATGACGTTATTTCCAATACGAACTGGTTGGGCAGAAGCAGGTTCAACTACTCCGGCCAAAACGGCATTAGCACCGATATGTGAATTTTCACCAACGATAGCACGACCACCAAGTACGGCACCCATATCAATCATTGTCTTAGCACCGATTTCAGCACCAATGTTGATTACAGCGCCCATCATTATAACGGCGTTATCACCAATTTCAACACGGTCACGGATAATGGCACCTGGTTCGATCCGAGCGTTGATATGCTTGGTATCTAGCATTGGTACACCAGTATTTTGACCATCTGCTTCAGCATAATAATCAGTTAATGAATTAGCTTTCAAGATTGGTTCGATCACTTTAAAGTCCCCGATGATAATTGCCAAGTCGTTACTCTTAAAAACTTTGATTTCGGAAGGAAATTCAATGTGGGAAACATCCCCTTGTAAATAAACTTTTACGGGCGTAGATTTCTTTGAGTTTCCTATATAATTGATAATTTCTTGTGCATCCATTTTTGTCATTAAAATTTCCTCCAATTAGTAATCCAAGTCTAAACTAGTTAAATCTTGATAAGTTTCACGTTTAACAACCAATTTGTCCTGACCATCTTCCACAAAGACAACTGCCGGTCTAGGATTGCGGTTATAATTCATTGCCATCGAGTAACCATAAGCTCCGGTATCAAGTACTGCCAAGATATCTCCGGGTACGGTCTCTGGAAGTGGTTGCTGATCAATCATGATATCGCCTGATTCGCAATACTTACCAGCAATGTGGGCTGTTTCGACGATTGGTTCGTCCATCTTATTAGCAACGACTGCTTCATATTTTGCTTGATATAACGCTGGACGAATATTGTCACCCATACCACCATCAACCGAAACATAAGGTGTTAAATCAGGAATATCCTTGCGAGAACCGATTTCATAAAGTGTATAACCGGAAGGTCCAACAATTGAACGACCAGGTTCGATCCAAATTTCAGGAACATTGTCGCAATTCTGCTTCAGCTCATCGGCAATCTGTTTGATAAATTCGTTAGCAGTAATTGGATCATCATCTTCGTTATAACTAATACCAAAGCCACCACCAAGATTGATTACTTCTGGCCAATAGTTGAATTCCTTTTGAAAATCTTTGGAAATGGCAATCATCTTTTGGGCTAACATAACGAAACCTTGTGTTCCAAAAATTTGTGAACCTATATGGGCATGAATTCCTAAAAGATTCATATTAGAATCATCTAAGACTTGTTTCATGGCTTCTTTAGCTTGTCCAGACTCAACATCGAATCCGAATTTACTATCAGTTTGACCAGTTTGGTCGTACTTGTGAGTGTGGGCTGAAATTCCGGGAGTCAATCGCAACATAACATTAATTTTTTCGTCGTCTGTTTTTAAAATACGTGATAACATTTCAATTTCGTGAAAATTATCTAACATAATTACACCGACATGATTTTGAACAGCCATGACTAATTCGTCAAAGGACTTGTTGTTACCATGGAAACTGATCTTCTCACTGGGAAAACCGGCTGCCAATGCGGTATGCAACTCGCCACCAGAAACGACATCAATATGAACATCTTCTTGTTTCATAACTTGATAGATTGCTTTGACTGCAAATGCCTTACTGGCATAACTGACTTGATATTTCAAACCAGCGCCTTCAAAAGCTGACTTGAATTTTCTTATTTGGCTACGGATCTGGGAAACATCGAATACATATAGTGGGGTGCCATATTTCTTGGCTAAATCGACGCTGTCAACTCCGCCTATCATTAAATGTCCATTCTTGCTCGTTAAATCATTTGTAATCATAATATTTTCTCCTTTTACCAAATAAAAAAGCCTCTTTGCTTAATAACAAAGAGACCCATCAATAATCTGCATCAATTTTGTCATAAGCTCAACGTGACCTACCAATAGCCACGACAGTTCGTATTCTCTTATTAATACGCCCCAGCTTGCTAAATTCTGTAAAATTTAGTGCTTCGGCAATCTTCCCTTTCAATAAGTTCACGGCTTTTACAGAAGCTCCCTCATTTACTAATGTTAATTGCGACCTCTTTTGTTGGTATAAGATTATAACAGTGCTCATAATTCGTCAAGTAATATTAGTAAATTTCTCATTTTTATAAATAAAAAGTAATTTTTTCTTGTCATAACAACGAAAAATGATACACTCATCATTAAAAACAATTTAATTTTAGAGGTGTATTGTATGAAGGTCGTCAAGTTTGGGGGTAGTTCCCTCGCCACCGGAGAACAGTTTGAGAAGGTCATCAATATCGTAAATGATGATTTTGAAAGGAAAGTTATCGTTACTTCCGCTCCTGGAAAACGTTTTGCTGGTGATACCAAAGTTACTGATTTATTAATTGAGTACGCTACCGCAGTTATCGAAAATGTGGATCATACTAATATTGTCAAAGAGATTATCTCAAGATACCGCGAAATAAGCGACTATTTTAAACTCGATGATTCAGTTATCAAACTTCTAAAAGAAAAATTAGTTAATCTTGCTACTACTAAGTTCGTTGATGATGAATATCTGATGGCAGCTTTTAAAGCTCATGGAGAATTTCTCAATGCCATTCTTCTAAATGAAGTCCTGAATGCTAAAGGTATCAAATCAATCTTTGTTGATCCCAAAGATGCCGGTATTATCGTCCACGGTCAACCAAATGACGCGGATATTTCACCAGAAACTTATCTTAATTTGGACAAACTTGAATTACCTGATGATACAAAAGCCGTTTTCCCAGGATTCTTCGGTTACAGCCAAGATGGTAATATTTATACCTTTTCTCGTGGTGGATCTGATATCACCGGTGCACTATTGAGTCGCGGATTACATGCCGACCTATATGAAAACTTTACCGATGTCGATGCAATTTATGTTGCTAACAACCATGTAGTCAAGCACCCACAGGCAATCAAGAAAATGTCATATCGTGAAATGCGTGAACTTTCTTACGCCGGTTTCTCAGTCTTTCAAGATGAAGCAATTATTCCCGCTATCAAGGGTCAAGTCCCTGTTAACGTTAAAAATACTAACAATCCTAGTGCTGAAGGAACCCTAATCGTACCAGAACAATTTCTTTTCAACCCTTCTAATCAAATTACGGGAATTGCTTGTTCAAAACGCTTTTCAGCCTTATACATTCATCGCTACTTGTTGAATAAGGAAGTTGGCTTTACCCTCAAGCTATTAAAAATCTTTTATAAATATAATATTTCTTATGAACATATGCCTTCCGGAATTGATGACCTGACCGTTATCTTTGACCGCACTAAGCTTGATAAGACAACTATCAAACACCTTTGCCACGACGTTAAAGAAGTCCTCCAGCCTGATTACTTGGAATGGATCGACGATTATGCAATTATTATGGTGGTTGGTGAAGGTATCGCCCATAACGTCAATACACTCGGTCAAATTATCGATTCATTGACTAACAATAATATTGCTATTCACATGATCAACCAAGGTGCATCACGCATTTCCATCATGATTGGGATTCAGGAGTCAGATGCTGACGATGCAGTTAAACAAATTTATAAGACATTCTTCGATTAATAATGAGGTGAACAATTTGGTAAAATTACTCAAAGTACATGGTTCAGAAAATAAGTTTTTTATCTTAGATCAAACGCTACTCGAAACAACTTTGAATGATGATGAATTAAAATCTGTCGCAATTAACTTCTGTGACAATATTCTTGGTGGTGCCGATGGATTATTAGTTATCGATACAAGTGAAAACTGTCTTGGCAAGATGCGTGTTATCAATGCCGATGGTAGTGAAGCTAAGATGTGTGGCAATGGCTTGAGAACAGTCAGTCGTTACCTATCCGAAAAATATCAGCTAGATAATTTTAAAATTGAAACTATGGAGTCAGACCTAGATGTTGAAAAGGCTCCAGATCTTTATAACGGCGTTCCAGCATTCAGTGTTGAAATCTCACCAATCTCTTTCCAAAAAGCCGATTTACCCTTCTCATATAAGCAAAATGATGAAATGATCGATATGATGGTTCCTGAATTTTTACCAGACCAGAGTTTTACCGCTATAGCGGTGCCCAATCCTCATTTAATCAGCTTTGTGCCTGAAGTCAGTCAATTAGAATTAGGTGACCTAGGTCAGAAACTTAATGGCAAGAACGAATACTTCCCTGAAGGTGTTAATGTCAGTTTCAGTCAGATTCTCGACACTAATAAAATCTTTGTTCAAACATACGAACGTGGCGTTGGCTTTACCAATGCTTGCGGTACTGGTATGTCAGCTACCAGTCTCGCCTTTGCAATGTTGCACCCAGATAAATTCGACCCTGATAAAGAAATCAGTGTTTACAATCCTGGCGGCATGGTTAAAACTAAAATCACTTTAAATCCAGTCAAAGAAAACAGTCAATTAAGACTAATTGGTAATGCTACATTCACTCATACACTTGAAGTTAGTGAATTCAACCTTCATAGCAACAATCTCAACGACATTGACGTTGCAGAAACTGGTGAAGAGAAAGATTACCAAGCATTCGTTGAAAGTATTTCGCAATAATTTCACAATGGACATCATTTAGATGATGTCTATTTTTTTGCATAAAAAAAAGACCTATGAGATAAACTCATAAGTCTTTCAAATTAGTGCGCCTAGTAGGAGTCGAACCTACAACCTTCTGATTCGTAGTCAGACACTCTATCCAATTGCGCTATAGGCGCATATCAATAACTCAACAAAAATAATTATAGCATACATATTGTAAATTTGTATACGACTTTTTTTATTTTTTAACAACAATTTTTAGATCAAATTTAATTCATAGTTTCTGAGTAAAATTATATATATCTAACACTATAACTGGTACAATTTGGTCATAAAATCAAATCTGGAGATGATTCCGATGCAATCACAAATTTACCCTTACATTGCATTTAATAGCGCTAAGGAAGCTATTGAGTACTATCAAGATGTCTTTGGAGCGACTGAAGTTTATCGTATCAGTCCTCAACTTGAACAAGCTAAGCAGTTTGGTCTTCCTGAAGATTTAAACTTAGAAGATTTAACTATGCATGCCGGTTTTACTGTTCTTGGTATGAAAATTGAATGTTCTGATGCATTTAGTGGCAATGCTGAACCTAGTGGACAAATATCATTAATGTTAGATATAAATAACGAAGATCCCGAAAGCGTTAAAGCTGCTGACAATTTCTACAAACACCTCGAAGAATCTGGTCAAGTTGAAATCACTATGCCCTTCGAGGAACAATTCTGGGGTGGCAAAATGGGTGGCTTTACTGATAAATATGGTATCAATTGGATGTTGCACACATCTCCATGGTCACAATCACAAGATCATAAAAACGATTAATCGTAACAAAAAAGGATTCATATCGAATGATATGAATCCTTTTTTAAGTGTTATATTACCCTTTTGAATTAGAGTTTACGGAGAGTAGGGGGTTCGAACCCCTGATACAAGTCAATACTCGTATACATGATTTCCAATCATGCTCCTTCAACCACTCGGACAACTCTCCAAGATAAAAAAAAACTCCGGTTGTCAGACTCGAACTGACGACAACCTGATTAACAGTCAGGTGCTCTACCAACTGAGCTAAACCGGAATAATAACAGCGTGGCAGCTCCCTATCCTCGCGGGTAGTTTCCCACCAACTACTTTCGGCGCGGAGAAGCTTAACTTCTGTGTTCGGCATGGGAACAGGTGTATCCTTCTCACTATCGCCACCACACTATTTTCGCTCGTACCCTGAAAACTAGATATTAAGAACAATGAATTAAATTTTGAATCACTTCGAACTGCTGTAAACTCTTACTCGATTAAGTCCTCGATCTATTAGTACTGCTCAGCTCCATGTATCGCTACACTTCCACCCGCAGCCTATCTACGTCATAATCTCTAACGGATCTTACTTCCATAAAGGAATGGGAAATCTCATCTCGAGGGGGGCTTCACACTTAGATGCTTTCAGCGTTTATCCCTTCCATACGTAGCTACCCAGCGATGCGCCTGGC
This sequence comes from Companilactobacillus heilongjiangensis, assembly GCF_000831645.3. Classification (NCBI taxonomy): domain Bacteria; kingdom Bacillati; phylum Bacillota; class Bacilli; order Lactobacillales; family Lactobacillaceae; genus Companilactobacillus; species Companilactobacillus heilongjiangensis. The sequence goes on from NZ_CP012559.1 coordinate 1,691,379, forward strand.
GGCACAACTGGTACACCAGAGGTATGTCCATCCCGGTCCTCTCGTACTAAGGACAGCTCCTCTCAAATTTCCTACGCCCGCGACGGATAGGGACCGAACTGTCTCACGACGTTCTGAACCCAGCTCGCGTACCGCTTTAATGGGCGAACAGCCCAACCCTTGGGACCGACTACAGCCCCAGGATGCGATGAGCCGACATCGAGGTGCCAAACCTCCCCGTCGATGTGAACTCTTGGGGGAGATAAGCCTGTTATCCCCAGGGTAGCTTTTATCCGTTGAGCGATGGCCCTTCCATATGGTACCACCGGATCACTAACTCCGACTTTCGTCCCTGCTCGACTTGTCAGTCTCGCAGTCAAGCTCGCTTATACGTTTACACTCTGCGAATGATTTCCAACCATTCTGAGCGAACCTTTGAGCGCCTCCGTTACATTTTAGGAGGCGACCGCCCCAGTCAAACTGCCCACCAGACACTGTCCCCCACCGCGCTGAGCGGCGTGGGTTAGAGTTTTCATATAACAAGGGTAGTATCCCACCAATGCCTCCTTCGAAACTAGCGTTCCGAAATCAACGGCTCCTACCTATCCTGTACATGTCACACAAAAACTCAATATCAAGCTACAGTAAAGCTCCATGGGGTCTTTCCGTCCTGTCGCGGGTAACCCGCATCTTCACGGGTATTATAATTTCACCGAGTCTCTCGTTGAGACAGTGCCCAAATCATTACGCCTTTCGTGCGGGTCGGAACTTACCCGACAAGGAATTTCGCTACCTTAGGACCGTTATAGTTACGGCCGCCGTTTACTGGGGCTTCAATTCTCAGCTTCGCAAAAGCTAACTGATCCTCTTAACCTTCCAGCACCGGGCAGGCGTCAGCCCATATACGTCATCTTACGATTTAGCATAGACCTGTGTTTTTGATAAACAGTTGTTTGGGCCTATTCACTGCGGCTGGCTGTTACACCAGCACCCCTTCTCCCGAAGTTACGGGGTCATTTTGCCGAGTTCCTTAACGAGAGTTCACTCGCTGACCTTAGGATACTCTCCTCGACTACCTGTGTCGGTTTGCGGTACGGGTAGTTTATTTCTAACTAGGAACTTTTCTCGGCAGTGTGAGTTACTGTGCTTCGCTACTAAAATTTCACTCCCCATCATAACTTGTCCTTAAAGGTAAAAGCATTTGACTCTTACCAAGACTTGCTATTTGGACGCGCATATCCATCAGCGCGCACACATCATCCTCCTGCGTCCTTCCATCGTTCAAACAAAATAAACTAGTACGGGAATATCAACCCGTTATCCATCGATTACACCTCTCGGTCTCATCTTAGGCCCCGACTAACCCTGGGAGGACGAGCCTTCCCCAGGAAACCTTAGTCTTTCGGCCGACCAGATTCTCACTGGTCTTTCGTTACTCATACCGGCATTCTCACTTCTAAGAACTCCACTGCTCCTCACGGTACAGCTTCAATGCTCTTACAACGCTCTCCTACCACGTGTCTTACGACACATCCACAGTTTCGGTATCATGCTTAGCCCCGGTACATTTTCGGCGCAGAATCACTCGACTAGTGAGCTATTACGCACTCTTTGAATGAATGGCTGCTTCTGAGCCAACATCCTAGTTGTCTATGCGTTTCCACATCCTTTTCCACTTAGCATGAATTTTGGGACCTTAACTGGTGATCTGGGCTGTTTCCCTTTCGACGGTGGATCTTATCACTCATCGTCTGACTCCCGGGTATAGATTGATGGTATTCGGAGTTTATCTGAATTCAGTAACCCAAGACGGGCCCCTAGTCCAAACAGTGCTCTACCTCCATAATCCTAATCCCCGAGGCTAACCCTAAAGCTATTTCGGAGAGAACCAGCTATCTCCAAGTTCGTTTGGAATTTCACCGCTACCCACAACTCATCCCAGCATTTTTCAACATACACGGGTTCGGTCCTCCAATGCGTTTTACCGCATCTTCAACCTGGTCATGGGTAGGTCACTTGGTTTCGGGTCTACATCAACATACTTAGTCGCCCTATTCAGACTCGCTTTCGCTACGGCTCCGACTTTTCATCTTAACCTTGCATGTTAACGTAACTCGCCGGTTCATTCTACAAAAGGCACGCCATCACCCATTAACGGGCTCTGACTACTTGTAGGCACACGGTTTCAGGATCTATTTCACTCCCCTTCCGGGGTACTTTTCACCTTTCCCTCACGGTACTGGTTCACTATCGATCACTAGGGAGTATTTAGCCTTGGGAGATGGTCCTCCCAGATTCCGACGGAGTTTCTCGTGTTCCGCCGTACTCAGGATACTGAATGGAGTGGGTCAGATTTCGTTTACGAGGCTTTCACTCTCTTTGGCCAAGCTTTCCAACTTGTTCAACTATCATTACCTTTTGTTCTCACAACATCAGTCCTACAACCCTAAAGAGCAAGCTCTTTAGTTTGGGCTATTCCCGTTTCGCTCGCCGCTACTCAGGGAATCGAATTTTCTTTCTCTTCCTGCAACTACTTAGATGTTTCAGTTCATTGCGTGTTCCTCTTGATTGCTATGTATTCACAAACAAGTAAATATCCATTACGATATTTGGGTTCCCCCATTCGGAAATCCCCGGATCAAAGCTTACTTACAGCTCCCCGAGGCGTATCGTCGTTAGTTACGTCCTTCATCGGCTCCTAGTGTCTAGGCATCCACCGTGCGCCCTTTATAACTTAATCTTGACAAAATATGAAATTAATCATTTTTATCGCGCAGTTTTCGGTGTTTCTTTAATTCATTATTTCTTAATATCCAGTTTTCAAGGTACGAACATTGGCATTTCTGCCAATGGAGGCTAACGGGATCGAACCGATGACCTCCTGCTTGCAAAGCAGGTGCTCTCCCAGCTGAGCTAAGCCCCCATATGGTACTTATTAATATGAGAATGGGCCTAAATGGACTTGAACCATCGACCTCACGCTTATCAGGCGTGCGCTCTAAACCAGCTGAGCTATAGGCCCGAAAAACGCCCGGTAGGCCTCTCAAAACTAAACAAAGTTTTAACAATTGTGTATTTCCGTTGATGCTTACGCATCATATCCTTAGAAAGGAGGTGATCCAGCCGCAGGTTCTCCTACGGCTACCTTGTTACGACTTCACCCTAATCATTTGTCCCACCTTAGACGGCTAGCTCCCCGAAGGGTTACCCCACCGGCTTTGGGTGTTACAAACTCTCATGGTGTGACGGGCGGTGTGTACAAGGCCCGGGAACGTATTCACCGCGGCATGCTGATCCGCGATTACTAGCGATTCCAGCTTCATGTAGGCGAGTTGCAGCCTACAATCCGAACTGAGATCGGTTTTAAGTGATTTGCTTGCCCTCGCGAGTTCGCAGCACGTTGTACCGACCATTGTAGCACGTGTGTAGCCCAGGTCATAAGGGGCATGATGATTTGACGTCGTCCCCACCTTCCTCCGGTTTGTCACCGGCAGTCTCACCAGAGTGCCCAACTGAATGCTGGCAACTGATAATAAGGGTTGCGCTCGTTGCGGGACTTAACCCAACATCTCACGACACGAGCTGACGACAACCATGCACCACCTGTATCCATGTCCCCGAAGGGAAAGACTAATCTCTTAGCTTTTCATGGTATGTCAAGACCTGGTAAGGTTCTTCGCGTTGCTTCGAATTAAACCACATGCTCCACCGCTTGTGCGGGCCCCCGTCAATTCCTTTGAGTTTCAATCTTGCGATCGTACTCCCCAGGCGGAGTGCTTAATGCGTTAGCTGCAGCACTGAAGGGCGGAAACCCTCCAACACTTAGCACTCATCGTTTACGGCATGGACTACCAGGGTATCTAATCCTGTTTGCTACCCATGCTTTCGAATCTCAGCGTCAGTTACAGACCAGAAAGCCGCCTTCGCCACTGGTGTTCTTCCATATATCTACGCATTCCACCGCTACACATGGAGTTCCACTTTCCTCTTCTGCACTCAAGTTTACCAGTTTTCGAAGCACTTCCTCGGTTGAGCCGAGGGCTTTCACTTCAAACTTAATAAACCGCCTACATTCTCTTTACGCCCAATAAATCCGGACAACGCTTGCCACCTACGTATTACCGCGGCTGCTGGCACGTAGTTAGCCGTGGCTTTCTGGTTGAATACCGTCAGTACGTGAACAGTTACTCTCACGCATGTTCTTCTTCAACAACAGAGTTTTACGATCCGAAAACCTTCTTCACTCACGCGGCATTGCTCCATCAGGCTTTCGCCCATTGTGGAAGATTCCCTACTGCTGCCTCCCGTAGGAGTTTGGGCCGTGTCTCAGTCCCAATGTGGCCGATTACCCTCTCAGGTCGGCTACGTATCATTGCCTTGGTGAGCCTTTACCTCACCAACTAGCTAATACGCCGCGGGTCCATCCAAAAGCGATAGCAGAGCCATCTTTTAAACTACGATCATGTGAAAGTAGTTGTTATGCGGTATTAGCACTTGTTTCCAAATGTTATCCCCCACTTTTGGGCAGGTTACCCACGTGTTACTCACCCGTCCGCCACTCACTTAGATCCGATTCATGAAGCAAGCTTCAATCATCGGGAAAGTTCGTTCGACTTGCATGTATTAGGCATGCCGCCAGCGTTCGTCCTGAGCCAGGATCAAACTCTCATATTAAAAGTTTGTGACTCAATAAAAATATTAAATACTAGCGAATTGACTTCGTTGTAAATCCAACAAATAAATGTTGGCCTACACAATTTTAGTGTTAAAACTTTGTTCAGTTTTCAAAGGTCTACCAGCTGATTAAGCGCTTACGCTCATCAGCGACTTAATTATTTTATCAAGCTGACAAATGAATGTCAAGAACTTTTTAAAATAATTTTCCTAACAATCTATCAAACAAATGATAAATTGTTAGGAGTTATCCAACAGACAACTTAGTTATCATATCGAAGTTACAAGACCAAGTCAAGAACTTTTTTAAAATAATTAAAGGCGATTAAGATAAGCAATTAAGCTTGAATCCGTTGACGCCGTTGTCATCTGTCGCAACAACAAGATATATATTACCAATTAGATTAAGTTTGCGCAACCCTTTTTTACAAAAAAGTTGAATTTTTTTCAAAAGATTAATCATATCCGCTGTTAAACACTATCTTACTACCTATTAACGGACTCTGTCCATACAAAAAATGGTGATTTTTCACCTCAAACATACAGCATAAACACGTAACAAAACATAGCTTTTTCCACTTAAACAAACAAATAGCCCCAGCAATCCCAAATTGGATTACTGGAGCCATTTGTCTTAATACTCGAAAGTTGACCATGTCTGTCACACTCTCGCTTCTATTTACTTGTCAGAACTCAATTCTGGCGCGTCTGTTTGATAGAGATCAACCATTGACTTATTGTCATTCTGAGCCAATAGACTAGTCCCTTTCTCCTTTTGTGCCTTCTTGAGTGCTTTCAAGGCAGTACTCTTCTTATATGAGTAGTCTTTCTTATTAACAGTTGTAAATCCAGGTAGTTTATGGAACCTCAAGAGATCTCCGTTGATAACACGATCTGACAACGACAATTCTGTTGTTACACGGTTAGAGAGTTTCTCTTTCTCTTCTTTAGAAATCTTCTTGTCCACTTTACCCGTCTTAGTATTATAGTAAGTTCCCCCGACCTTCGATACCGTTGGCGAGACGAAGTTACCATTTCTAAACGCTACGACTTGTGAATGTTCACTAGATAACATATCACTACCAAATTGAATCATATTCTTATTATCGATTCCTAATAGGTTCAATAGTGTAGGAAGAACATCGATTTCACCACCATAAGTATGGTTGATTCCACCTTTTAGTCCATCCATATGAATCATAAATGGTACACGTTGATATTGAGCATCATTGAATTCATTGAATCCTTTAATACCTGTCAACTTAGCCATGGCTTTCTTATGGTTATTAGAAATACCGTAGTGATCACCATATAGTACAACCATACTGTTCTTATCTAGGCCAGTTTCTTTCAACCATGCCATAAACTCACCGATAGATTGATCCAAGTAATGAGCTGTTTGGACATAGCCATCGACAGTCTTATCGCCAGTATCAGTCTTTTCGATTGATTGGTTCTTCTTATCTAGAGTATATGGATAGTGGTTCGTAACGGTAATCAGTTTTGCATAGAAAGGCTGTGGCAATTGTTCAATATATTGTGCAGAATCACGCATGAAAATCTTATCTTTCATACCATAGCCGACGTTATAGCTCTTCTTCTCTTTATAATAGTTAGAACTGAAGAAGTAGTCGTATCCCCATGACTTATAAGCATTGTCACGATTCCAGAAACTTGGAACATCCCCATGGAATGAAGCGGACGTATAGCCGGCCTCTTGATCCAAAATGGCTGGAGCAGCTTGGAAGGTATTTGTCGTACCATCAGTAACCATAGCTGAACCTTCTGGTAATCCAAAGAGTGAGTTTTCCAGCATCAATTCCGCATCGGCAGTCTTACCTTGTCCAACTTGGTTAAAGAAGTTGTCAAAACTCAAGGTATCGTCTTGATGATAAAGTTTGTTCAAGTTTGGAGTTACCTCTTCGCCATCGACCTTATAGTCAATCATGAACTGTTGCAAACTCTCCAAATGGATAATAAAGACATTCTTACCCTTAGCAACTCCTGTGTATTCCACATTAGGCTGTACGTAATTGTCTTTCATATACTTTTCAATTGAATTGATATCGGAACTCTTGGCTTGCGACTTAACAGCATTAGTCTGTGTTGTCTTAACCATATCGTACACATTAAAGACATTTAGTCCCAAATACTTCACGATATAGTTATTATCGAAAGTTCTTGTCAAAAGTTGTGAACGGTCACTTTCAGCTAAAGTTAGATTAGCACCAAATAACAAGACAGCCAGTGAACTGATTAGAACTGGAATCCGCCAGTTGAGGCGTTTAATATCCATCTTAATGACATGGAAAGCCAATAACAATATCAGAATAATCACATCGGCAAAGACTAAGAAGTCGGTTGGCTTCAAGATACCTAAGATACTCTTACCTAGGTTATTTGTAACTGAACCGGACCCCTTAATCAAAACCATCGTCAAGAAATCTGAAAATTCACGATAATACAAGATGTTAGAGAATAACCAGACGGTATCCAAGAAATCAATTATCAATAGGAAAATGTAGGACTTTCTTCCCTTCATATACAATGAGATACCGAACAGCAATAACATGACTGGAATCGGATTGATAATCATCAAGAAAGTTTGAATCGAACCCTTAACACCTAAGTTAAACTTAGTTTCATAAGCATAAATAGTTTTAAGAGTGTATAGAAATACAGCTAGGATTACAAAACCCAGCCTAGTATTCAAGAAATTAGAAATACCTTTAGTAATACGCTTCATTATTTTCGCTCCATAGATTTATTAGCAACTTGTTGTTCAATTTTCGGTTTCTTCGAAACAGCAATAATCCCTAAGAACATCCCCAAATAATACGTAATAAATCTCCATAAAAACATACCCAAGATCAATCCTGAAGGAGAAGGTATAAATCCAGCAAACAATGTCTTGAAACTGAATTCTGCCCCACCTGATCCACCAGGGATTGGGAAAATTGAGACAATCATAACGATCATAATGTGCATTACTAAAACATCCACAACATTAACATGATCGCAATTCAATGCCAGTAAAACAAAGTAGACTACGAAGTAATATAGGAATAGCTGCACGATAGTTAGTAGTGAAGCTTTGATAACTTTCTTCTTTTCACGCTTCAGAACTAAGCTCTCTTTATAGAAGCTATCGATATAATTCATAGCTGACTGTAAAATTTTATCACGTTTTTCCGATTTAAGAAAAAATAAAACCGGTTTCAAAACAATTTGTACCATTTTTTTTGTGAAATCATAGTAATACATGATCATCAACAAGAAAGAAATGGTAACAACGTGAATGACCATCCCAAAAACAATCAAGGTCGCTAAACCCGAAAAATGCTTAGCGACACTGTTGAAACTAACTAACATTGCGACAATGAAGTTAACTAAAACCATTGCTTGGTAGATAACGAATTTCATCAATAACACGGAACTAGCCCGCCCACCGTCGATTTTTGATTGCATTAAACCGAGTAATTGTGCAGGTTGTCCACCAGATGAAAATGGCGTTATCGCGTTAAACAAAGCTTGGAGTAAAGGAATCCGGTACATTTCCCACCACCCAAACTTGCGGTCTTCTTTCTTTTTTAAGAGTGTATGCAAAACTAAGGCTTCAACGCCATACGATAGTATAATTGATAAGAATGCCACCGCTAGCCAGAAGTAGTTCAAACTCTTAAAAGTTGAAACTAAAGAACTGAAGTTGATTTTTCTAGCTTCCCACCAGAAAATACCAACACCCAATCCAATCATTACAAAAAGTGCAGCAATTTGTTTTCTACTCATTATTTGTCCTGTTGTGCAATATTATATTGACTCGTATAGAAATCATACCAAATTTTACTCAAATTTTCTTCTGAGTATTGTGTACTTGCTTCTTTAGACTTCTTCTTGAAATCATCCAAAATTGAACGATCATGATTAGCCTTGTTGATGAACGCGTTCATATCGGCAAAGCCATCAGCCTTTTGATAGTAGCCATCGATAATCGCACGGTACAAATCCAAATCTCTCAAGAGAACTGGTGCACCACAACTGAAGGCTTCCAAAACTGACATTGGGAACAATTCGTCATATGAAGGCAATAAGAATAAATTACAGATATTATAGTAGTTTACTAAATCATTTCTATCAACTATCCCTGTAAATTTCATATTGCTTGGAGCGTTATCAATCATATCCTTGTAACGGTCGTAACCATCAGTGATTTTGCCAAATGAAAAGCCACCAGCCCAGATAAATTGAATATCTGGATTAGTCTGTGCCAACTTGTAGAAATCATCGACACCTTTACGCTCTTGAACTTGTCCATCACCAAAAACTACGAATTTATCTGCCGGAATTCCCAACTTTTTACGAAAATCAGCTTTTTCTTCAGCAGTCTTCTCATAGAAGTTCTCAGTTGAAACAAAATTAGGAATATATTTGATTTTATTGCGGTCCAAACCGTGGGCAACCAATTTGTCGATAAATGTTGGATTTACAACGACGATTTGATCCATGCGTTTGTAAAAGCTGATGACATACTTGTAAAAAACACTCTTAGCTGGTTCAGGCAATTTAATGCTGCCTTCCAGTGTTTCAGGCAAGAAATGAACGTAGCCAATCTTACGACCACGCTTTTTAGAAAAAGTCGACAAATAAAATTGTGGGTCGATTGTATGATAGTGACTCAAATCGCTGGCATGATAATCATTTATCTTAACGTCGAATTCGTCACTAAAGTGATCTTTCAACAAGTCAATCAATTCTTTATAAGCACTACCGACACCTTGGCCAGCTACTTTATCTGCAGATGAAAACATATTAATCTTAATCATTCGAATACTCCTCTGGATCAATTGATGAATCTGAAAGTTTCTCCCTTATAAAGTAATCTTCAGCTCGACGGTAGAAGTCAAGAATCGCATTACCAAATCCATCAGATGAAATACCATAAAGCACTTTTTGACGGGCTTCACGGTCATCAAATGAATTAGGGTGATCGAGATACGTCTTAACTTTAGGTACTAACTGATCATCTTCGTTGAATGTTACACCAACTGAAGGATCAGTCAACAAGGCATCCGTATATGGTGCGCTTCTAACAATAATCTTTGTTCCAGATGCAATCGCTTCAATATAAGTCAAACCTTGCGATTCAGTATCACTGGAAGAAACGAAAATATTTGCCATGTGATAATAAGGTGAAATTTGATCATGTTCGACTTCACCAGTAAAGATAACATTGTCACTGATACCAAGGTCCTTACTCATTTGGACTAATTCATCCATATCAGGCCCATCACCAACAATCACTAACATTATCTTAGGATTGTATTTCAAAAGCTCTGGCATTGACTTTAACATATGGTCAATTTTTTTCTCCAAAGCAATCCGGCTCAACATCAAAATAACCGGTGTATCATCGGCTAGTCCTAACTTTTCACGTAAATTAGACACATTAACTGGCTTAGTATACTCGGATAAATCAACACCCGTTGGAATAATTGAAATTGGTGTCTTGATGTCATAACGATCCATTGTCTCTTTAACTTGCACACTTGGAGCAACCACTCCGGAAGCATTCTTTAAAAATAAACGAGTTACTTGCTTAACATGATATGGCTTCAATAAATGACCATTCAAAACATAATGCAAATAATCTTCATACATTGTGTGATATGTGTGAACGAATGGAATCTTTAACTGCTTGGCAACAAACTTCCCAATCATTCCCAATGAAAATTCAGTCTGTGTATGGATAATATCCAATTTTAATTCTTTTGCTAAATCAACCGCATGAAACATCCCGCGGATAGCAATTCTTCTATCGGTGAATGAGATAAAAGGCACACTAGCTAAACGAAAGATGTTTGGTTCAACTGTGTTCTTTGGCACATTAGGGTCAGTCGTTGTAAAAATATAAACTGAGTGACCTTTACGCTCCAAGTCATTTTTCAATGTCTGGATTGATGTTGCTACCCCACTCACTTGGGGGAAGTATGTATCGGTAAAAATTCCGATATTCATATAAACACATCTCCTCACAATACTCTATAGAGTAGATTATAACAAAAAAATGGAGGAATCACTTCCCCCATCCTTCGTCTTACCTTATTAATTTGCTGAAATTTTTGTTTTCCATTAAGAAATAGAACACGACAGCTCCGATAGCAACAACGACAAGTTCGCCAAAGCCAACTGTTACTAGATTCAACCAGAATGGCAATTTCAAAACGAAATGTAATTCTGCGCCGACAATAATACCGTTAACGACGGCACAAACGACCGGCACAGTCCACAATAAGCTATTACGTGCGGGAATTCTAGTAATGATGAGACAGGCAACTGCTGTTGCTAAAGTTCCTAAGACGATATCGTACATCCCTAATTGGGCACTGAAAAGATTTGAAATGAAGCATCCGGCAATCAAAGACCAACTGTACTTATGATTGAAAAATGGCAATAACATTAAAATCTCCGAAACACGGAATTGAATCTGGCCATATGAAAAGGCGGAAATCCCTGGTGCAATTGTGATAGCAACGTAAAGTGCCGCAATCAACGCCAATTGGGTGATATCTCTTGTTTTTAAATTACTCAAAGTAAAACCTCCACTGTTTTAATTAATAGCAGGTTACCAGTGCAAACTGCCTCTAATAGGTTATCTTATTTTTCCTTTGGTCGCAAGTTAAGTATGCCGTCTCCAGAGCTGGGAAATATTCTCAAGCTGTGCGGAACGGTCCGAGCCAAAATGCGGTCTCGAACCTCGGTTTGAAGCCTTGACACAGTTCGTCAAGTCTCCAAACACGTCCGGTGGTATAAGTACGGAAGATTCCTTCCGTACTTATACCACTACCACGGCACACAAATATTTCCCAGCTCTTCCGACTAATTAATCGTTATTAGTTGAATGTGAAAGCATTCAAACAATTTTAGACTATGAAATATTTATAATAGGTTATCAACTAGCACCACGCGTTAAATATGAAATATCAGCGAAACGAAAAAAGCCACACAAGAAAATCAAATTCCTGTTGTGGCTTCTTTAATATGTAAAAATCTTAATTATTAATCTAATGTACCACGTTGACGTAATTGTTCATCAATCATATCAAGAACTTTTTGACGATCTTCTGGATTTTCAACGAAATCGTATTTGTCACCGTCAAGTTTCATCTTGGGACTGTAATCGTAATCGTCATACCAACCGTCATAACGGTCAAGTAATTGGTGATAGTATTCTGGTAATGTTGGGTCTTGTTCTGGTTGTTCGTATGAACGGCCACGTTTTTCAATACGGTGAATCATTGTGTCGTATGAAATATCCAAGTGTACCAACAAATCAGGAGCTTTTTTAGCTGCGGCATATGGTAATTCTTGCATCATGTTATCTAGCAATTCATCATAAACTTTAACTTCTTGTGGAGTAGCTCTTCCCATATCAGCGTTCATATGGAAAAATAGTGAATCTTCATAGATAGAACGGTCCAAAACATTGTTATCTTGTACCATAGCTTTCTTGATTGATTCAAAACGTTTGTTCAAGAAGTAAATTTGTAGCAAGAATGCATACTTCTTTGGGTCCTTATAAAATAGTGGCAAAACTGGGTTGTTATCAACCTGTTCATAGAAAGCCTCTGTTCCTAAATGTTCTGATAACAATTTTGCCAATGAACTCTTACCGGCTCCGATTGCGCCGCTCAATACGATCATCATTATTCTCCTCCATACCTCAATTTATTCTCTATTTGTAAAAAAACAACATTCATAATAATATCACTTCTATGCTAGATATTGTACCAATTTTCATAATTTCACAATATATGGTAGCAGTTTCAAACTAGAAACTTCCTATTAGTAGGCTTTGCAAAATAAAATTAATTTATTAATAATTTGTTTCGACTTACCCTTTTTTCTATAACTCATTCATTCTATAATTAAAATTGTATTTAAATAGAAAGGGGAAAATATTTATGGGGAAAAAATTACGCAATTTTCTTGTTGGTTTTGTAGCTGCCCTAGGATTAGTTGTCTTGGCTTTTAGTAGTCAGACTACTACTCAAGCTGCAACTAACTATACTACTGATGATTTACTAACTGGTATGTCAATTCAGCAAAAAAATTATGGTACCGCTAGTGATATTAACTTGACACTTAATTGGGACGCCACTGGCAAGAATCTACAAGGTGGAGATACTTGGACAATTGACCTACCCAATACTGTTAAAGTCACAGACCCAGGCAATACCTTCGAAGTTAAAGATAAAGATGGCACTGTCATTGGTAACGCAACTTTAAACGCAGATAATACTATTACTGTTGTCTTCACAGATAAAGTTGAGGAAAGACCGGACTTCTCTGGTTCACTCAGCATTCCTTCTGGAGTTGGTGTTGGTAAAGGTGCCTCAATTGGTAATAACGATGTTGTCATTGGTAGTCAAAATGACAATATGACCGTTGTAACTTCTGACGCTGACTTTTCTAAGAAAGGTACTATCGGTACTGACGAACATGGTAATCCGATTGTTACATGGACTATCTTAGTCAATCGTAACAGTCAAAATTATCCAAATTTAAAAGTTAGTGATTACATCAAAGACGGCTCTGGTCTAACTTACGTTCCAGGTTCAGTCGATGTATATGAAGCTCACTGGACTGATAATGAAGGCTATTATAAGAAGACTGGTCCTATAGACAGCGGTTCTTATGATTTTGACGAAAGTTCAAATGGCTTTACTATAAGTAACCTACCTAAAGACGATCAATTCTATGCCATCACATTACAGACAACTATTGATGATCCTGCAAATATGGCTGGCGTAAAATTCAGAAACCACGCTGATTTTGAATGGGCCGATGGCTTTGGTACCAGTGGTGGTAAAAATTATGGTTCTGCTGATGGTAGTGTAACAAGTAATACCAACAGTGGTAGTGGTAACGGTAATGACGTTTTAGGTTCAGCAACTCTAACAAAGAAGAGTTCTGACGGTAACGAAACACTCATCCCCGGAGCTACTTATGACCTTTACAAATATGGTTCAGATGAAGCAATTAAAACTGGTCTGACAACGGATGAAAATGGTCAAATCAATGTCAAAGACTTAGCTTATGGGGATTACTACTTTAAAGAAGTAAGTGCTCCTAGCGATTACGTCGTTAATGGCAATGAGATTCCATTTACAATCAATAAAGATCAACAAAATGTTTCAGTCGACGCTAAAGACGAAAAAGTAGCCAGTCAAGAAGGTTCTATCGTCATTATGAAGATTGATGAGGAAACTGGTTATCGTTTATCAGGTGCCGAATTCACGCTCTTTGATGAAAATGGTAAAAAGTTAGAATCAACTACAACTGATTCTAACGGGATTGCTCATTTCTATGATCTTCCATATGGTACTTACACTGTCAAAGAAACTGGGGCACCTTACGGTTACTTGGCTTCTGACAAAGAACATACAGTTGTTATCAATCAAGACAATCCAACACCTTCAATGATATATTTTGAAAATATTAAAGAATATGTTTTTGATGATACATACTTCGCAAGGCTTCAAAAGTTTGATCGTGACGATATGACGACTGGCGTTCCCGGAGCTGAATATACTTTATATAACGCTCACGATGATACCCCAATCGAAACACAAGTTACTGATGAAACAGGAATGATTACAGTCGATGGTCTAAAACCCGGCGACTACTACTTCCTTGAAACTAAAGCTCCTGATGGATATGATTTAAATCCTGACAGAATTTACTTTACAATCGTTTCAGGTGAACAAACTGTTAAACCTAACGTAACATCTGACCCTCGTACTGAAGGCAATGGCGGCGATGGTGGTACTGACCCCGACACTGACGATAAAGATGGTGAAGACGGCGGCGATGGAAATGGTGGAAACACTACAGACCCTGACGTCGACGAAAATGGCGGTAATGAAAATAACGGTGGTAACGAAGGCGGCAATAATGGTGGTGGCATCGTTGTTGATCCAGAAAACCCTGGTTCAAACAACAATGGCAACGACAATAATGGCGGATTAATTACTAACCCTGGCAACAACTCAAACAGCAATAACAATTCTAACGGTACACTTCCTCAAACAGGTGCTAAATCTGGAATTGCATTCAGCTTGCTTGGCTTTGGTGTTCTACTAGGCACTGTTTACTTCAAACGTCGTCACGCTTAATTTAATTTGACGCAAAAATAGACTGAGAAAAAATCTCAGCCTATTTTTTTACACTTTTTTTAGAAAGCTCCACCACCGGAGCCGCCACCAAAACCACCTGATGACCCTCCAGAAAATCCACCTGAACCTCCGGAAATACTTGAGGAACTACCATTACCACCAGTAATAGCATTTCCAAATGAAGCTTGGAAACCTGATGAACTTGAATTGATGAAACTGTGTGCGCCAATGTAATATGGAATTACCATAGAATTGTCTAATTGCTCCGCACTGAAGTTAATCTTCAAAGCCTTAATAACTTTATCCGATACTCCAAAAACGACCGCATAAGGCAGGAATTGCTCCCAGAGAATCAAGTCACCAACTTCTGCCATCTTAATATCGTCAATATCTTTTAACATCCGTTTAAAAGCTCGAATTTGATTGATTTCAATCTCGCCCAAATCAGTATACGGTGTAATCTTTTTCTTAGCTATCGCATAAATAATCCAAGCAATCGCAACTGCAACAAGCATTATAATCGTGGAAACAAGTACATTTCGATCAAAAATAATCGTAATTATCCACATTATAAAAATAATAATAGTTGTTGAAATAGCAGCCAATTGAAAGTCTTTAACGATATTCAAATTATCTAAATCAAGATACTTGTTTCTACCTTCAGCTGCGGCTTTGGACCACTTCTCAAACTTCTTACCTAACTTACGACTGCTGTGACGATTCCCCTTAGTTGACCGCTTAATCTGTTTCAGGCTAACCTTTGTACCATCGCCAATCTCTTCAATCAAGTACTTGAAAAATGGATTGATTGGAGGGACTAATGCCGTGATTTCATAACTACGTTTCACCTTATCAATCTTCATCCGACGTTGCCCTACTTCGACAAGCAAATCGGCAGTTAACGAAAGACTGTCGGCTTTATCCGTTTGATCAAGAATCACCTTGGTAAAACTGGGCAAAAATTTTGGTTCATCAAAGAAGTGATGCAATGGCGTTGGAATAACATGCTTATTTCCCGGATGCTTGTGGAATCCATAGAAACGAACAATGTAAATCAACAGAACAACTAATGTACCAAAGCCAATCAATGCCCGATAAATTATTTTTTTACGACGACGACTAGCATTAGCGTCTAAAACCAATTGTTTTTCTTGCGCCAAAACCTTTGCTTTATGTTTCTTATTAACGATATTCTGATTAGCTGCCGTCACACTTGTTGGGAAAATCATATGAGTTTCTACTGTTTCATGTGGCGGTAGCTTAGCCAGCTTCATTACAACTTGACCTTTTTCGTGACTAACATTGGTGTAGCCATCGGAAGGTCCATGCGTCCAAGCCTGTAATTTGGAAATATTGGATTGAGGTAAATTGACTGTTAAAACGACATTATGTAAGGTTTTATCCCAGCCACCACCAATCATTTTCCAATTCAGTTCAGCCGTATCAGTATAGTTGGTAATAGCACCAAGCAAGCGATATTTGTAAATAAATGTCAGATTACGATTCTTGACTGAATGATAAACTTTCATACGCATGTAATTATCAGTCTTAGTGACCTTGAAAGTATTCTCCTGCCCTGAATCACCTGGCGTTAAAGGCGTAATTTGTTGTCCATCTTGAATTGAAATCTGTGGTGCCGTGACACCCTTAATTCCCTCGATATTTTGATTATAGTAAACACCATGAAAATCACCTTGGAATTTATAATCAATTCTTTGGGTCAACTCGATATCGCCGTTTTCTTGAACGTCAGCCTGTGCATGATATTTTTCAATCTGATAGTCGCCATCAGCTTTAACCGTTGTGGTGAAGTTAAAAGCGCAGATTATGCCTAGCAAAGTGAAAAGCAATCCCCATATTTTTCTCATTTGTACCCCTCAATCTTTGGTAGACATATTTTATCATGATTTTGGTGTAATGAAAAAGGCATCAACAATCTTGAATGTGATTGTTGATGCCTTTAGTTTATTTGAATTTATATAGGCAGTGGCTCTAAAACGAGCTACACAGGCCAATTTCTTCCGCTTTGCATAGCTTCCCAAATCACGCACAAGTTCGGTGCGTAATTCGTGAAGCTACGCAAATGCTCGGAAATTCCCAGGCCTGCTCCGCTCTCTCTTCCTAAAATGCTCCCCCAGATCCTCCTCCGAATCCTCCGGATGAACCACCTGAAAATCCGCCTGATCCACCGGTGATACTGGCAGAACCACTGGCTCCAATTGCACCGGCAAAGGAATTCTGGAATCCAGTACCGCTGGATGCTCCGAATGCTGTACTGAAGCCTATGTAATTAACTAGGACAGCTGATTGTCCCAATTGCTCAGGGGTAAAGTTAACTCTCAATGCCTTGATTACTTTCTCAGAAATACCGAAAGCAATGGCATATGGAATGAACTGTTCCCACAAAATAATGTCACCTACTTCAGCCATTTTGATATCGTCGATATCCTCAAGCATCCGTTTAAAGGCACGAATTTGGTTAACGGCTATTTCACCTTTATCAGTATATGGAGTGATTTTTCTACTCATAAAATAATAAACTCCCCAAACTAATAAAGCTAAAATTGCTAGAGTAATTCCCGGCCACAACATTGGTCTGTTAAAGAGTAATGTTATGACAAACATAATAGCCGCAATTATATCGGTTGAAATGGCTGCCAAACTGAATCCACTGACAATATCTATATTATGCAAATCCAAATATTGTTCTCGATTCTTAGCCGCATTTGAAGCCCAATCTTCGAAATTCTTAGTAACTCGTTGTTTACCATCAAAGTCCTGAGCTTCATGTCTAATTTCTCGCAATGTAACTTTCTTTCCATCGCCAATGTCATTGATCATATACTTGAAAAAGTCATTAGTTGGCGGTACCAAAGCGGTAATTTCAAATGTTGTACCAACTTTTTCTATTTTCATTCGACGATGACCAACTTCATTCATCATGTCAGCCGTCAATGACGACGTATCAGCATCATGCAACCGTTCCAAAATCACCTTACTAAAACTAGGTAAAAATTCTGGTGCATCAAAGCTGTGATATAACGGCGTTGGAATTTGATGTTTAGTGCCAGGTCGCTTACGCATTGTAACGTATTTATAGAGGTAAATTCCCAAAATAACTAAAACTCCAAAAACCATCAATGACCAATAAATTCCAGTTTGCTTTTGACGCGTCTGATTAGCTTGAATAGCCAACTGCTTTTCTTCAGCACGAACTTTTTGTTTCATATTCCTATTAATAACATACTTATTATTGGCAGTAACCGATACTGGGAAAAGCATACGTGTCTCAATCATTTCATCACTAGGCAATTCAGGCACGGTAATAATGACACGTCCCTTTTTACGATCCACTCGATTATGACCATTTAAAGGTCCATGTGACCACGCTTGCAATTGGGGAATATTCTTCTGTGGCAAGTTAACCGTAATTTTGACATTGCTCAAAATATTGTTCCAACCATAGAGGACTCGCCAATTCAAAACTGCCGTATCATTGTAATTTCTGACTAGCCCTTTGAGAGTATATTTATAAATAAAAGCGGCATCCCCAGTTGACATCTCATGGTAAACCTTTAAACCCAATTTCTTATTGGTCTTCGTAACCTTAAAGGTATTGTTAGCCCCACTATTCGATTCACGAACCGGTAAAGTTTGAAAACCAGTATCAACGTAAACTTTCGGTTGAGTAACACCTTTAACACCCTTCAGACTTTGGTTATAGAAGACCCCGTGAAAGTCACCTTCAAAATGATAATTCAAACGTTGCGTCAATTCGACATCGCCGTTTTTCTTAACGTTAGCTTCGATATTATATTTTTTAATCTGATATTTACTCGAAGCCGAAACATTAGTAGAAGTTACTTGAAAAGCTAAAATAATCCCTAAAAAAGCTAGGACAAAAGTCCATATTTTTTTCATTATTTCCCCCGCTAGAACTGATTATCTTAATTTTATCATACTAAGTATTTTGAAAAGTGGACCTGCCTGGTTTTCGCATTAAATTTAGCATAATCGCCAAGTGGAGTTGTTACCATTGGCACAGTATGACATCCATCGTAATCGTAAATTATCGGTACTGGCCGACCATCCAATATTTCTAACAAAATATCAATTGGCCGACGGTTCGTACCCAAATCATCAAATAGGGCATGTTTTCCTAAAATTATCCCTTTAACCTGATCAAAAATACCACTGTTATCCAACATCGAAAAGTTTCTCTCAACGATAGATGCATCTTTTTCGGCGTCCTCAATCAACAGTAAATTGTCCTTTGAAAACTTTGGAAAATACTTAGAGCCAATAATTCCCGACATTGTATCCAAATTACCACCAATTATCCGTCCTTCTAAAAATGAAGTTTGTGTATATCCCCAATAATTAGGCAACAATTTCTTGGCTTTCGTAAAATCGTCCCAATTCAAACGCTCATCGGTCCAAAATTCAGGTGCCGTTTGTAAAACTTGTTGTGGGTTGTCGATAACTTGTTTAAAACTTTTCCAAGTGTAATCAACCAATGGTGAAAATTCACCAAAAGAAGCGACCAATGCCGGACCATACAAAACTCGACAAGCTGGTGCTTGAGTATACACGGCTAGTAAAAAGGCTGTCGTATCTGAATAACCGACGACAATCTTAGGATGACTTTGCAAATAATCGAAATCCACATACTTTAAAATAGCGTTACTATTCAGACCGCCAATTGTTGCCATCAAAATATCAATTGTTTCATCATGAATTAACTGATTGATTTCAGCAGCTCGCTTTTTAATACTTCCTGAACGGTAAAAATCGCTTTGACCAGTTAGTTTGCCAGCAACTAGTTCGCACCCCTTACTCTGCAAAAATTGCTTAGCCCGATTAAAACGTTTTTGCGATATCTTGGTAATCGGCGTGGAACTGGAAAAATAGCCTATTTTCATTTATATCATCCCCTAGAACTAATTGCTTTAATTTTATCATAGACAGGATTTCTCAAAATAAAAATAAAGAAGAATAGGCCTATAACTTTACATCTTCATTCAGACGCCAAGTTACAGACATATTCTTCTTTATATTTTTACTAGCTTTGGTACTTTTGCTAATGAATCAATTTGAATGTCATCTTTGATTCCCACGTGCGCATATTAGAAATTAAAAAAAATCATATGAACAGTAAATAGACACGTGATTAAATCTTCGATATTTTTAACTGAACTAGTCGGAAGAACTGGGAAAGGTTAACTGGCAGTGAAAGTGGCGTTAGTACGGGTTCTTTTCCCGTGCTTACACCACCGGACGAGTTTGGAGACTTGCCGAACCTTGGCAAGGCTTCAAACCGAGCTTCGAGACCGCCTTTTGGCTCGAAGCGTTCCGCACAGCCAGTTACCCTTTCCCAGTTCTGGAGACGGCATTTTACTAAGTTACTTTACAACATAGTCAGTTGCATTGACCCATTCATTAGTTGCTATTTGACAATAAACAGCACCCTTGTATCTTCTTATTTTATCAATTTTCCAATTCGAACCATTAGACAAAACCCTATCATTAATTAAAACGAATGAACCATCTTTTTGCAGCGACATTACTGGTACATACCCATAACTATCATTGTTGACCTTAATAGTATCCATTTCATTATTATTAGTAGTATTGCCTACAGAATAATTACCATAATTTTGAACCTTTTGATTGATTGCTTGCATCTTTTGAGTATTTATCTGAGAAACTCGTGACGATTTAACAAATAAATTGTCCCCAATTTTCCAGGATTCTTTTCCATTTATTCTTACCGGGTCAGCTTTCCAAAAGAGCATGTAGTGATTACTGAATTGACTAATCTTGTCCCCAGTCTTCACTAATTTTCCATTTTCAAGTTCATATAAATTAATACTAGTATTTGATGAATCAGGAC
Organism: Companilactobacillus heilongjiangensis; assembly: GCF_000831645.3. Taxonomy (NCBI): domain Bacteria; kingdom Bacillati; phylum Bacillota; class Bacilli; order Lactobacillales; family Lactobacillaceae; genus Companilactobacillus; species Companilactobacillus heilongjiangensis. The sequence goes on from NZ_CP012559.1 coordinate 1,712,100, forward strand.
TATTTTCAATAATAACGGTATCTTTACCAGCATAATCTGACAGTTTTTGATAAATATTGCCTTTTTTATCCAGTTTATTTGAACTAGTAACTACATCTCCAGCTCGATAATTGTCCTTATTACTAGCAGCATTGGCCACATCCACATTTAATAAAATCATACTTAGAGATAATGCGATAATCATTAAATTTTTCTTCATAATTAACTCCCCTTAACATAATTTAAATATGGTTTAAGTTTATCATACTGAATGTCAAAAAAATTGTTTAATTAAATAATTATTAAGGATTTAATGATGTATTGCATTATGCAACTTTTAAAACTGAACGCTTTGTATAGACTTACATTAAAAAGGCAAAAAAAAAGCGATCATCGCTTCAAAACTAGAACGCATTTTTCATAACACGTCTAATTTCTCGCTCTTGATCACGTTTTTTAATTGTTTCACGTTTATCGTATTGTCTCTTACCTTCAGCCACGCCAATCAATACTTTAGCAAATCCGTGCTTCAAGTAAACTTTCAAAGGTACCACAGTGATACCTTTTTCTTGAACACTTCCAGAAATCTTTCGAATCTCTTTTTTATGCAAAAGTAACTTTCGGTTACGCAATGGATCATGGTTGAATTGATTTCCTTGATTGTAAATGCCGATATTAACATTTTCTAACCAAAGTTCACCATTTCTCGCTTGGACAAATCCATCCTTGATATTAATCTTGCTGGCACGAACTGATTTAATCTCAGTCCCTGTCAAAGAGATTCCGGCTTCATATGTCTCTAAAATATTATAATCATGACGAGCTTTACGATTATTAGCTACTTCATTAGCAGCTTTTGTATGATGTTTCTTCAAAAGAATCACCGACTTTCGTATTTACCACGTCTTTTATGGCTATTCTTATCACCATGGTTTTTATTGTTATCATTGTGGCGACCATGACCACCACGTCCGCGTCCATGTTGCATTGAACGCTTCTTCTTAAATTCTGCTTCACGCTTATCTGCTTGTTCTTGTTCTTCTGGAGTCAAGACACGCTCAAAGTCAATTTGGCGATGTTCAACGTCAGCTCTGATAAGTTTAACCTTAATTGGTTCACCAACTCTAAAGGTCTTACCTGTACCACGGCCATGCATTGACATACTCTTTTCATCATATTCATAGAAGTCATCCTTCATGTTTGAAATATGAATCAAACCTTCAACGGTATTATCCAATTGAATGAACATCCCAAAGCTAGTTACAGAACTAACAACAGCATCGAAAGTATTTCCAACTTGGTCAGCCATGTATTCAGTCTTCTTCAAGTCATCAACAGCACGTTCAGCGTTAATTGAAATTCTTTCACGACCAGATGTGTGTTCAGCAATTTCTTGAAGCTTGTTGCCCCACTTAGTTTGTTCCTCGTCAGTAAAGCCATTTTCAGCATAACTGTGAATCATACGGTGAACTGTCAAGTCAGGGTAACGTCTGATTGGAGATGTAAAGTGAGTGTAGTACTTAGCAGCTAAACCAAAGTGACCTAGTGGTTCGTCAGAATATCTAGCTTGTTGTAAACTTCTCAACAACATAATTGTAACAACTTGTTCTTCAGGAGTACCGACAACACTTGCCAAAACATTTTGGAACATCTTAGGAGTAATCTCTTTCAAATTACCCTTAACTTGCACACCCATAGCAGCAGCAAATTCAAAGAAGTTCTTAACTTTGTCTTCATCAGGCTTTTCGTGGACACGATATAAGAAAGGAACATGTTTAACATTGTAGTGTTCAGCAACTGTTTCGTTAGCAGCCAACATGAATGATTCAATCATCTTTTCAGATGTTCCACGTTCTCTTAACTTAATATCGATAGGCTTACCATTTTCATCAACGATGATTTGAGCTTCAGTTTCCTCAAAGTCAATGGCACCACGTTCATGACGCTTGTTGAACAAGATTTCATGTAGTTCAGCCATTTCCTTTAGCATTGGTACAACTGGAGCGTATTCTTCCGTCAACTCTTCGTCGCCCTTAAGAATTTCATTAACGTTGTTGTAAGTCATACGATACTTAGATCTGATAACACTAGGATAAATATCGTGTTTAACGACATTACCTTCGTGGTCAATTTCCATCTCACAAGTTAAAGCTAAACGGTCTTCACCAGGATTCAATGAACAAATACCATTTGACAATCTAAATGGCAACATAGGAATTACTCGGTCAACCAAGTAAGTACTTGTCCCACGACTGTAAGCTTCTTCATCAAGTGGAGAACCTTCTTTAACATAGTGAGTAACATCGGCGATATCGACTTCCAAATGATAATTTCCGTTTGGCAACATATCTAGTCCAACGGCATCATCGAAATCTTTTGAGTCATCCCCATCAATTGTGATAACCATATTTTCGGTTAAGTCTTTACGACCAACACGATCTGAATCCAATACGTGGTCTGGAACCTTTTCAGCTTCTTTCAACACTTCATTAGGGAATTCAGGGTTAATATCATTATCAACAACGATTGACATAATATCGACACCAGGGTCATTCTTATTACCGATAACTTCTAGTGCTGTACCTTCCATACTTTGAGGGTGTTTAACATTAGGATATTCATCGATAGAAACTTGTACCATATCACCAATTTGTGGGTGTAGTCCCTTGTCAGAAATGAAAATCATATAAGAAGCAATCTTCTTTTCATGACTTTGAACGTAACCGTAATGGCCAGTCTTTTCAACTTGAGCATCACTATAAGCGTGGAATTCACCCACAGCCTTGGTTAATGAACGTTCTTCAATTTCAATAATTTCTCCTTCTGGTCCCTTGTCGATCCAAGGATTTGAAGGCTTAGTAATCTTAACTTTAACGGTATCGCCATTAACAGCGAACATCGTATTAGTTCTGGCAATGAAAGCGTCAGGGTCAACTTCGTCATATCTAACGAAACCGAATCCTTTATCATTACCCTTAAATGTTCCTTCAACGACAGTCTCTGGTGCGGCCATCTTGAATTCATCTTTGTTGGTCAAAGCAATTTTGCTTTCACCCTCTAAGACAGCTAGGGCTTGAACAACACGCTTGAAAGCTGATGCTCCATGCATTCTTAACACGTCTTCAATCTGTTCAGACTTGTAACGACGGTCAGGATTGCTTCTGAAAACCTCTAGTATGTCTGCAATTAATTTATTATCTTTATCTGGCATTTCTATCCTCAATTATTTTCTAAAAAATTTAACACGTCACTCTCGAGTTGAGAATGTGCGTGGTTGATAGTTAAAACATGCCCTGCATTATATAAATGTAGCTGTGATGTTTTAACGTCCTTAGCCACTTCTGTTGCAGCATCCGGATTAACTAATTTATCGTTCGTACCTTGACCAATAAAATATGGTCGCTTTATTTCAGCTAATTGGTTTGTTACACCGACGGAAGTCTTTCTAATCTCAGTCAACTTAGCATCAATTTTAGAACTTACAATTCTCATTTTAGAATCAATTTCAATTTCTGTTAAGTCCTGTTGAACAGAATACACCTTTTTCGCATAAGTCAAAAAGGCTTCCTTGATTCCACGATACCCTGTACTGCCTAATGGTGACCCAAAGACTCCGCCTCCGGAAACTTCAGGAATTTCTTCTAAAGCTTTCGTAGCGAAGATGGCACCAAGCGATAGTCCAAAGACATAGATTTGAGTCTTCTGCTGTTCTTGTAAAAATTGAATTGCTTCTTGAGTCTGTTGCCACCATTTTTCAGGCGAACCGAATTCTAAAATATCCAACGGTTCAGCTGTTCCGTGTCCGGCAAACATTGGTGCATAGGCCGAATAATTGCTTCTTTCAAGAAAACGACCAAGTAGTCGCATATCATTGGAAGTGCCTGAAAATGAGTGTAACAACAAGACTGCTGTCGATCCACTATCAAAATAGAATGGTCTGGGTCGTAATATTTTCATACTATTTTGCTCCTTATAACAAAAAACCTCCTGAGTAACTTTCAGGAGGATAAATTGCTTAGTGAGATGATAAGTATACTAGTATGAGTGAGAACACAAAGAACAATACTAGTAAAACGTAGGTAACCTTAACCATGAAGGCTTCAAAACCACGTTTCTTCTGGTTGCTGAATAGGTCCCCACCACCACCAGACAATGCATTCAAAGCATCTTGTTGCTTTGTAGGTTGCATTAACACGGCAATTACTATCAAAATGGATACGATTATCAACAATGTTTCGATAATGTTATACACCTGTAAAACCTCCGTTCATGGTGTTAAAAAAAGCTGAAATCACTCCTAAAACAATAACATAAATGGAGTCAAATTTCTAGTCCATTCCTTTAAACAAATTGTTTAGCTTTTCCGACATCTTAGCTCGTTGACCGGCATTAACCATACAAATTAATCGGTCGCCAGCTTTAATCAAAGTATCGCCACGAGGTATCAATTGTCTCTCACCGCGATAAACGGCAACAACTAAAATATCTTTAGGAAAAGGAATATCCCGTATATATTTACCATCGATTGAACTGCCTTCATATATTGGAACCTCAAGTCGATCATTAAACTTGCTGACACGATTGAGATAATTCGAATTGATATTAAGACGTTCTTTCAAGGCTTCATAAATTGGAGCTCCATTCAAGAGATCGACGACAATATACGCCACTAATGATATCACAGCTAAAGGCATTAAGTGTTTCAGTGAACCGACCATTTCAGTTACCAAAATAATAGCTGTAAAAGGTGCTTTACCAATACATGCAAAGTATCCAGCCATTGCGAAAATAATCAAATTACTTTCAAAATACAGTGGCAATAAACCCATTTGATGCATGGCAATCGCATAGAGTGCACCGATAACTGCACCCAAATTTAAAATTGGCAAGAATATTCCACCTGGAACTCCTGAGCCATATGAAATCATTGAGTAGACAAAACGTATAACTAGCAAACCAGCCATTAATCCCAAACTGGGACCATACTCTTGTAAGCTGACGATGATTTCATTTCCACCACCGATAAATTGTGGGACCCACATTCCCAATGGAACAATCAAAATCAGTGGAATAATACATTGAATATAACGTGGTAGACGTGTCAAATTAAATACCGATGGCATTGCCAATGTACAAATTTGATACAAACGTCCCATTAGACCGAGGACAATTCCCAACACAACCAAGTGCCAGTAGTACTTGATTGGCAAACTATATTTATATGGTACTTGCAAAACTGGTTGTAATCCAAAAACATACAGTGCAATAACATTGGCACTCACTGCACTAGCTAAAGATGTTATCCACACTAATGGTGAAAAGTTATGATAAACTTCCTCCAAAACGAACATCGCACCCGCAATTGGGGCACTAAAAGCTGCAGATAATCCCGCTGCCGCACCACTGGCAATCAATACTCGTTGATTAACACCGATATTATCATGCGTTAAATCACCAACACCTTGACCAACGGCTGCACCAAGTTGAATTGAGGGACCCTCTCGTCCAAGAAACAAGCCTGGTCCAATACTTAATATTCCACCGATGAACTTACGCCATAAAACTGACCACCACTTCATCTGCATTTCTCCACCCAATTGAGCTTCAACTTGTGGAATACCTGATCCTGAAATATCAGGTTCTTTTTTCAGCAAACGGCCAACAACAATGGCAATGGCAATCATCAATACGACTAAGCCTATTATCAACATTACATTAGTTCTAGCCGCAATATATAATCCTTGGAACACCTTCAAAGAATATGCAATCGACCATCGGAACATACTGACAACCAATCCAGAAATAATCCCCACTAGTATTCCTTCGGCCGTCAGTCTTAACTTTTCATTATCAGTGAACGCTACCTTCATTTTTCTCCCCTATAACTATAAATCTAATTTTGGAACATCATAAACTGCTGGTGCCGGTTGATAAAATCCTGCTTCAAGCAGCTCCATATCAGTCAAAATTTCTTCATCAGTTACTAAACGTGCTTTGTGATTAACCAAAGTCTCATAAACTGAATCATAGTACAAACCATAATCCCCTAGCGGCGTCTTAATCTGTTTCTTGATCCAATCGCCATTAGAATTACGATATTTGGCAATACCATAATACATCGGACTGTCTTCACCAAAACCAGGAGTACCGGGCATAATACCAGCTTTCAAATCATTTTCCTGTTGATCGGCACCATATTTAATGAAAGAACCATTCATTCCGTGCACGATAAAACGTGGATAATCTTCAGCAACATCGGTACTGACTTTAACTTTAACTTTCATCTGTGTACCATAATGCAAATCAACATCAAAGTAATTATCAACCGCATCAGGAACTTCAGTGTTACGTATATCATAAACCACTTTGTCAGGACGACCAAACAAAGCCACCATCCGGTCCATCAAATGAATCCCTAAGCCGTAAAATTCACCCTGTTCTTTAGTTCCCTTGGCGTTAACAGTATTAGGACGGTAATAATCAATATGTGATTCAACCTCAACAATATCACCCAAAAATCCTTGGTCGATAACTTGCTTAGCGGCCAAATAATCACCATCGAAACGACGGTTCTGATAAGGCATGACCAAAACACCATTGTCCTTACCTAATTGAATCAATTCCTTGGCATGATCCAAAGTATCAACAAAAGGCTTTTCAACAATAACGGACTTTTTAGCTTCAATAACTTGTTTAGCTAAATCATAGTGCGTTTGTGCAGGAGTACAAATGGTTACCAAATCAATTTCCGGATCATTTAAAATATCGGCTAAATCATTGGTAAAGTTAACACCCTTGTCACGATAAGGTTTAGCGAGTTCTTCATTGACTGCCTTACGAGTGTAGACAGTTTTAACTTGGAAATTATCTCGGATATTAAGATAAGGCAAGTGGTAACGATTGGCTGATTTACCAAAACCAATAAATGCAATTTTTAAGGTCATGTTTGTTTCCTCCAAATGTTTTGTTTCTATATTATTATTGTACATTAGTTGATTGAATGATGCCGCTTCCGGTTGACAGAGAATTTTCGCCTGCTGTGGGACCGGCTCGAGCCAGAGTGCGGTCTCGACCCTCGATTTTGAGCCTTGCAAAACCCGCAAGTCTCAAAATCGTCCTGTGGTGTAATGGCTAAAGCCATAACGCCACTTCCACTGCAAGTGAAATTCTCTGTCAACCTCCAGCTAGGGGTACTGTTCCTTGGTTTGGAATTAAAGGAACTAAATATAAAATCGGTAACTCTAACTTATTAGCTTATACATGGATATGCTTTATTAAATCTATAATGAGATCTCTAATTCCCTATTAACCCATTTAAATACAATTAGGATATTCTAGTTCAAATTTATATCCACTAATACCAATTTGGTTTAAAACTCTAGTTAATTAAAAATACCAGAGCCGGAGCTTGGCAGTAATGTAGCCCGCAGTGCAAGTGGTGTTAGGACTTTAGTCCTTACTCCACTGACGTATTTTGAGATTTGAGCGATTTTCTCAAAGCTCAAAATCGAGACTCAAGACCTTGGCTCGAGTCGGTCACACCGCAGGCTAACATTACTGCCAAGCTCCGGCGGCCATTTTTCAATACCCTAGATTCTTAATTACCACCTATTTTATTGTACAAAAAAAACAGCCCTAAGGCTGTTTAATTCATTACTTATTTGTAATTATTTCTTCAAGTTGTAGAAACTCTTGATACCTTTGTATTCAGCTTGGTCGCCAAGTTGATCTTCAATTCTCATCAATTGGTTGTACTTAGCAATACGGTCTGTACGGCTCATTGAACCAGTCTTGATTTGACCTGCGTTTGTAGCAACAACAAGGTCAGCAATTGTAGTATCTTCTGTTTCACCTGAACGGTGAGAAACAACGGCTGTAAAGCCAGCTTCTTTAGCCATTTCGATAGCTTCGAATGTTTCTGTAAGTGTACCGATTTGGTTAAGCTTGATAAGGATTGAGTTTGAAACTCCCATTTCAATACCCTTCTTCAAGTAGTCTGTGTTTGTAACGAACAAGTCATCACCAACAAGTTGTACTTTCTTACCAAGTTTAGCAGTAACTTTTTGCCAGTCTTCCCATTCATTTTCATCGATAGGATCTTCGATTGTAATAACTGGGTACTTGTCAACGATACCAGCAAGCAAGTCGATAAATTCGTCTGTTGAAAGAACAGCACCGTTTTCGCCTTCACCCTTTAGTTCGTACTTGTGTGTTTCAGCATTGTAGAATTCTGATGAAGCACAGTCAAAACCAATAGCAACGTCTTCGCCAGGTTTGTAACCAGCCTTTTCAATAGCTTCAACCAAAATCTTGAAAGGAGCTTCGTTGTTTTCAAGGTCAGGAGCAAATCCACCTTCATCACCAACGGCTGTGTTCAAGCCACGGCTTTCAAGAACAGCTTTAAGTGAGTGGAATGTTTCTGAACCCATACGAACAGCTTCACGCATTGATTTTGCACCAACGGGAACGATCATGAATTCTTGGAAGTCAACGTTGTTGTCAGCATGCTTACCACCATTGATAACGTTCATCATAGGTGTTGGCATTACGTGAGCATTAGGACCACCAAGATATTCGTACAATGGAAGACCTAATTCGTCAGCAGCAGCACGAGCAGCAGCTAGTGAAACACCAAGAATAGCGTTAGCACCAAGTTCACCCTTGTTAGGTGTACCATCTAAGTCGATCATTGCTTGGTCAATTGCACGTTGGTCAGTAGCATCCATGCCGATAACCTTTTTAGCAATCTTGTCGTTTACGTTAGCAACGGCTTTAAGAACACCCTTGCCACCAAAACGTGATTTGTCGCCATCACGTAATTCAACAGCTTCGTGTTCACCAGTTGAAGCACCTGATGGAACAAGTGCGCGGCCAAAGCCACCTAGTTCAGTATATAGTTCAACTTCAACAGTTGGGTTACCACGTGAATCAAGAACTTCACGGCCTAAAATATCAGTAATTACAGACATATTTTAAAAATCTCCTTTATGATTTTATTACAAACTAATTTTAACCTTTTTAACGCTTAAAATAAATATCTAACAGCAAAGTTATTATTTATTGAAAGTTGCTAAAGCGATAAATGATTCTGGATCCATTGATGCACCACCAACAAGTCCACCATCAATATCTTCTTTAGCCATTAATTCTTTAACATTGGCTGGTTTAACAGAACCACCGTAAAGGATACGTACTTTGTCAGCAGTATCTGCATCGTAAAGACTAGCAACCTTTTCACGGATTACATGAACCATTTCTTGTGCTTGGTCAGCAGTAGCAGTCTTACCAGTACCGATAGCCCAGATTGGTTCGTAAGCGATAACTGATTTAGCTAAGTCAGCAGCAGAAATACCTTTAACAGCATTTTCGATTTGACCAGTAACCCAGTCTTCAGCCTTGCCAGCTTCACGTTGTTCTAGAGTTTCACCACAGCAGATGATAGGCAACATGTTGTTCTTCAAGATAGCGTGAGCTTTCTTGTTAATGTCTTCATCAGTTTCACCGAAGTATTGACGTCTTTCTGAGTGACCAATAATTACATAGTCAATACCCATTTCGTCAAGAGCCTTTGGTGAAGTTTCACCAGTAAATGCACCAGATTCTTCAAAGTATGAGTTTTCAGCAGCAGTCTTTAATGGTGTACCTTCGGCACCTGCAACAAGTGTTGTAAGGTCAATGGCTGGAGCACCAATAATAGTTTCTACGCCAGATTCTGGTAATTTACCTTTGATACCGTCTAAAAATTCTTGGGTTTCTTTAGGATTTTTGTTCATCTTCCAGTTACCCGCAATAATAGGTGTACGCATAAATATTTCTCCTTAATGACTATTTGTTTGTGATTGAATCGATACCAGGTAATGTCTTACCTTCAAGATATTCAAGTGAAGCACCACCACCAGTTGAGATGTGTGTTAGCTTATCAGCAATACCAAGACTCTTAGCAGCAGCAGTTGAGTCACCACCACCAACGATAGTAATAGCATCTGACAAGTTACCCATAGCACGTCCAACTTCTAGAGTACCTTCAGCAAATTTGCTCATTTCGAATGCACCCATTGGTCCATTCCATACAACAGTCTTAGCACCCTTTAGAGTGTCTTGGAACAATTTAACTGTCTTAGGTCCGATATCAAGAGCCATTTCGTCATCAGGAATATCAACACCATCAGTAGTTGTTGCATCAGCATCGTTTGAGAATTCTTTAGCAACAATGTGGTCTACAGGAAGTACGATCTTGTCGTCAGCTTTTTGAAGGAGGTCCTTAGCTAGTTCAACTTTATCTGCTTCGAATAGTGACTTACCAATCTTGTGGCCTTGTGCAGCTAAGAATGTATAAGCCATACCACCACCGATGATAATGTGGTCTGATTTTGGAATTAAGTTTTCAATAACACCGATCTTATCTGAAACCTTAGCACCACCAAGAATTGTTACGAATGGGTGTACAGGGTTAGCAACGGCGTTACCTAAGAACTTGATTTCCTTTTCCATCAAGAAGCCAGCAGCAACGGGCTTGCCAGCAGCTTTCATAGCTGTTGAGATACCAACGTTTGAAGCATGGCTTCTGTGGGCTGTACCGAAAGCATCGTTGATAAATACGTCACCAAGTGATGCCCAGTATTCGCCAAGTTTAGGATCGTTCTTGCTTTCACGTTTGCCGAAATCGTTGTCGATATCTTGGAAACGTGTGTTTTCCATAAGTAGAATTTCGCCGTCTTTTAATTCGTTAACAGCGTCTTCAAGTTCTTTACCTTCGTTAACAGGTACGAACTTAACAGGCATTCCACTTAATTCTTGAAGTTTTGCAGCAACTGGCTTCAATGACAAAGCTTTCTTGTCTTCATCACTCTTAATACGACCCAAGTGAGATAGCAAGATAACCTTTCCACCATGTTCTGAAACATATTTGATTGTTGGGATAGCACCAACGATACGGTTTGTATCGCCGACAACACCATCTTTAATAGGAACGTTGAAATCTACACGCATCAAGACTTTTTTGCCTTTTACGTCAACGTCAGAAACAATAAGTTTAGCCATTGTAAATAAATCCTCCAATATTTTCCTTAAAAAAAGGCGGAAGGAGTTATCCTCCCTCCGCCAATTTAAATCACACTAAATTAGGTTTTATCTTAAATTAGTTACTAGTTAAACTAATGAATTAGTCTAATGTAGCAAATTTTTCAAGTGTACGAACCATTTGTGCAGTAAATCCTGATTCGTTGTCATACCAAGCAACAGTCTTTACAACTTGTGAGTCACCTGAACCAACAATTTGTGTTTGTGTTGGGTCAAAGATTGAACCGAATGATGTACCGATAACGTCTGAAGATACGATTTCATCATCGTTGTAACCGAATGAAGGGTTGTTTTCTGTATACTTCTTAACAGCAGCGTTTACTTCGTCAACTGTAACTTCTTTACCAAGAGTTGCAACTAATTCTGTAACTGAACCAGTAATAACTGGAACACGTTGTGCATGTCCATCAAGCTTACCCTTCAATGCAGGAACAACCATACCTAAGGCTTTGGCAGCACCAGTTGAGTGAGGGATGATGTTAGCAGCAGCAGCACGTGCAGCACGAACATTACCTTTACGTTCTGGACCATCTTGAAGTTTTTGAGTAGCTGTGTAAGCATGGATAGTTGTCATTGTACCAGCTTTAATACCGAATTCTTCGTTTACGGCATTTGCTAGAGGTGCAAGACAGTTTGTTGTACATGAACCAGCTGAAGCAATCTTAACGTCGTTTGTTAGAACGTCATCGTTAACACCGTAAACAACTGTAGGCATGTTACCTGATGGAGCTGAGATCAATACACGTTTTGCACCAGCATCAAGGTGAGCTTGTGCTTTTTCTGATGATGTGTAGAAACCAGTACATTCAAGAACGATGTCAACACCGTCGTTAGCAACCCATTTAAGGTCTGCAGCGTTCATTTCAGCATATACAGGGATCTTCTTACCATCAACAACGATAGCTGCATCTTCAGCAGTGATCTTGTCAATTTCGAAGTTACCATGAGCTGTATCGTACTTCAATAGGTGAGCAAGCATAGCAGGTGAAGTTAAATCGTTAATTGCAACAACTTCCAAATCTGTCTTGCCAGCTGCTTGAAGTGCAGCGATACGGCGGAATGCCAAACGACCGATACGGCCAAATCCATTAATACCAACTTTTGTAGTCATACAAAAATTCCTCCTTCAGGAAATCAAAAAAATATTATTTTAAAGGGTTATCCCTTAAAATCAGCTTTGAGGCACCTTCATCAGTAATTAATACTGTATGATGAGGTGCGTTTTTCATATATGATTGAATTGCTTCAGCCTTACTTTGACCACCGGCAATTGCAATCACATGTTCTATTTTATCAAGGTCCTGGACGTGAAGTCCAATCCTAGGTACCTTATATACAAGTTTACCACTTCGATCAAAGAAATCACCAAAAGCTTCGGAAACAGCTTTACCACTGTCAACAATACTTTGTTCCTTTTCGGAAAGATTTCTCCGGTCGGCCATAATACTTGCCGTGCCAATGCTGTGAATCACAACATTACTTCTATATATTAGTTCAAGAACCGATTTAATTGAAGTCTCTTTTTGCAAAGATTCAAAACTTTTTTCGCTAATGTCCTCAGGAAGGTACATTGCGCGGTACTGACCTTGAGTTTTCAAAGCCATCTCTGCACAGACACTGTTTGCTTGAATCGTTACCGACTCCCCTACTCCACCACGAGCTGGTACAAATACCAACTGACGGTTTTTCGATAAATCAGGTGAAAGATTTCGAGCTACACGTGCCAAGGTACTTCCACCAGTGACAGAAATCATTGACTGTCCAGATGGTAAAAGTGATCCTAAGAGTTGATTAAGTCTTCTTCCGAATGAATCAACCACCCGATATTGCTTATCAGCGTTACCAGGTAAAACGATACAACGACTAATTCCAAGCTTCTGGCTCAACTGCTTCTCTAAAAGAGCTGTTCCTTGGTAATTAGCTAATACATCGGTCAATCGAGCTACTACGTCGCTACCTGTTCTTGTCAAAGACATCCCAGATTTTGAAGAAATAAGTAAACCTTGTTTCTTTAGTAGATCGGTTTCAGTTCTTAAACCACGTTCAGTGATGTTAAGATCATCGGCTAACACTCTGCGTCCGACCGGCTCCATTAATGAGATACTCTGAAGTATTTTAAATCGCTTTTCCAGAGTCTTAATGAAGTCTGGGGCAACTAAATCCAGCAATTCTAAATCTTCATTATTAGTCATTTGATATACTCCATGGGGCAATTACTGTCCCTGTATGTCCATTTACGACCCATGTACTCAAAAAATAAAAGCCCAGATGAATTAAATCCATCTCTCAAGCACAGTTATAAGTATAAACTCTCTTGTGAAAATATCAAGTCATATGGTCGCAAAAAGTTAAATTTATATTATTTTTTTCATGATTTACTTTTTACTCGGGTGTGCGATAGAATAAGATAGTGGTATGAGAGTAAGGCGCTGTTAGTGTAATGGATCGCACGCAGGATTCCGGTTCCTGAAATGCGGGTTCGACTCCCGCATGGCGCATTTAGTAACGGCTATGTTTTACAAATAGCCTTGAATAGCTGATATATCAGCATTCTTAGTTTTAAGTTTTTCGATAGTTTTCGATAATATGTATCAAAAGTGAGTCACGAATGAGCCACGGAAAAAATAAGTGGGAACTAAATTTAGAGTCGCCAGTCAATTAAGACTGGCGTTTTTTTTGTACAAAAAAGCTTTCACAATATGAACATCTCCGCTTAAATCTTACCTGATACATTTGTTTCACAAAGTTTTGCTTGTAAGTGTTGATAAAACAACATTTCTAATTTAATTAGAGTTTAAACAGAATATTATCCAGAGAAAATAAGAGAATACTTCGGGTTTTACATCCGAAATATCCTCTTATTTTTTGGTTTTTAAGTTTTATATGATGTAACTATGAATAATGGAAGAAAGTTATGTTAGATGAACCCGCCAAATCATCTCCGAACTACTGATATGGGTGATTATATGGGAGTTCTCGCCTATCCCTACAAGAACTATTGATATCTTCGATTAGACAATACGAAATGCCGCAACAACTGATTAAACTGGTCAGGAACTTCGGCCATAATATCATGTCCAGAATTATCTACCACAGCAGATGTGACATTATTACATGAATCAGACATCAACTTCGCAAAATCAGAATTATAATATGGACTATCTTGGGCGGCCACTAGCATAACTGGATGACTGCTTTTTTCTAAAGCCTCTCGCCAATCTTTTGTTACATGATCATATAGTAAAGGTAGATTTGAACTTCTATCAAAAGGATTCTTATTCTTAGCATCATTTAAATCTGATATGATACGTGGATCTATTCCCCTCAAAGTCTCATGAACATTGGCAGCTGTGGCAGTTGCAACACGATAATTATCTTTATTAATATTCATAAATCCGTAGTTCCAACTGGAATCATTTAACATTTTGACTGTTTGGTCGATGCCCATAACTGCTGCCACATTTTCATATCTCGCTAAAAAGCCATAACAAATACTTGCCCCCATGGAGTGACCAATCAGCAAAGGTTTATCCAAATGCAAGAACTCTATCAACTCATGTAAATCGGTAATCAAACGCATGATATTTAATCCCTGATTAGTTCGTTGAGATGCACCATGGCTACGATGATCATAAGTTACCACCTGATAACCCATATTTACCAAATATTCAATCTGTAATTTCCATTATCTGCTGATAGCCCCCGAATCCAGCAATCAAGACAACCGGCTTTCCAGTTCCATAAACGTTATAATCCAATTTAATTTTGTCATCTGTTAAAAATTCCATTGTCTACCAAAAAAATCTTGGAAAATTATCCAAGATTTTAATCCTTCTCTATTTCTGTCCACGGATCTCGCGAAAGTTTTGGTCCATTAGCAGTTTTAACTAATATTGTTTCACTAGTATCATTTACAAACTCTTCTAACGAAAAGCCTTTTTGACCGTGAACAACTTGTAAATCCGCGTGAACTCCAAATTGATTCAACTGTTTTAGAAGTGCGCTTGCCTCTTCACGTGATAAACGATTCTTTTCATATAAAATCAAATCCAAGTCACTACTGCTATTAGCAGTTGCTTGTCGACTAGCCAATTCAAAGCCAACGCTACCGCCAATTCCCCACTTATATTCTTTCAAAATGGGAACAATTTTTGGTAAAGCATTGATTGCCGGTAACTCTCGACGACTTTTCGAAAATACATCCCACGAATCATGTATCAGTGAGTCCGGAGTGATTATATTTTCTGATACCACGGACTTAATAGGAATATAGCCGGCAAATCTCTGCTCACGTTTGACGCCTCTAACACCTACTGGTACTTTGCCATCAATAACATTTCCACGACGAACTATCACCAATGGCACTTTGATCAAACTATCGACCACCCATTCAGGCTTTTTTTCATCACTAAAAAATTCTTCAGGATCAATTTTAACTAAACTGTGTGGTAAAAGCTCTATGCATTCCATTGTTCAAAGACTGCCTTACGAACTGCATTTGTAGCCTTACGACCACTTGCAACAGCGATAGGTGTTTCATAACGGAAATGCAAATCTGTTGGTTTGCCAACTGTACTTTGGATAGCTTCATCAATAATTGAATTGATCTTAGTTACATTTTCGTCAGTAGCTTCATATGAACCGATACCCTTAACTAGCTTATATAGAGCACCCAGTTTTTCATAATTGTCGATATCATAAGCCATTGCTGGAACATGCTTGGTAGCTTCCTCAAGTTCAGCAATTGTACGTTGTGTAATACGTGCAGCACTGGCTTTTGACATGGCTTGGATAGTGATTGATGTATCGTCCAAGGCAATCAATCTATTTGATTGTAGACCATGTGCTAAGAAACCACCTGAGACAGCATCCCCCGGAATAAAGGCGATAACTGGGTGTCCAGCTTGACGAGCCTTAGCATATGCTGCAGCACTTGAACCCAAGGCAACGTGGATACCAATTAATTCTTCTTGATAACCATAAGCTTGACTAGGTACATCAACAACCATGATGATAGGACGTTTTACATCCTTGTCAGCATCATCAGCAACAACTTTGTTGACGATACTTGCAACAGCAAATCCTTCTTCAAGACCTACTTCACCGTCACGGACACGAGGAAACTTATTGTCAGCATCAGGGACAATCGCAACATATTCCTTACCATCTTTTTCAGCGTGCAAAACTGTAGATACAGAACTTTTGGCGTTCTTGATACCTGTTAGTTTTTCAAACCATAGACGGCCACGGCTCTTTGTACCTGGTTCGTTTCCTTCAACCGCATCAGCAATAACATGTTTTTCAGCCTTAATTTCTGGGTAAAGCTTACGATATCCTTCAATATCAAGTTTCTTACTAGGATCAAGTTGATCCAACAATGATAGGTAGAAATCGACATGTTCAGTTCTGTGAGCATCTTTTTTAGCGTCAATAGCATCTGAAACTGACTTTTTAATGTCATCAACTGTATCATCGACAACTTCATCAACAAGTCCAGTTGCTAATCTTTGTTTAGTACCCAATGTATTCCAAATCAAATCTTTATCGCTGGAATCAAACTCACGAACGCCAGCCTCTTGTTCAATAACTTCTGGTCCGTTTAGAGCGATTCTAGCTTTCTTAGTAGCAATTAAATATGAAAGAATTGAAGCAGTAATTGACATACCACCGAATGAACCAACACGTCCAGGAACTAGACCGATAACTGGAACATACTTCTTCAAAGCAATAACGGCATTATGGATTTCTGAAATTGAAAGCAAACCATAGTTAGCCTCTTGTAGACGAACACCACCAGTATCAAGAACAATAACTGGATAGATCGTCTTTCCAGCCTTGTTATCTTCTAAGGCCTTCTCCAATGCAGCAACAATCTTGGCACCACTAACCTCACCAATACCACCGCCTTGGAATTTACCTTCGATAGAAATAACTAGAGCATTCTTACCATTGATAGTGCCACGCATTAAAACTACACCATCATCACTTTCAGGCACGATACCTTGTGGCTCCAAGTGTGGTGAAATCATATTATCAAGTGGTCCAACTAATTCACGGGCATTATCGTCAAGCAATGCCTCAGCACGTTCACGTGCATGTAATTCAACAAAACTATTTTTCATCGTGTAATGCCTCCATTGCTTGAGTTAAACGAAGATTTACGACACCGGGCGTTGAACCGAAGTCATTGATTTCAATATTTGCTTGGATTGGATATCTTGCAAAGAAACGGTCCAAAACGTTTTTCCAAACTTCTTTAAAACCATCACTACCAGTAACAATACTTACAACAGTTTCATCAGAATCTGTTGGGCGAAAGATTACTTCAAGGTCACCAGAAGCAACTACACCAATGTGAACTGGTTTTTGAATGGGATTCTTAGTTTCAAATTTATAATGTAATTTTTCCATTTAATTTTCTCCTACATTTTTTAAATTAATTCATAGTGCTTATTGATAATTTATTATAAATATTCGCATCAATTACATTCCAGTATCCAAAATGAACTGAATATAAAAGGTATTTGAATATTTTTACATTTAACAATTAATTAGTCGGAAGAGCTGGTGAATATTTCCCAGCTCTGTAGACGGAATACTTAATTTACCCTATCCGCTAAACTATCTAAAAAATAACTTGCTGCAAATAAATCTGCACAACCACCTGGTGAAATATTGTATTCACTGACGAATTTCTCCAACTCGACAAACTTTGAATTCTCAATAACCGGCGTGTTGCTTTCAAATATTTCTCTTGAAATTCTCTGTAATATTTGCAGAACTTTTAAATTACTGCGATAAACAATATTTGTATCGTTAACATTGCTGTATAACAACATCAAACGACGGATCCACAAATCGTCCGCATCATTCGTGTAACTCAAAACTTTTCTAATGTTAGGAAATCCATTCTGAGCTTCACCACGAGCTCCCGATAAAGCATACTTTTTCTTTGTTGCCATACCGTGAGTCTTCTTAGCACTTTGTGGAACATATTTATCTGGTAAATTAGCTAATGTCTGCGCCGATAGTAATATTTGTCCTATATCATTGGTCTGCAATGCGCTTGCAGCACTTATCAACAGACTCATGGTCCAGATAGCACCTTTGTGAGTATTAACCCCATTGGTTGCTTGGAACATGTCCGCCTCTGTCTGTCTACCGATTGCACCGATATCTTCACGTAAATTAATATCGATGTCTCGATCAAAACTGACTTCAGCTGTCTGTTGGAATCCCGATAGTAAACTATCAGCTGACTTTAAGAACAAATTTAAATCCATATCATCATGTGACCCATTGGATAATGCATCTACTAATCCGGGCTTGGGGGTAAAGTTTACTTCCCACTTCAGAGCATCAACTGCTAATTGTGCAACAGATGTTTTAATTTGCATTTTATGACCAACTTCTGAACTTAGCTGGTGGATTATATAGTCCATCTGACCAGCTTACTAAGTCGTCCATTGTTTGTGCAGCAAGAAGTGAACGTTTAGCTTCCTTACGATGTACATCAAGATCTTCTGGCAATGCGACGATATCACGTGCACGTAAGTCAGCAAGTTTTTTAGGATCACTTCTCAATCCAACTGGTGTAACTCCGGCAATAGCTTCAATAGCAGCTTGTCTTTCAGCCATACTATCTGTCTTGTACAAGTATGCGATACCCTCTTCAGTAACGATATGAGTTGTATCTTCTGAATAGATCATGATAGGAACATTAGCTAATTTAGCTTCTTTTCTAACTTCTTCAGCATCCAAGTGGTCAACGAAAACTGGCTTCTTGTTTGAGCCAAATGTTTCAACCATTTGTACGACTAGTTTTTGTCCTTTGCCTAGTGGATCATTGTCTGGACGTAGACTTTGCCATGCTGGTGTTGAGTGACGACGGCCTGTTGGGTTACTACCCATGTTAGGAGCACCACCGAATCCAGATAGACGACCATTTGTAACAGTTGAAGAGTTACCATATTTATCAATTTGTAGAGTTGAACCAACGAACATATCAAGTGCATATTGACCAGCCATTTGACCAAAAGCACGGTTTGATCTCATTGTTCCATCTTTACCAACGAAGAAAATGTCAGGACGGTGAGCGATGTAATTCTCCATACCAACTTCACCACCGAAACTGTGAATAGTCTTGACCCAGCCACTTTCAATAGCAGGAATCAATGTCGGTGTAGGGTTAACTTCCCAGTTAGGAACAATCTTGCCTTTCAAGCCTAGTTGTTCACCATATGTAGGTAGCAATAGTTCGATAGCGGCAGTATTAAAACCAACACCATGGTTAACTGTTTGTACATTATGTTTCTCATAGATACCACGGATTGCCATCATACCCATCAGAATTTGTAATTCGGTAATATTTTGTGGATCACGTGTGAATAGTGGTTCTAGTTGATATGGTTGGTCGGCTTGAATAACAACATCGACCCAGTCACCAGGAATATCAACACGTGGAACTTTATCAACGATTTCATTAGCTTGAACAATAACGATTCCGTCTTTGAAAGCAGCTGATTCAACGATTACAGGTGTCTCTTCTGTGTTAGCACCAGTGTACAAGTTACCGTCATGGTCAACTTTATCGGCAGCAACTAGGACGACATTAGGAATCAAGTCAACGTATAGACGTGCATACAATTCAAGATATGTATGGATATCACCAACGGTCATTGTTCCATCAGCAATCATTTGTGAGATACGAGTACTTTGTGGTCCGGCAAATGAAAAGTCCAACTTGCTAGCAATACCTGTTTCGAAAATATCCAAATGTTCTGGTCTTGAAACAGATGACATAATCATGTGTAGGTCATGAACTTTTTCTGGATCAACCGAAGCTAATACTTTTGACAAGAAACTAGCTTGCTTTTGGTTATCTCCTTCCAAGACAACTTTGTCTCCGGGGGTAATTAAGTCCTCCAACAATTCCTTTGCGTTTTCAGTTTGTACAAACTTACCATCCATCATTGGTGCAACTTTTTCTAACTTAGCGTTTTTGGCATCACGATGTGTAGTCCAACTTCTTTTAGTCATTTATTTTCCTCCATTTTTTTAATAGAAATTCAGTATCATCAATTCCCATTTCACTCATGGTAATATTTCTCAGATCAGGCAATTTAGAATGAACCAACTTGGTGAATGCATGCCCCGGCATCACTTCAACCGTTGTATCAATACCCAATTCACTGGCAACACTCATCATCGTGTCCCAATAAACCGGATAAATCAGATTGTTGATCATATCCTTTTTAACCTCATCTACTGTGTGAACGGCATGACCGTTGTAATTAGTTAGATAAGTACAATTGGGACGTTTCAATTCGACTGTCTTGAATGCTTCTCGCAAAGCATCGGCAGCTGATTGCATCAACGGTGAATGCGATGGATTCGGTACCTTCAAGATAAGTGCCTTTTGAGCGCCATTGTCTTTTGCTAAAGCCAAAACTTTCTTGATACCATCCAATGAGCCAGACAATGCTATCTGCAACTCTGAATTTTGATTTGAAACATAAACATCAGGCGCATTGACCTTTTCAACTAGTGCGGTTACTTCCTTGCGAGTCAATCCAACAATTGCTCCCATGCCATATCCAACTGGATAAGCTTCCTTCATCTTGGTCGAACGGAGAAAGACAATCTTAATTGCATCTTCTTCCGTCAAAACTCCAGCAGCAACTGCGGCACCAAACACTCCTAAAGAATGCCCAGCAACAACATCAGGCTTTTCATCAATACTGTGTAACTGTCTAATGTTAAATAATTGTAAAATCAAAATCCCTAATTGAATCTGTATGGAATCTTTGTAGGCCTCTTCATCATCGGTCAACTCAACCCCAGTCAAATCTTTAACTTTAGTTTTTAAATCCTGTGGTACGTTATCCAACATCCCCGAACGTTGTCCACCTTGTCCTGGGAATATCCATAAAGTACGCATACATTCACCTCCAAATCATCCTTATTTGCTGATCTCACATTTCCTAGTATAAAAGCGTAATCATAACATGTATAATACATAAATTGAATGATACATAACTAAACGGTTATGAATGGAGAATATTGGGATGAATTTAACACAATTAAAATGCTTTGCAGTCGTTGCGAATCAAGAAAGTATTACCAAAGCTGCTGAAATACTCTATATTTCACAACCAGCTGTCAGTAAAACCATCAAACAATTGGAAGACGAGTTACAAGTCCAGCTGTTTGATCGAACTGGTAGAACTCTAAAACTAAATCGTGCTGGTAGATTATTCTTCAGCTATGTTAATGATAGTTTGAAAGAATTGGATCGTGGTGTTAATGCTGTTCAAGGCGGAGTTGATAATTCCGATCAACCTATTTCAATCTTGTTGGAAGTGGCATCTCCTTTTATTCCCAGTATTGTAACCAATATTAAAGATAAATTTCCAAATGTTAGACTAAGTCTGGCACAGCATACGGTCAGAGAAGCTGACTTTAAACAATTCGACTTTATCGTTACCAGTCACCCACTCAAAGATCTGACAAACGTTCCTGTATTAAAAGAAGAAATCTTCGTTGGTTGGAATTCCAAATTTGGCTATACCAAGAAATTTATTAACCCAACAGAAATTAAAAGTGAAAAATTTATCGGTCTGACTAAGAATAATCCCTTACGAAATACCATCGACCGTTATTTCAACGAACGAGGGATTTCTTTAAATTACATGTACGAAACTGACGATCCAGCAACTATCCGTGGTCTCATTGAAGCTGGTATTGGATTAAGTTTCATCCCTTCAGTTACTTGGCAGACTATTGATGAGCAAGTGCAACTGGCTAGACTGACTCCCGAACCATTGCAGAGAACGATTTTTCTATGCTCACCTGCTAGTAATTTGACCGACATTCAACGAGAAATCAGTAATGAATTAATCAAGTTATTTTTGAGTTTTCAACGTTCTGAACTAAAAATTTAATTTGCAATTTATTTTGGAAGCGATTATATTAGCTCGTAAGAAGTCCCTTTGTTGATCTCACAATCAAGCAAAAGGGGAAATGACTAATGAATTCAAGATTAGACAATACAAGACCCGCTGATATCGGGGACTACATGAAAGTCTTCGCTTGTACTGCCGTTATGATGCAGACTGTTCTTGGTGTCGTTCTAGGCACCAATCCACCAGACAACGCCCAAACATTTATTGGGATTATTTATAATCTAGTTAAATTCACAGCTCCAGCCTTTATTTTTGGTATTTTATACACAACTACCAGAACTACTGGCAACAACAGCTGGAATAACTATGGTGGATATATGAAGAAACAATGGTCTGCTCTTTTTGTACCTACAATTTGGTGGACATTGGCATATTTACTAATATTTCCAGACGTTCAACAAGTAAATCAATTTAATAGTGTCGGCAGTTTCTTATGGAACTTTATAAACGGTAATGCTGCACCGCACCTGTGGTATAACACTATGATGCTTCAATTTATCATTTTAATGCCATTCTTCTGGGCACTCGGACATTGGGTCAAGAAAAGTACTACTAATGCTATCTGGGCAATTGCTTTGACAGTTGTCGGCTATGCGGCATGGCTATACTTTTACGATGCCAACGTATTCCACGGACCCCAAGCTACTAACTGGTACCTATTAGATAGACTATTTGTTAGTTTCGTTATTTATGGAATATTTGGTGTTATCGCTTGGGTATATCGTGAAAAATTTGAAACAATTATTAGAAAGACTTGGATTTTCCTAGCTGTAGCAATCATTGCCGTTTATTATTGGACGAACAGTGAACTATCAGCTTATGGATTCCCTGTTCAATTGACTAATGCTCCTTACTACAAGCCATCAATGACTTTGTATGCATTATTAGTTATTAGTTTAGTTGCCGCATTATCAATGTATCATTTGCGCAACAACTCCAAGGCTCTACCTGTATTTCACTTCTTAGCTGTCTATGCTTACCGTGCATACCTATCAAACGTTTTCTGGTTCCAGATCATCTGGAGAATCTTCGGCCACAATTTGGCTCTGGCTCATCCAATCGTTGCCATTGTCGTTTGTTACTTGATTACATGGTGTCTAGCATTCACATCTGCTTACACATTCCACATTATCTGGTCACGTGTAAAATCAGGATTTAATTCCAAAGAAGTCTCAGAGCAAGTCAAACAATGATTAAAACAATAGGATTTGTGCGATAATGAAAAAGTTATCGTACAAATCCTAATTTTTTTTATATTTTAAGGTTTGTTTGTTGACCCACAAATCATATTATGCTAAATTAGCACTGTGCTATTAAGAGTGCTAATTAAAAACAGGAGGCATTTTAAATGTTAGTTCCTACAGTTATTGAACAAAGCTCACGTGGCGAACGTGCCTATGATATTTACTCAAGATTATTAAAAGATAGAATCATCATGTTATCTGGTGAAGTTAACAGTCAAATGGCCAATACAGTCATTGCTGAACTTCTATTCCTAGATGCTCAAGATTCAGACAAAGATATTTCAATGTACATCAACTCACCCGGTGGTTCAGTTACCGACGGTTTAGCCATTGTTGATACAATGAACTTTGTTAAATCTGATGTTCAAACTATCGCTACAGGATTAGCTGCATCAATGGGATCAGTTATCTTGTCATCAGGTACAAAGGGCAAACGTTTTGCACTTCCAAACTCAACTGTTCTTATTCACCAACCATTAGGTGGCGCACAAGGTCAACAGACTGAAATTGAAATTGCTGCTCAAGAAATTTTGAAGACAAGAAAGAGATTGAACCACATGTTGGCTGATAATTCTGGCCAATCATTCGAAAAACTTCAAAAGGATACTGATCGTGATAACTACATGACAGCCCAAGAAGCTAAGGACTATGGTTTGATTGATGATATTATGACAAACAAGGCTGACAAGTAAAAAGAAGAGGGTGCAGAGCGGCCGTTTAAATTTCTGTCGTTTGTAACTCGTTTCAATGATACTTTTAGTTAAAAAAACATGATTTCGATATTTTATCGAAGTCATGTTTTTTTGTTTACCTTTTTTGTTTACTTTGAAGAATTAAAAAAACTGAACTGTGACATAACTATTTTTGTTTTAAATACGCAGCCAGAAACGTGCAATAAAACACAGTTTTTTAGTTGTTACGGTTATATGCCCAAACTGTTAATGGAGCAAATACAACCACGATCATAATTCCAAAAATCAATACTAGAAAGGCCTCATTGGTCCAGCGACCTGTTGCCAAAATCTGTCTGATAGCAATAATCACATAAGTAATGGGATTCATATATGCTATAACTTGCATAGTTTTTGACAATGTGTGAATTGGAATAAAGGCATTTGATAGAAATGATAAAGTCAACATAATCATCAATGAGAAACTTTCAACCGTTGTGGCACTCTTGGCTAACATCCCTAGCAATGCGAAAATCCAAGACATTGCCCAACCGATAAAGATAGCAAGTAATCCGCTGACAACAATTCCACCGAAGCCGGCAGCTGGACGCCAACCCATGATATAACCGGTCGTTAATGAAGTTATTGTGGCGATTGTTAATCTTAGAATATCAGCGAAAAGTTGACCTGCCAAAGGTGCAATATGTGCCATTGGCAATGATTTGAAACGATCATATACTCCTGAATCCAAATCTTCTCTAATTTGTGAACCAGAACCTGATGACGCTGAAAGCATTGTTTGAATCAAAATTCCGGGGACAATTGTTGGTAAATAATTTTTAACATTACCGGCGATTGCACCTCCGAATAAATAGCCAAACATCAACATAAACATGACCGGCTGGATAATTACATCCATCATTCTATCAGGGTTGTGAATTGTCTTTAATAAATTACGGTAAGCCATTGTTGCAGTATTCATAATTAAATTTCCACGGTGTGTTTGTACGTCCATAATAAAAGCCTCTATCCTTTTTAATTTTTACCAACGGTTAAATTCATAAATACGTCATCCAAAGATGGTTCTTGGACTGTTAAATCAGTAATTGAAATTTTATCCTGCTGTAGAGTTGCCAATAATTTTGATAATTGATCAACTCCAGCCAAGTTGGTGCTCAAGCGTTGCCCTGCCAGATGAACAGTTGCGCCTAATTTATCGGTAACTAATTTAACCGTTGAATCAACTTGCTGATTATCACTCACAGTAAAACTTAAATTAGTTCCACCAATCTGTTGCTTTAATTCTGAAGGTGTTCCGATTTTTACTAATTTACCGTGATCGATAACTGCAATTCTGTCTGCCAATTGATCTGCTTCATCAAGATATTGTGTCGTTAATACAATTGTGGAACCCTGAGCTACCAATTTTCTAATCGTATCCCACATTTGCGTTCTAGTTCGAGGGTCCAATCCAGTAGTTGGTTCGTCTAGGAAAATCAAAGCCGGACGAGTAATCAAGCTAACTGCCAAATCCAATCTGCGGCGCATCCCACCTGAGAAATCTTTTAATGACTTATCAGCTGAATTGACCAGTGAGAATTCTTCTAGCAATTCTTCGGTCCGCTTTTTTGAATCTGCTCGTGATAAACCATTTAATCTTGAAAAAATCATTAAATTCTCACGGGCGGAGATATCTTCATCAACCGATGCATATTGCCCAGTCAGTCCAAACATCGATCTGGCCAACTTCCCTTCACTAGCAGTATCGTGACCAAAAATTTTGACCGTGCCGCTAGTGGATTTTAACAATGTCGTTATCATTCGCAAAGTGGTTGTTTTCCCGGCACCATTGGGTCCCAAGAGTCCGAACACCTCACCTTGTTTGACGTTAAAGGAAATATCATCAACTGCTGTTTTATCGTTAAATTTTTTTGTTAAGTGGCTAACTTCGATTGCATTATTTAGTGTCATTATTTATTGCCTCGTTGTTTTATTAATTCATCAGGTCACCTGATTAAAATTAATCATAAGGGTACCTGACTAAAAATGCAAGCATTTTAATCAGGCCACCTGAATATTTTTTATTTAAGCTGTATAATAGCCTTTGGAGGTAATGCTTATGCCTGATTTACTTAAACAAAAAAATGCCGCTGGAAAATTAATTGAATTCGGTATGGTGCGACACGTTGCTGACAAAGTTGCCCATCGAAATACCGATGAAGACGAAAGAAAATTCATGTTTCAAGGCCAAGGTAAAATCCTGCTTGCCCTGTCACAATCTAATGGTCTTTCACAAAAAGAATTAGCTACACGACTTGACTTGAGCGCCCAATCGACCGCTGAGTTCGTCAATAAATTAGTTAAAAAACAACTGGTCACTAAAGAAAAGTCGACCACCGACCGCCGCATGACAATTATTCGAATAACTGATTTAGGACGCCAAACAGCTACTATGGAATCAACAGTGCCCGAATTTCTAAATGCTTTGACCGATGAAGAACTTGATCAATTTGCCAATATTCTGAGTAAAATAAACACTCACCTATATGACGAAATCGAAAACACTGACCATCAAAACTTATTTAATAGATCTAAGCAAATGATAAAAGATGGTATCCGCGATTGGTTCCTTTAAAATTTAAATATCCCGTCTACAGAGCTGGGAACTATTCTCAAGCTGTGCGGAACGACTTGAGCCAAAGTACGGTCTCAAGTCTCGGTTTGAAGTCTTGACACAGTTCGTCAAGTCTCCAAACACGTCCGGTGGTATAAGTACGGGAGATACCTCCCGTACTTATACCACTACCACGGCACACAAATATTTCCCAGCTCTTCCGACTAGTTAATCATTATTAATTAAGTATAGGAACATTCAAATGTTCTTATATTGAATCCACTTTTGAAACCAAAATATAATTAATACAAACATCTGTAACAAATGAGTTGGAAGAGCTGAGAGCATTCATCAGCAGCGAAAGTGGCGTTATGGCTTTAGCCATTACACCACCGGGCGTGTTGGAGACTTGCTGGTTTTGCAAGGCTTCAACCGAGGTTCGAGACCGCTCTTTGGCTCGAGCCGTTCCGCGCAGCAGATGAATGCTCTCAGCTCTGGAAACGGCACCACCTTAAATACATAATGGACATTAAAAACACTGCCAAAATTGTTATAAATTAATCAATCAATTGGACAGTGTTTTTATTTTAGGCTATCCTTAAATTGTTATTAGACTAAACAAAAGAAAGGGGTATTTTTATGAATAAAGGTGAAATTCAAAATAGCCTGGCTCGTAAGTTATTTATCATCACTTTGTTATCCGGAACTTTTACAATGTCGATCAGTCAGTCATCACTATCAACTGCCTATCCAACCTTGATGAAATTCTTCGGTGTTACGGCTCCCACAATCCAATGGTTAACTACTGGTTTCATGCTGATTATGTGTATCATGATGCCAATCAGTCCATGGCTGTTAAATAACTTTTCATTCAAAAAAATCTTTTTAAGTGTTGTCGCAATTTTTGCACTCGGAACTTTCGTTATTATCATTGCACCAAACTTTCCCATCGCCATGTTAGGTCGGGCTTTGGAAGCTATCGGTGTCGGGGTTTTATTCCCATCATTTCAATCTGTTCTAATGTCCATCACACCCGAGTCAAAACGTGGTGCAACTATGGGTTACGCCGGACTAGTCATGGGCTCAGCTTTAGCTAGTGGTCCAATTATTTCCGGGATTGTTCTAAACTTTGTTCAATGGCAAGGACTATTCGTCATCTTTTTGTTAATTATGATCGTAATTTTTATCAGTGGTCTTATTTATATCAAAGATGTCATGCCTCGTCACAAAGCTAGTCTGGATTTAATTTCAACCGTCTACCTACTTGGTATCATTGGCCTGCTCTATGTGGTCAATCAAGCTGGAGCAACTAAGAGTTTTGGCACTAACTTGGTGATTCTACTCGTCATCAGTCTTTTATTAACGTTCTTATTTATTCGCCGTCAGTTAACCAAAAAGGAACCCCTACTCGATTTGAAAGTTATGAAAAACTTCAATTTCGACTTAGCAGTTCTGCTCACAGGATTCTCTTATATTTCACTGATTGTCGTAACAATTATTTATCCACTTTATTATCAAAATATTTTGCATACTTCGGTTCTGATGTCAGGTTTGGCTTTAGTTCCACCAGCCATCGTCCTCAGCATCTTGAATCCATTGACTGGTAAACTTGCCGATCGAATCGGATTCAAATCGACTTTATTAATCGGTATGTCAATGATTGTTGTCGGTTGGTTCTTACTATTTGCCATCCACACGAAATTAAGTATCTGGCCAATGATTTTGATTGCTGCATTAATTGAAGGCGGAAATGCCTTTGTTATGATGCCTGCCACAACTTTGGGTGGAAATTCTTTGTCAGAAGAATTATTGCCTCACGGTACTGCAATCATAACAACCGTTCGTCAATTGCTCGGCTCATTAGGCGTCAGCTTAGCAACATTGATTTTGGTTACAACTAATCAAAATCATCATTTACCTGCCAATACCGGTTTAATCGGTTTTCAAAAGGTTTTCGCATTCTTCTTTGGCATGGCGATTATCGGTTTGATATTTGCTTTATTAATTAAAAATAATAAGAAGACAGCTTAAAATTCTCAAATTCAAAAAGTCAGATAAATTCCAAACGGAAAATATCTGACTTTTTTGTTTACTTAAGATTGGATTGTTTTAAAAGAAAATTAAAAAAATAGTTGGCAACGAGAAAGGAGCTATTTCTTCAATCAACCTAAGTGAAGTATAATTAACTTCTGGATTATCTATTTTATTTAGGAGGGGAAATTTTGAATTCAAAGAATAAACCCGCTCTACAAACTATTTTTATTACCCTATTATTTTTCGTAGTTTTATTAGCATGGACACTGTGGCAATTCCACTTTAATTACATGGTCTCCATGTATGATACATACTTTCATTCCCAGCGTATTTATGAAATCAGACTGGCTTTTCAGCAACATTCACTGCCAAGCTGGGTCAATTTCAATACTTTCTTCAACACTGGACAAGCCGTCAATGGCATGTATCCTGATTTTACGCTCTGGCCCTTTGTTTGGATAACAAATTTCTTAACACCAATCCATCAACAAATTGCGATTAAAACGTTAATTTATGCTTTAACATTTATCGTTTCATTCATTTCCTTAAACAAGCGTTTTGACAGTCGTAACGCCGTTTTAGCCGCATCAATTTTTGTCCTATCAGGTTCAGCCATTAAAGATTTAACTAGTGAAATGCAAACCGGTACGGCGATCGTTATGATTTTCGCTTTTCCATTGCTTTTTACACTTAAAGATGCAATTGAAAGTGATAAAATCGATCCACCTTTAATTATCAAAACAGCATTATTAATGACTATTGTCATCAATTCTCACCTGCTAAGTGCTGTTGCTATCACAATAATCGCTAGTATCTTCTTAATCATTGAAACGATTATTAAAAAGAATTACTTAGCCTGGTTAAACTTAATCATCGCCGCTTTTTTAACAGTTGTCCTCTGTCTACCGATAATTTATCGGCTTATCCGGATTTCTAAAACCGGCTTACTGGCACCATTTGGTAAGGGTCACGTTATCAGTGAGCCAATTTGGACGTTATTTATGACGACTCGTTGGAACGCTAAATCAACTATCTCTATAACGGCAATTATCCTGCTAGTCATCACCATAGTTGGTCTCAAAAAAGATAAACTCAAGCAATTATTACCATGGTTTTATGTTGAACTGGCATTAATTTTATTCAGTACTAATATCATCCCTTGGAATTTATTCAGTAAACTGCCAATCATCAATACCTTTCAATATGCAAACTGGCGCTTTGCTCCCTTCTTGGGCATGATTCCACTAGTTTTAGTCCTAATTAATTTCAATCAGAAACGCACACGAATCATTTTCGTCAGCATGGTCGTTCTATCATACATAATGTCAGTCCAGACGGCTTTCCACGACCAATATCACAAAACTTCTAACAGTCCCATCGTCACTCAATATTCCAAAACAGTCGTCCCATTGAATGCCAATGCCAAAGTCACTTCAACTGGTATCAACAGTGACAAACTCATGCGAACATTAATCCCAGACTACGCTCCCAATTCCGTTCCCGTCCAAAAAGGATCAGATGGTGCTAGTTTGGATCCGCAAGTTTCATACTTAATTTCTCACCACTTGGCTGTCACCGAACAACGTGATATTCCATTAGAACATTCGACAACAGCTAATTCATTAACTTTAACTGCATCAAATGTTCCCAAAGGAAATATCAAATTGCCAGTCTTCGGTTATCGAACACTAAACTATCGCATCACATCCAATGGCAAATTAGTTCCGTTCAAAATTGACAGCACTGGTTTTATCAATATCAACAATCAACATGCCTACAAGCGAGTAAGTTATAAAATAATTCAAATTCAGCCAACACTTTATCGTCCGTTGATTTGGTTATCATTTACACTGTTCTTCGCTTTGGTAATCGTATTATTATTTCCAACTATTAAACAATTAAGAATGTAAAAAAAAATGAGCCGATAATCATAAAAAGATTATCGACTCATTTTTATTTTAAATTACTGAAGACTGCATGACAAAAATCCAACATAGCCATTGTCGTAACAATTCAGTGATAATTTAATTTAACTAAAAAATCAGTTGGAAGAGCTGAGAGTATTCATCAGCAGCGAAAGTGGCGTTATGGTTTTAGCCGTTACACCACCGGGCGTGTTGGAGACTTACCGTTTTTTGGTAAGGCTTCAACCGAGGTTCGAGACCGCTCTTTGGCTCGGGCCGTTCCGCGCAGCAGATGAATACTCTCAGCTCTGGAAACGGCATACTTAAGCTGACTCAGCCAGTTCGTTCAACTTTCTCAAACGATGATTGATACCTGACTTTGAAATAGGTCCACTAGGAACCATATCGCCTAATTCCTTCAAAGAAACTTCGGGATTTTCCAAACGCAAGACCGCAATCTCACGTAATTTATCAGGTAGAGAATCCAAACCAACTGTAGCTTGTAAATGTTTAATATTTTCAATTTGACGTTCGGCAGCAGCTACAGTCTTATTGATATTAGCGTTCTCGCAATTAACCAAACGATTAACTGAATTTCTCATATCACGAACAATTCTAATATCCTCAAACTTCAACATCGAATTAGTAGCACCGATCACCTGCAAGAAGTCCGCAATTTTTTCAGCTTCCTTCAAGTAAACGATATAACCATTCCGACGTTTCGTTGTCCGAGCGTTCAAATGGAAGTAATTCATCATCTGAGCGATTCCCTCATTATGAGTTTCGTATAATGAATAAATCTCCAAATGATATCTGGAAGTCTCCGGATTATTAACACTTCCGGTAGCCAAAAAGGCTCCACGAAGGTATGAACGCATCCTTTGATCTTCTGTCAATACTTCTTCTGGTACATCGGTATTGATCGATAGGCCAGATTCATCCAAAATATCTAAGTCCGTCAAAACTTTGTTGGTATCATGTTTCAACCGAACTAGATATTGATTATTTTTCTTCAATTTCATCTTTTTACGCACAAGCAATTCTGATTCCATACCATACTTTTGCTTTATCAAAGAAAAAATTCTTCTGGCAATTGCAGCGTTCTCAGTTTGTGCGGTTAAGACGAAGTGATGATTTTGTATGCTTAATGAGCCATTCATTCGTAACAATGCTGATAATTCTACTCGAGCATGTTCTGGATGGACGACTAACTTTGTGAGTTCCTGTTTGACCTCACTTGCGTAAGAAACCACTAACGTCTCACCTCATTTTTTCTATTTCCAGATTGCAAGGATAGATTAATAATTTCCTTGGCAACCTTTTCTCCATCATGGAAAGCACCTTTATCGTGCAATGACAAGAAGTCATCTTGGATAACTTTGCAGCCCATGTCTCGTAAATCTTCAAAATCTGTTTGTACCTGATTGACATACTCGTCATACTTCTTATGATCCATATATCCCTCAGGGATTTTTCTCGTATTAACTAGGACAGTATCGATAAAGTTACCGCCCAAATGTTCATTCAAAACCTTGACGTGATCAGCATCAGTAAAGCCTTCAGTTTCACCAATCTGTGTCATGATGTTACAAATATAAACGACCTCGGCAGATGTTTTCTTAACTGCCTCACCGATATCGCTGATCATCAAATTAGGCAAAATACTTGTGAACAAACTACCAGGACCCAAGACAACGACATCAGCTTGCATAATTGAAGCAATAACTGAAATAACTGACTTTGGTTCCTCTTCTGGTTCATCTGAATTTGTGACCCAAACTCGTTTAACATGCTTACCAGAGTGCGTGATTTCGTGCTCTCCAGCGAGTTTTGTTCCATCAGTAAACTCAGCATGCAATGTCAACTTGGTATTGCTAGCTGGGTAAACATGACCATCAACGTGCATCATTTTAGATAGTTCTTGTACGGCGTCAAAAATATTAGGTGACATTTCCGTTAAAGCAGCGATGATGAGATTTCCAATCGCATGACCTGAGAAGAAATCGTCATTGGTTCTAAAACGATATTGGAAGACATCTAAGTCCACTTTAGGTAAATCTGAAAGAGATGCTAAAACGTTTCGAATATCCCCAGGAGGGACAACGTTGATATAGTCACGAATGATACCAGATGATCCCCCATCATCGGCTACGGTAACAATTGCGGTAATATTAGCGTCCATGTTTCTTAAACTGTTTAATACAACTGGTAAACCAGTACCCCCACCTATAACTACAACTCTTGGACGACGTCCTTTAACAACCCGAACTATCCTATTTGTTGCCATGTTCGATTACCTTCTTTTGCGATTTTTCCATGTCACGGTGAGTAATATCGACATAGTACTTCTTCTTCAAATCCATACCAAGTCGTTGGGCAATTGCAACGGAACGATGTTGACCACCAGTACAGCCAATTGCAATCGTTAAACTAGTTTTCCCTTCTTTTTCATAACCGGGAACTATATCTTTCAACAAACCATAAAATTTATTATAAAAATTCTGAGTTTCATCATCATCCATGACGTAATCATAGACTGGTTTATCCATTCCAGTTTGAGTCTTCAACTCTTTAATGTAGAACGGATTTCTCAAAAATCTCACATCCATGACAATATCAGCGTCAATTGGCAATCCATATTTGAAACCAAATGATAATACTTCAATATGGAAAGTTGGAACGACTGAACTCTCTTGGAAATTATCAAAAATTTCTTCACGAAGTTGACGAGGAGTTAAATCAGTCGTATCAATTTCAACTGAAGCACGTCCTCTAATTTCAGATAACAATTCTCTTTCCTTTTGAATACCATCCAACAAACGGCCTTCCATAGCTAACGGATGACTGCGACGGGTCTCTTTGTAACGAGAAACCAATTCTTCATCGGAAGCATTCAGGAAGAGAATCTTCATATCAACCTTTTGTTGTTCTTCTTGTTCATCTTCATCCACTTTTGAGAGCATAGAAAAAATCTCATCATAAAATGAACGTGATCTAATATCTACAACTAGTGCTACCTTTTTGATTGTGCCAGATTCGTGAACTAACTCCCAGAATTTGGGAAGCAAGTTAGGCGGCATGTTATCAATACAAAAATATCCTAAATCTTCAAAGGATTGCATGGCAACAGTTTTACCAGCGCCACTCATTCCGGTAACAATGACCAAACTAAGCATATCTTCTGCCATATTGCACCTCACATTCGCATATAAGCATAACACAACATCCCTGGCGTGTCAGTTTTGTAATTTAAAAGATAAAGATAATTTTTTTCACCCATTTACGATACAATAAAGAACGTCAAAGGGGGCATTATATGGAGACGGTCTTTTTAATTCTCTTATTGCTTGCGGCTGTAGTAGTCGCCAATATCATTTCAGGAAAATTCTCGAAAATTCCGATTGCATTCATTCAGATTGCAGCCGGATTAGTTTTGTCATTTATACCTATTTATAGTCACTTTGAACTAGAACCTGAGGTGTTCTTATTAGTAATTATCTCAGTGTTAATGTTTAACGATGGTCAGCACACCAGCCTTTCACGTTTAACACACCAATTTGGAACAACTTTTTCACTATCGGTCGAACTGGCAATTATTTCAATCTTAATTGTCGGATTCATAACCCACTCACTCATTACCAGCATGCCACTAGCACTGGCTTTTGCATTGGGAGCCATCATCACCCCAACCGATGCCGTGGCAGTCGGTTCAATTACTAGCAACATGTTAGTCCCAACCGAAGTTATGGGAACTTTGGAAAATGAGTCGCTATTCAACGATGCATCTGGTATCGTGGCTCTAAATTTAGCGATTGGAGCTGCGGTGACTGGTCAATTTTCACTCTTAAACGGAATCGGCAACTTCATGTATGTCTTTTTCGGAGGAATTATCCTCGGCGGAATTCTGGGTGCATTTATCGTTGCATTAAGATTGCGCCTGATCAATATGCACGTCGACACGCCTTCAGTCATGGTGCCTTTTACACTCTTAACACCATTTGTCGTCTACCTAATAGCCGAAGCTGTCGGTGTTTCTGGAATTCTGGCAGTCGTTGTTACTGGTTTAATGCACGGCATTCAGCAAAATCGTCTGCGCCTAACCAGTTCACGATTACAAATTGTTATGACTAGTACTTGGCAAATCGTCTCCAGTATTTTAAATGGAATCGTCTTTGTCCTACTAGGCTTATCATTGCCAAAAGTAATTATTGACTTGCACGAACGCAATACCAGCTCAGTCGCCATCCTTTTGGGCATTGGTATTTTACTATATGCCATCATGACCGCCTTACGTTACTTGTGGACCGTTTTAGATTTGGCACGTATTCGTGCTTGGGATAAAAAAGAAAAGCAGGCTAACAGTACTATCATGGCTCTGAGCGGAGTTCATGGAACCATTACTTTAGCGATGGCTTTCTCATTGCCACTGAAATTGAATGGTCAACCTTTCCCTTATCGAACCGATATTATCTTCGTGGCCGCGATAGTTATTTTAACCAGTTTATTGGTCCCAACATTCGTCTTGCCTTTCCTATTACCTCAACAAGTCAATAAATACAGCGAAGAAGAATTAGCTCACGCCAAAATAGAGATGGTTGATAATGCCATCGTCTCGCTTCAAACTCAACACGGACAAGATGTTAACACTAGTCAAGTTATCAACATTCTTGATGGTCAAAGAACCATTGAAGGACATATTGACAAAGCTAAGCTAAATATCATCTTTGACAACTGTTTCGAATTGGAACAACAAGCTATCAACGAAATGTTAGAAAATAATGAGATTGATGAATTAAACGCTAACCTATATATGCGTGTGGCAAAACGGACAATCGTTCAATATCAACAGACAGATTGGCAAAGGTTCACATTAGCTGTTCGCTTTGGTATTTTAGAGAGATTTTCACCTAGCAAAAAAGCTCGTAAACGCCGTAAAATCTTTCATCAAATGAAACATCATCAAGCTGACAACCGCTCCGATATGATCAAACGCAATCGCCAAATGTGGCAACAAATGGCGATTACGGAGAAGAAACCTTTCGAAAGAATCACAAGTTATTTAGCACAAAGTCTAGTTAACAACCACGAAAATAGTCGTGAAATCAACCTAGTACGCCGTGCATATGATGAAAGACACCGTCGATTAACCCGTAGTTTTGTTGAGGACGAGAATTTCAAAGACGAACAAAATGAACTCTTGATTGAAGCCTTTCAACAAGAAAATAACTACATTCAATCCAAGATTGCGACTAAGGAATTCAGTACTGAACTTGGTAGTGCTTTATATGAACAAATTTCCACTGACCAATTGGTTTACTTACAATCAGTTAATGAAGAATAAATATTAGAAATGATTAAAATACGAGAGTGTGACAAAACATGGTCAACTTTCGAGCATTAAGGCAAATATGGACTGTAATCCGATTTTGGATTACAGTCCATATTTGTTTTAAGCGGAAAAAGTTATGTTTTGTCGCACGTTTATGCTGCGTATTTAAGACAAAAATAGTTATGTCACAGTCCCCCTTTTATTCTAGCGAGAAAAGTTTAGCAGTGCTAACATAGTCACCGTTGTGCCACTTTAATTTTGCGGGGAGTGTGAAAAACATGTCACAATCAAAAACAAACGTAATTGCGGTCACTATTGCAATTTACGCTGCAACATTTGTTAGTGCTGTTGAAGGCACAATCGTTTCCACAGCTTTACCAACAATTGTTGGGGAACTTCACGGTGTTTCCTTAATGAACTGGGTCTTCTCAATTTATTTATTAACAACAGCAATGGTTACACCCATTTACGGGAAATTAGCAGACTTAGTCGGCCGCAAACCTGTCATTCAAGTTGGTCTAGCTATTTTTATTGTTGGCTCAGCTATGAGTGGCTTAGCCAACAATATGCCTATCTTAATTTTCTGGCGAGCGGTTCAAGGGATTGGTGCTGGAGCTTTACTTCCGGTATCAATGACCATTATTGCGGATATCTATACTTACGAAAAAAGAGCTCAAGTTTTAGGAATCAATAATTCTGCATGGGGGATTGCCGCGGTTCTGGCACCTCTAATCGGTGGTATTATCATTGATAAACTAAGTTGGCATTGGATTTTTTTTATCAATGTGCCGATTGGAATTATAACTATGTTTCTTTTCCAAATATTTTTACATGAACCTAAACATAATAAACATGAAAAAATCGACTATCCTGGTAGTTTTTGGTTAATGTTGTGTTTGTTGGGTTTAATGCTTAGTTTTCAAAGTCTTAGTAATGCCATTATAAATTGGGGAATTGTTTTATTCGAATTACTGATCAGTATTATTAGCCTTTGGCAATTTATTAAGCGTGAAAGTCGAGCTACAAATCCTGTCATTTCACTAAAGCTATTTCAGAATCGACCATTCATTATTCAAAACGTAATTGCTGCACTGATTAATGGATACTTGATGTCTATTAGTGTTTACGTACCTACTTGGGCACAGGGTATCTTGGGAGTTCCGGCATCTTTTGCAGGATTTGCACTTACACCTAGTTCAATATTTTGGATCATCGGTTCATTCGTAACCAGCTATCTATTAGCAAAGTGGACCCCACGCCATATTCTTTATTTCAGTCTAAGTTTTATTTTTGTTGCCGGTACATGGTTTGCCTTACTACCAATCACAACCAAATTCGGTTGGTTTTTCTTAATTACAGCCATCAGTGGCTTTGGATTTGGAATCGCAATGACAACAACGACAGTTACTTCTCAACATTTAGTAGCTGAAAAGAACGTTGGAGTCGCAACTTCATTCAATACACTAGGTCGAACAATTGGTCAAACATTAATGGTTTCAATATTTGGAATCATTTTAAATATCGGTATGCAGCATGGATTAAAAAGTCATCCGGGCACAACGCTTTCGATGATGAACAAATTGATTAATCCCAGAACTGCCGATCAATTACCGAAAAACCTGTTGCCTGACCTGAGACAAGTTCTTTATACTGGCCTACATTGGGTATATATAATCGGAATTATTTTTGTAATACTATCATTTTTCATCAACAGTTTGGACAAACATAATTGGAAACAAGAGTAAAAAATCTCTCAATTCATTTTTAGAATTGGGAGATTTTTTTATTTACTATTTTTTTCAGCATCTTTAGTACGCTTCGTATCACGCACTAAGACAGGCTTCAAATATTGACCTGTATAACTTTCTTTAACTTTAACAATCTTCTCAGGTGTACCAGTACCAACAATCGTACCGCCGCCTTCGCCACCTTCTGGTCCTAAATCAATCAACCAGTCTGCTGACTTAACGACATCCAAGTTATGTTCAATAACCAAGACAGTATTACCTTCATCGACTAAGCGTTGGAGAACTTCCAACAGACGTTTAATATCATCGGTATGTAAACCAGTTGTTGGTTCATCCAAGATATAGAAGTTCTTACCATTAGATTTCTTATACAATTCAGAAGCTAACTTCATACGTTGAGCTTCACCACCAGATAATTGTGTGGCTGATTGTCCGAGTGAAACGTAACCTAAACCGACATCAACGATTGTCTGCAACTTACGTCTAATCTTAGGGATATTGCTGAAGAAGTCGAGTGCTTCTTTAACTTTCATATCCAAGACTTGCGCAATGTTCTTGCCCTTATAAGTAACTTCCAAAGTTTCAGAATTATAACGTGTACCATGACAAACTTCACAAGGAACGTAAACGTCAGGCAAGAAATTCATTTCAATCTTAATGATTCCGTCACCGTGACAATTTTCACAACGACCACCTTTAACATTGAATGAGAATCTACCCTTCTTGTAGCCACGTAGCTTAGCTTCATTAGTTTGTGAGAAGAGATCACGCACATCATCAAAAACACCAGTATATGTGGCTGGATTACTTCTAGGTGTTCTACCGATTGGACTTTGGTCAATGGCAATCATCTTTTCAAGATTTTCGTACCCAGTAATCTTCTTATACTTACCAGGTTTCTCAGAATTATGATTCATCTTTTGAGCCAATGCACGTTTCAAAATCATATTAACCAAGGTTGATTTACCAGAACCTGAAACACCAGTCACAACGATAAATTTACCTAATGGAAATTTAACATTAAGGTTCTTCAAGTTATTTTCAGCGGCACCATAAACTTCGACAAAATCACCGCTACCCTTACGACGTTCCAATGGTACTGGTACAAATTTCTTACCAGCTAAATATTGTCCCGTCAAAGATTTAGGGTTCTTTTCGACTTCTGCAGGTGTTCCGGCAGCGACAATTCTACCACCAGCTTCACCAGCACCCGGGCCAACGTCAATCAAATAATCAGCGGCACGCATCGTGTCTTCATCATGTTCAACGACAATTAAAGTATTCCCAAGGTCACGCATTTTCTTCAATGAACTGATCAAACGATCATTATCACGTTGATGCAAACCAATTGATGGTTCATCCAAAATGTACATAACACCTGACAAGTTAGAACCAATCTGAGTTGCCAAACGAATACGTTGAGCTTCACCACCAGAAAGTGTTCCGGCTGATCGGGAAAGTGACAAGTATTCCAAACCAACGTTAATCAAGAAGCTAAGGCGGTCCTTAACTTCCTTCAAAATAGGCTTGGCAATTACAGTATTTTGTTCACCCAAAACAACAGCTTTGAAGAATGGAAGTTCATCCTTAATTGACATTTCTGAAACATCGGCGATATCTTTGCCACTAATTTTGACAGCCAAAGCCTGACGGTTCAAACGTTTGCCGTGACAAACAGGGCAAGTCAATTCAGTCATATACTTACGCATAACTTCACGTGTGAAATCACTGTTAGTTTCGTGATAACGACGGTTGATGTTAGGGACAACCCCTTCAAAAGGTACATCAACATCCCTGACACTACCGAAATCATTCTCATAGTGGAAGTGGAAATTCTTGCCATCAGAACCATTCAAGACGATATTTTGTGCCTTTTCAGATAATTTCTCAAAAGGAGTATTCATATCAATCTTAAATTCTTTAGCTGCTTGAGCTAACATTTCTGGATAATACTGCGAACTAATAGGATTCCAGGGTTCGATTGCCCCTTCAGCCAAAGTCTTACTTGGATCAGGAATAACCAAATCCATATCGACTTCAAGCTTCATTCCTAGACCATCACAGTTATCACAAGCGCCAAATGGTGCATTGAATGAGAACAAACGAGGTTCTAGTTCACCAACAGTAAATCCACAAATTGGACAAGCATTCTTTTCTGAGAAAACCATCATATCTTGACCAATTACATCAACATTCATGTAACCGTCCGATAGACGTAAGGCAGCTTCGACAGAATCAAACAAACGTGACTTGATATGGTCATTGATTACGATACGGTCAACAACAACGTCAATATCATGCTTCTTATTCTTATCTAATTCAATATCCTCACCGATATCACGGACTTCACCGTCAACTCGAATTCTGACATAACCTTGTTTCTTGATTTGTGCCAAAGCTTTCTTATGTTGACCACGTTTAGCACGAACAACTGGTGAAAGAATCTGTAGTTTTGTACCATCATCCAATTTCAAGATAGCATCAACCATCTGTTGCGCTGATTGACTAGTGATCTTAGTCCCATCATTTGGACAAATTGGAGTTCCTACACGAGCCCATAACAAACGCAAATAATCGTTAATTTCGGTAACTGTACCAACAGTTGAACGAGGGTTCTTTGAAGTGGTCTTTTGATCAATTGAAATAGCAGGACTCAAACCATCAATCGAATCGACATCCGGCTTATCCATTTGACCTAAAAATTGACGTGCATATGAAGATAAACTTTCCACATAACGTCTTTGACCTTCAGCATAAAGTGTATCGAATGCCAACGAACTCTTTCCTGAACCTGATAGACCAGTCATGACAACCAATTTATCACGTGGAATAGTGACATCAATATCCTTTAAATTGTGAGCACGTGCTCCATGAATAACAATCTTATCATTTAACATATTTATTTCATTTCCGCCTTTAATTCCAAAATCGAATCACGCAAGTTGGCAGCTGCCTCGAAATCGAGCTTCTTGGCGGCATTTTCCATCTGTTCTTTCAAGTTGGCTAAGAGTTCTTCACGTTCTTTCTTAGTCATATCCTTGAAGTCAATATCATCATTGATCTTTTCTGTTTCGGATGAGCTGTTATCAACCTTCTGGAACATTGAAATTGCATCTCTGATTGGTTTAACGATGGTTGTTGGCGTGATTCCATGTTCCTCATTGAATTTCTCTTGTAACTTACGACGACGAGCAGTTGCATCAATAGCACCCTTCATCGAATCGGTCACTGAGTCTGCATACATGATAACTTTACCATGTTCATTACGAGAAGCACGTCCGATGATTTGAACCAATGAACGTTCAGCTCTCAAGAAGCCTTCCTTGTCAGCATCCAAAATGGCAATCAAGGAAACTTCGGGCACATCAATACCTTCACGCAATAAGTTGATACCAATCAAGACATCGAATTTACCCAAACGTAAATCACGGATAATCTTGGAACGCTCCAACGTCTTGATATCACTGTGGAGATAACGAACTTTGATACCTAAATCCTTGAAGTAATCGGTCAAATCTTCAGCCATCTTCTTGGTCAAAGTCGTGACAAAGACACGCTCATGCTTTTCAACACGATCATTGATTTCACCAACTAAATCATCAATCTGTCCCATAATTGGACGGACTTCAATCTTCGGATCGAGCAAACCAGTTGGACGAATAATTTGTTCCGCTTTGTGATCAGTCCGCTCTAGTTCGTAAGGACCAGGTGTAGCTGAAACATAGAGAATGCGGTTAACATGTTTTTCAAACTCTTCCAATTTCAAAGGACGGTTGTCCAAAGCACTTGGCAAACGGAAACCATAGTCAACTAATTGTTGCTTTCTAGCACGGTCACCATTATACATACCACGAATTTGTGGCATAGTAACGTGTGATTCATCAATCATAATATTGAAATCTTTGGGGAAGAAGTCGAGCAAAGTAAATGGTGGTTCACCTTCAGCTCGTCCTTCCATGTGACGTGAATAATTTTCGATACCAGATGTATAACCCATCTCACGCATCATTTCGATATCATATTCAGTACGTTGCTTGATTCGTTGAGCCTCAAGTAACTTACCCTCTTCAGTAAATTTCTTAACTTGAACATCCATCTCATCTTGAATTCGAGTGAGTGCTTCTTCCATCTTAGAATCACTAATCATAAAGTGAGTTGCTGGAAAAATTCCGATATGATCCATTGAACCTTTAACTTCACCTGTTAAAGCATCCATTTCGATAATTCGATCAATTTCATCACCAAAAAATTCCACACGAATGGCATTATCGTCACGTGAAGCTGGGAAGATATCCACAACATCGCCACGCACACGAAATCTACCACGTTGGAAGTCAATATCGTTACGTTCAAATTGATTTTCGACTAATTCTTCTAATAATTTATCACGGGCAATTTGTTCGCCGACACGCAATGAAATAATACTGTCCGCGTATTCTCTTGGATCACCTAAACCAAAGATACATGAAACTGAGGCAATCACAATTACATCGTTACGTTCCAAAAGTGAACTTGTTGCCGAGTGACGCAACTTATCAATTTCATCGTTAATACTAGAATCTTTTTCAATATAAGTATCACTAGAAGGCACATAAGCCTCTGGTTGATAGTAATCATAATAACTAACAAAGTATTCAACAGCATTATTGGGGAAAAACTCTTTCATCTCACCATATAATTGACCTGCCAAAGTTTTATTATGTGAAATAATCAACGTTGGTTTATTCAAATCTTTAATGACGTTGGCCATTGTAAAGGTCTTACCAGTACCAGTGGCACCTTCCAAAATGACTTCTTTGTCACCAGCCTTGAAATCCTTGTCAATTGTCTCAATTGCCTGTGCTTGGTCACCAGCAGGAGCATATTTTGAAACTAAATCAAACTTATTATCAGTAATTCTATCTATCACAGACGACTTACCCCCTCTTTAAGCTAAAAAATACATCTAATTTTGTTATGAATTAGATGTAATTAATACCGGCTTATTTCGCTGGCTCTATATTACCATAGCGAACATATTTTCGCCATATTTTTACTTATTGATTAAAATGTTTAATTTTGCCGTTTCCAGAGCTGAGAGTATTCATCTGCTGCGCGGAACGGCCCGAGCCAAAGAACGGTCTCGAACCTCGGTTGAAGCCTTGCAAAACCGGCAAGTCTCCAACACGCCCGGTGGTGTAATGGCTAAAGCCATAACGCCACTTTCGCTGCTGATGAATACTCTCAGCTCTTCCAACTAATTTGTTTTTTGAATCCAATAAAAGTATGAGAATTTCTGATTCTATAAATAAATTGTC
The DNA here is from genome assembly GCF_000831645.3 of Companilactobacillus heilongjiangensis. NCBI lineage: Bacteria > Bacillati > Bacillota > Bacilli > Lactobacillales > Lactobacillaceae > Companilactobacillus > Companilactobacillus heilongjiangensis. The sequence continues at coordinate 1,754,963 of NZ_CP012559.1, forward strand.
GATTGAAATGTCAACACAACAAATATTTATCTATCCATTCAAAGAGACTTAAAGGTCATCATTTCTCCGCAGTTAATCGAGGTAACATCAAGAAAATCACCAAACCTATCAAGAACAAAATGCTCAACGATGCTGCACCTATTGTTGATTTGCCTGTTATCTGTGTCACGATTCCGACTAATACTGGACCCATGACTGCTGAAAATTTTCCTAAAATATTATAGAATCCGAAGAACTCGCTACCCGATTCTTTGGGGATTAGCTTACCAAAGTACGATCTACTCAAGGCTTGTATTCCACCTTGACTGGTTCCGACTAAGACTGCCAAAATCCAGAAATCGACTGTTGTTGTCAGTTTCAAGGCATATAGACAAATTCCAAAGTATAAAATAATTGCTAGTAAAATACCTTTTCTTGCTGAAAAATGATTGGCAATCCAGCCATACAGAATGGAGAACGGAAAGGCTACTAATTGAACGACTAGTAAGACAATCATCAAGGTTGTCGTGGTGATTCCCATATCCATCCCGATTGATGTCGCCATTGTAAAAATCGTATCGACACCGTCTATGTAAAAGAAGTACGCAATTAAAAACCAAGCTGCTGCTTTATACTTTCGCAAATGTGTCACTGTTGCCCAGACCCGTTTGAAACTCGAGGTTATCGGATGCGGATTTTCTGGTAATGAATAAACTTGTTGTACATTTTTCAAAAGTGGAATGAAGAAAATTATCCACCATAACGCTGCCAGTAGAAAACTCCATCTCGCTACGCCGTAACTTGATAACATTCCAAAACCACTAGTTAATTGCAAAACTAAGAAGAGAATGAATGCGATCACGCCACCTAAATATCCGTATGCGTAACCATTTGATGACAACGAATCCATTCTTTTATTGTCCGCCACATCAGTTAAGAAACTGTCATAAAAGAGGTTTCCCCCAGAATACCCAATTATCGACAGGATATACACAGCCAGTAATAACTGCCACTGATTTGGTGGTAAAAGTGCCAATCCCAGCGTCATAACGATACCTAGAAATGAAAATGTACTCAGTAGGCGCTTCTTGTGATGTGGATAATCAGCTAAAGCTCCTAGAACTGGTGCCATAACTGAAACTATCAATGTTCCAAAACTATTTGCATAACCCCAATAAGCTGTAGCGTTCGCTTGTGTAACGCCTGCATTTTGAGCTACGGATTTAAAATAAACTGGCAAAACGGCTGTCGTGACAATTATTCCATAACCTGAGTTTGCCCAATCATAAAAAATCCAACTCCACTGCTTTTTATTAAATCCCATATCATCCCTCAATCCTAATCTACAAAAACATCGTCAATTGCGGAACCTGCCAAAGGCTCGAGGAACTTTAATCCTAATAATTTCGCAAAAGTTGGTGCTTCATCAACTAAATCAGCCTTCTCAACTGTGTTGTTTTCTTTAATCATTGGTCCGTTGAAAATCATGGTCGTCTTATAACCAGGCTTGTCTGGATCATAACCATGAACGCCTCGATAACGGTCAGCATCCCCCATCATATCTGGCAAAACTTTTTCCACAACTTGTGCACGGTCACTTTCATCAGTGAAATAATACCCTGCTTTGGCTTCAACCATCAAAGTACATTTAGGATCGGCACCTCGCTGGGCCGCTTCCTGACCGGAATGGATTTTTTCGACCCCTTCAACGCCAGAAATCAAATCACGTAATCGATCAATTTGACCGAAATCTTTCGTATAAATATATGTACTACCGTCGCAAGTCTTAGCCATAACTTGCCAATTCTTCTTAAAGGTTTGGTCAGATTTAGCAGTCAACCAGCCACGTTTAGCAAACATAGTATTCAAATGTATCATGCGATCAACGTTAATTTGATAGTGGTCTCCTAAGATAACAAAGTTGGTGTCGTCAAACGTCCCAGCTTCCTTAGTTGCCTTGATAATTTGCGAAACATGATTGTCTAATCGATGCAAGGCTTCCATCGCTTCATCCGAACGAACGCCATAACGGTGACGCATACTGTCCATATCGACCAAATGTAACAGCGTTAAATTCGGCTTTTTATTCTTAATCGTATCAACTGCACAGGCTGTAATGAAATCATCCAATTCTGGCTGTCTAATACCGTTACGAAGTTTTCCATACTTATTATTCATTTCTAAAATAAATAATGGTGAACTAGCACGCATTGAAACCAACACTTGATTAGTCCAAATGCGATTAGGAAAAATTTCAGCCAAGTTATAAGTAATCTTACTACCAGCAGTCACAGGCCACAAAAAAGCCGCCGTAGTTAACTTCTGCTTTCTAGCCAAATCATATAACGTTGGCGATCTGACATCCTTTTGATACCAGAACCAATCCGGTGAGCGACGTTCTGGCTGAATCTTAGTATTATTGACAATTCCGTGGACACTAGGATATTGCCCCGTGATGATTGTTGTGTGTGATGGATACGTCAAAGTTGGGTAAATACCCTTGACCTCTTTGACCCAAGTTCCACCGTTAACTAATTTATTTAAAGTTGGTAATTCACTCTGATGTTCATTGATATCACGAAACCCTAAAGCATCAAGTGAAATAATTACTAAATGTTGATTTGTCAGCAAATTGATTTCCTCTTTTCACAAACTACATGAAAATATTATATCGCAGATAGGAAAACCATGTTACACACAATGTTGAGACAAAACGTTTATTTTGTTGGTTATAGTTATGACTCCGGTTGTCAGAAATATAGTCTGCTGTGGGGACCGGCCCGAGCCAAAGTACGGTCTCGAACCTCGATTTTGAGCCGAAAACCGCGTCTCAAAACTCGTCCCGTGGTGTAAGAGCTAAAGCTCTAACGCCACCTCCACTGCTGACTATATTTCTGACAACCTCCGACTAATGTATCTGTTCATTGGGAATCTATTATTCTAAATAATGACAATCAATTTTGATCATTGTTTTAGCGGAATAGATTTTATGTTTTATAAAATTAAATAAAAAAAGATAACTCCAAAAAGATCTGGAATTATCCGTAATATATTTAAAATCAAATTCAACTTACAACAAGCCAAATATAATCAAGGAATACTTAACAAACTAAATATTTAAACCAACCTAGCCGGAGGGCGAAACGGATGAAGTTCAGCAGTGGGAGTGGCGTTAGGACTTTAGTCCTTACTCCACTACGACTTTTGAGATTTGCGAACCTTGCAAAGCTCAAAATCGAGGCGCGAGACGCAAGGCTTGCACCGGTCCACAGCGAACTTCATCCGTTTCGCCCTTCGGCGACATACTTCAATACAAAAAAAGGAACAAAGGTTTTTACACCCTTATTCCTTAATTAGGAAAAACTATTCCCAGCCTTCGATTTCTTTACCGAATTCTTCCAGCTTTGTAGCAGCTCCATCTTCAGTATCGCCTTTAACACCAATATAGAACTTCATCTTAGGTTCTGTACCAGAAGGTCTAGCAGCTACCCAAGTATCGTCAGCTAAAACGTACTTCAATACATTAGCCTTTGGTAAACCTGTTTCTTTAGTACCAGCTGCTGTTGTATCGGTATCATTCAAGTAATCGATTGATTCAACGACTTTAACACCATTGATTTCGTCGATCCCCTCTTCACGAAGTGTCTTCATGATTTGAGCCATCTTATCTTTTCCTGAGATACCAGCAAATGTCTTAGAAATAGTCTTTTCACGATAATAGCCAAATTCCTTATAAAGGTCTTCGAGTGCATCGTAGATTGTCTTACCTTTTGATTCATAGTAAGCAGCTGCTTCAGCCAACAAAAGTGTTGATTGCATGGCATCCTTATCACGAACAAATGGTTTAACTAGATATCCATAACTTTCTTCAAAACCGAATAGGAATTCGTTGCTACCTGTTTCTTCAAATTGTTCAATCTTTTCAGCAATATACTTGAATCCTGTCAAAACATCGAACATCTTAATATCATATTTATCAGCGATTGCCGTAGCCAATTCAGATGAAACGATTGACTTAACAACTGCTCCGTTAGTAGGCAATGCATTCAAGTTCTTCTTAGCATGTAATAAGTAATTCAAAAGAACTGAAGCAATTTGATTACCTGTCATTAGTTTATAAGAACCATCAGGTTGTCTAACAGCAGCACCTAATCTATCAGCATCAGGATCGGTTGCAATCAGAATGTTGGCACCAATCTTTTTACCACGTTCAATAGCGAGGTCGAAAGTTTGGGCAAATTCTGGATTAGGGAAAGGTGTTGTAGCAAACTCTGGATCAAGGATAGCTTGCTCAGTTACCATGTTGAAATTCTTAAATCCTAATTGTTGGAAAATACGTGGGGCAATCATCTTACCTGTACCGTGAAGTGGTGAGTAAACAAACTTCATTTTATCGGCATATTCTTCAATCAACTTAGGATTTACGATAACTGTTTCGAGGTTCTTCATATAATCAATATCGACATCTTCACCAATCAAAGTAAGCAATTTTTCAGCTCTTAACTTTTGAACAGCTTTTACCTTGATAGCAAAGAGGTCACTAGCTTTACGAGCAAAGTTAGTAATGTTATCTGATTCAGCTGGTGGCATTTGACCGCCATCTGGTCCATAGATTTTGAAACCATTATATTGCTTAGGATTATGGCTGGCTGTAATCATAATTCCTGCATATGTGTGTAGGCTTCTTACAGCAAAGGATAATTCAGGAGTAGGTCTCAAACTATCGAATACGAAACTGTGAATATTGTGAGCTCCCAAAACTTTGGCTGATTCATAAGCAAAATCTTGAGAATAGTAACGTGAATCATAACTGATGGCGACACCTTGAGTTTTAACTTTATCGTCTAAAGTGTCCATAAATGAAGCTAAACCTTCGGTTGCTTGACGAACTGTGTAAATGTTCATCCGGTTAATACCAGGACCAATCAAGCCACGCATACCAGCAGTACCAAATTCCATAGGTGCGTAAAATGCTTCTTCAGCGACTTTATCGTCCTTTTTAATTTCGTTTAGTTGCTCTTTCATATCTGGATCTAAATCCTTATAATCAAGCCATTGTTGCATATTATCTTGCCAAGTCATTAGAATTATCCTCCTAATTTGTAAGTACTTACATCTATTATAGCAATCATGAAGTACTATTAAAATTTGATTTAGCAACTTTAACAATAAATATTTAAAATATCCTTAAAGTTCTATTTTCAAATATTCAAATTATTAAGATTCGCTACTAATGATTCTGTTGATATCGGTATCGTAGTATCTAGCCAAGGCAATCAAAGTGTCGATATCTGGCATACGGATACCAGTCTCATAGTGAGACAAAGTCGTAACATCAATATTCAAATGTTGAGCCACTTCTTTTTGAGTTACGTTTCTTTCACGTCTGAGTTGCTTCAGATTTTTCGCAATGTTGAAACCTGATTCGTGCATTAATTGGTTCAAGTTTTTATCTGCTACTTCGCGCATAAGAATCACTTCCTGACTTTTTAAGTTCATTATATATTTAAACATATACGCAATGGAATCAAATTTCAACAATTATCTTTTCAATAATTAGACAATTAGTCATAATTTAATTAATAAAAAAGGATTATATGACAAAGGCAGCAATCGCCTTATCATATAATCCTCAATTTACTTTTATTATTAAAATGTACGGTGCCTAGTTTATAATCCATTATCAATACTCGCCTATATTTCAGTATCAAAAACGTACCAAATATTAAAGCATCTGAATACTTATATATTCAATTAATAACGATTAAATTAGTCTACAGAGCTGGGAAATATTTCCCAGCTCTGTAGACAGGATACTTAACTAGCACCACATATTATTAAACTAATTACTTAGTTGAAACTTTGTCATCAGAGAGTTCTTGGATATAACTGAATGCTTGTTGTCCAGCGATACCACCCTCACCAACAGCTGTAGCAATTTGACGAAGATCTTTCTTTCTAACGTCGCCGACAGCCAAAATACCAGGTACTTTAGTTTCCATATGTTCATTTGTATTGATCCAGCCAGCTTCATCAAGAATACCAAGATCCTTGAATGGTGTTGTCATTGGGTCGATACCAACATAGATAAAGGCACCTTTAGCTGGTACGACATGTTCTTCACCAGTTTCTTTGTCAATATATCTGACACCAGCAACTTTGTCATCTTCGCTCGTGATTTCCTTAACGTCAGCATTCCAAACGAACTTAATCTTGTCATTCTTAAATGCACGGTCTTGCAAAATCTTTTGAGCACGTAGTTGATCACGACGGTGAATAATTGTTACAGATTTAGCTAATTGTGTTAAATAAATACCTTCTTCAACGGCTGAATCGCCACCACCAATAACGGCAACGTCTTGGCCTTTAAAGAATGCACCATCACAGACGGCACAGTAAGAAACACCACGTCCTGAGAGTTCATCCTCGCCAGGTACGCCAATCTTCTTATATTGTGAACCAGTTGCAATGATTAAAACTTTTGTTTCGTAGTCGCCATCATCAGTATGGATGATTTTAACATTCCCCTTATCCTCAACGGATTCAACGGCACCATAGCCAAAGTCAGCACCAAATTGAGTTGAAGATTTGTACATCCTTTCACTCAAGTCTGGTCCGAGAATTGAATCAAATCCTGGATAGTTTTCGATCGCAGCGGTGTTATTCATTTGACCACCGTAGATACCACGATCAAGAATCATTACTGATAAGTTAGCACGTGAAGCATAGAGGGCGGCGGTTAAACCACCAGGACCTGCTCCAATAACTACTACATCATATGTTTTCATCGTCGATTACCTCCTAATTACTCAACAAATATTACCATTTATTTTTAACTTGGCAATTAAGTTGCTCACAATTCATTATACCAAGGTTCATTTTGTTTCTTTCGACGATAAATGAACAAGGTGATTGCTACTACAAATAATACTAATGAAAGTACTTGTGAAACTCTTACGCCAGGTAAAATGTACAAACTATCCGTTCGCATACCTTCAACGAAAAATCTAACTGCTGGATACCAAATCAAATAGCTTAAGAATACTTCCCCACGTTTAAGCAGATGCTTTCTATTACGCAAAACCAAAATCAGCACTAATCCAATCAAATTTCCAACTGATTCATACAAGAAAGTTGGTTGACGATAAGCGCCATTGATATACATTTGTTCGACAATAAAATGTGGAATATGTAGCGATTGTAGAAAGCTCAAAGTGGTTTTAGCACCAAAGGCTTCTTGATTCATAAAGTTACCCCAACGACCAACAATTTGGCCTAAAAGAACTGATGGAGCAGCAATATCTAACATCAACCATGGCGAAATCTTCCGCTTGCGACACAAAACTAGCAAGACGATAAACGCCGCAATCAAACCACCATAAATAGCGATTCCACCATGCCAAATTTTGATAATCTCACCGGGGTTAGCCAGATAGAATGGTAGTTCAAAGATTACATAGTATAACCTTGCACCGACTAAAGCAATTGGAACGCCCCACAAGACGAGATCCAAGATATTATCAGGATCCATGTGTTTACGTTTGGCTTCACGCATCGCCATCAGAACACCTACTAAGGCACCCAAAGCAATGATGACGCCGTACCAATGAATTTGTAATCCCCCCAGATCAAACGCAATCGGATTTAATGCTAATAAACTCATTACTTACCTTCTTCGTCATTCTTTGTTTTTTCTTCATTTTCTTTAATCAATAATCCTAAGTTATCTTCAAACTTCTTAGTAGCGTCATAACCCATCTTCTTAGCACGATAGTTCATGGCAGCGACTTCGATAATGATAGAAATATTACGACCAACTTTAACAGGAACAGTAATTTGTGGCACATCAACGTCAAAGAATGTTCTTTTATCTTCCAAAGTACCGATTCGATCGTAGTTCTTATCAGCTGACCAGTTTTCCAAATTGATAATCAATTGAATCTCACTTTGTGAACGAACGGCACCAGCACCAAAGAGGTTCATGACATCGATAATACCAATACCACGAATTTCTAGCAAATGATTGAGAATCTTAGGTGCTTCACCCACGATAGTTTTTTCATCACGTTGGTAAACATCGACACGATCATCAGCAATCAAACGGTGACCACGCTTAATCAATTCCAAAGCAGTTTCACTTTTACCAATACCAGAGTGACCAGTTAGCAAAATCCCGATACCATAAACGTCGACTAAAACCCCATGAATTGACTCTCTAGGAGCTAAGTTTTCATCCAAATATTCGGTGATCATACTTGAAAGTCTAGTTGTTGGCAACTCAGAACCAATGACAGGCACCTTATGCTCACTGGCAGCCTTCAGTAATTCCTCACTAGGTTGAATATTACGAGAAATTAAAAGTGCCGGTGTATCTTCACGACATAATTCCAACATAACCTTGTAACGGTTATTAGCAGTCATTGAACGTGAATATGCAGACTCAGTTTGCCCAAACAATTGAATACGCTCACTAGGATAGTAATCAAAGTAACCAGTCAATTCAATTCCGGGACGAGAAATATCACTCGTTGTGACCTTCTTGTTGTTCATCAAAGCTTCGTCATTATAAACTTTTAGTTCATTATCTTTTACCATTTGAGATACAGTAACAAAATTTGTCATAGCCAACCCTCACTAAATCTATTTTTATACCAATTTTATCATTAATAACTTAGGTTGAAACTTAAATCTGAATCTTTGTGGTGCGGTGCCGCCTCCGGGTGTCAGTAATGTAGCCGCTGTGAGGACCGGTTCGAGCCAAAGTACGGTCTCGAACCTCGATTTTGAACTTCGCAAAACCCGCGAATTTCAAAATTCGTCCTGTGGTGTAAGAGCTAAAGCTCTAACGCCACCTTCACTGCAGGCTACATTACTGACACCCGGAGGCTAATTTATTTAGAAACTTGTTTAGCAATTAAATATTTTGATTTATCAGTCAACAAAAAATATTGGCGAACAAAAAATATTTTAATAAACTACTTCTATTAAACATCGCCAATACATAATAAAAAATGATATACATCAAGAATTCAAATAGCCTCAAGAACATTTTTTTAGTCCGTAGTAAACCCAGAGCCGGAGGGCGCGAGGGATGGAGTTCAGCAGTGATAGTTATGTTAGGCTGGCGGTTTTCCAGTCTTACATAACAGGACGTCTTTTGAGACGCGAACTTCGGCTCAAAAGCGAGGGTCGAGACCGCTCTTTGGCTCGAGCCGGTCCCACAGCGAACTCCATCCCTCGCGCCCTCCGGCGACAATCCTTCAATACCCACCAAATTATAAAGACAAAAAAAACGCGTTCTAGACGCGCCTTTGAAAATTGTCCATGGTATAGCTGTTAATAATGGAATTGCAGATTGCTAGAATAACAGCAACCACTAAAGCTGAGCCAAAACCATTAAAGTGAAAACTTGATGATCCGACTAATACTGAAGTTAATTCCAAGGTAATCGCATTTATCACGAAGGAAAATAGACCAAAAGTAATAAACGTGATTGGTAGAGAAATGATATGCAACAATGGTTTGATAGTCCAATTTAGAAAGACCAATACCAAGCTTGCGACAATGGCCGTCCCTAAACTATCAATTTGAAACATACCCGGTAATAAACGCGCAATTGCTAAGAACAACAACGTTTGTATCACCAATCTGATTAAAAACTTCATTTTATACCCTCATTTAACTCTCTTTTGAGTCAGTAATATTTTTTGGAAGACTTAGCCTTGAGACGTCTTCTGCCTCGATACGAACTAGTTCTCTGAATATTACGCTTTTCTGGGAAAGAAAAGACGCATATTACATAAACTAATACCGGTAGAAAATATGTGAATGGCAATAAGAAGACAAAAGCTAGGCGAATCCAAGTTGAGTCAACCCCAAAGTACTCTCCTAAGCCTCCACAAACACCGGCAAGCATCCGATCAGTACTGGATCTTGTGATTCTATTTTTCATGTATTATCACCTCAACTTGTTCGAAAAATATACTACATATTAACAAATTTATCAATTAACCTTGGTTAGGATAATCTTCATCCGCAATATTACATTATCATAAATTGAGAAAGGAAATGGGTTTGGTTGTTGAAAAACCATTCCAACTTGTTTTCGCAATTCAACCGTATCAATATTGGGCGCATAGATGTTTTTACCATTCAAAGATATCGTTCCAGTTATCGTTACATTCGGAATTAAGTCGTTCATCCGATTCAAACATCTAAGATAAGTTGACTTTCCACATCCTGATGGACCGATTAAGGCTGTGATTTCATTCTTGTTGAAATCGAGGTTAATCCCGTTTAGTGCTTCTTTTTTTCCATAAAATAAATGTACATCAGATGATGTTAAAATTTTTTCTGACAAAATTATTGTGCTGCTATGCAAAATATGGAGAAATATAGAAAAATATTACTGATTTCTACATTTAGAAAGGTTGCATATTTCCTTTCTTGATTTTTGCTTGCTACCGTTATAACGTCGGTGTCCCGATATTCCATAGGGAGTAATCACATTGACCAACTATGACAGCTTAAGGACTTTAGCCAGCCCCGTTAAGTTACTATTTTTTAGATTAAATCTAGTAAGTTGGAAACAGCATTTTCGTCACGATCCATTATTGCGCCACAGTTATAACAAACATATTCATTATGCTTAGTCTGATGTGCGCAATTACCTTGTAACGTGATTTTATCGTTCCCAACTTTGATATGACCACACTTTGAACAACGCTGTGTTGAAGGATACTGGTGATCTGCCAGAATAAGCTCTTTACCGTACCAGTCACACTTATAGCTTAATATTTGCCGGAAGTAGCCAAACATTGACCGTTGCAAACCTTTAGAAGCAACGTGGCTCATCTGCATCGCTTTAACGGATAGGTCTTCAATCACGATTTTGTCGTAATTATTGACAAGTTTTGTCGTGAATTTTTGCATGATGTCATGCTGGATATTGGCAACTTTGCGATAATCACGCTGTAATTTGGCTCTTATTGCAACGTAATTAGTACTTTTAGTTGCCTTATTCCCATTCATGACTCGCTTATGAGCTAATTGCTTTTGGTAAAACTTGATTCGCTGATACAGCTTACGTAATCGTTTCGGCAAGGTGTTAATAACGCCAGCCGTGTAATTCAAATGACCAACATTCACATCAACAGCTGAACTATCACCAGTTTTTGGCTTGACATCAAGTTCAACTTCGAAGGGAAGACTGGCCCAGTATTTACCGTTTTCACGGTAAACACTGACCAACTTAAGTACACCTGATAAATCAACGTGTTGACTAATCCTGATGTCATACCAATCCTTAACGCCATGTGGTTTATCCAAACGAAGCTTACCAGCGATAATTTTAGCTCGGTCAGTTTTGAATCCTTGTCGAGCAGCTTTTTTTGATTTGAAAGTGGGTTTTCCCCAATCAGGTTGTGCCTTATCAAAAAAATTCTGCCAAGCCGTTCCTAGATCAGCAATCGCTAGTTGTAGCGTACGTGCTGATAACTCATACTGCCAATCAGCTTTATTCGCAACTAATTCATTCCGAACTGAATAAGCACTGGGAGGGGGACTACTTGAATCAAGCGTACGTAAGTCATACATGTCATTCCAAGTAGCCAGCCCCTCATTCCAGCAGTATCGCCGATAATCACAAAGGCTATCGAGCACCTTTTTCATATGACGATTAGGATAAAGTCTTACTTTCTGTGTCCGGATCATCAGTATCTTCACCTACCAAGTCAATGTTTTCTTTTCACTTCTCATTATAATTTAGATCGTTATTGATTTCAGTGATTTGATCATTGAAGATAATTTCTTTGGTATAAATAAGACTGATCAGGTCGGGTAAGATGCAGTGCAAGTTTTCAATTTTTACAGCGTACGAACTGTGATGGATTATCGCTAGATTTAATCATTACCAAGTTCGCCACCTCCATATTTACTCTCTGTGGGGAACTTGGTATTCTTTTCTACATTGTTCGACATTTTTCTATGTTTTAGTTAATGATTACTTTCTCCTATCCAAAGTGTCCAGAAACATAATCTTCAGTCGTCTTAATATGTGGACGAGTAAAGATTTTTCTAGTTTCATTAAATTCGACAGCATGTCCCAAGTGGAAAAATGCCGTGTAATCGCTGATTCTAGCTGCTTGTTGCATGTTGTGCGTCACGATAATAATGGTAAATTTATCCTTCAAACTCAACATTGTTTCTTCAACATTTGACGTTGAAATTGGATCCAAAGCACTTGCGGGTTCATCCATCAATAAAATATCCGGCTTCATCGCAATTGCTCGGGCAATACATAGTCGTTGTTGTTGACCCCCAGAGAGCGCTAATGCACTTTTGCCGAGATCATCTTTCACTTGGTCCCAAAGTGAGGCCTGCTTCAAAGTTGTCTCGACAATTTCATCTAATTGCTTTTTATCATGCAATCCATGACGTTTCAGCGCAAAAGTAATGTTGTCATAAATTGATTTCGAAAATGGATTAGGACGTTGAAAAACCATCCCAATATGTTTTCTAACTTCATAAATATCAACATTATTTTTGTTAATATCCAAACCACGGTACATGATCTCACCTTTGACCGTAGCACCAGGTACATTGTCGTTCATGCGATTCAAGGATCTCAAATATGTCGACTTACCAGAACCAGAAGCTCCAATCAAGGATGTTATCTTATATCTTTCGAACTGAAGCGATGCCTTATGCATGGCTTCTTTTTCGCCATAAAAAACTTGTAAATCTTTCGTCTTCATGGCGATTTCGTGTTCATCCTCGTTTAAATGAAGGATGTATTGTTCATCTGTTTGTACGCCCATATCTTACTCACCCGTCATCTTTTTATAAACTATATTGCCTATATATCTGGCTAATAAATTAAATATCAAAACTGCAATAATCAATACTGCTGAAGCTCCAGCTGAAACTTGGACAGCATCAGGAATCAAACCTTCTGAGTTAACTTTCCAAATATGAACAGCTAAAGTTTCGGCCGGTCTCATCAAATTCAAAGGACTGGTAATACTGAAAACATTGAAATTAGTGAAGTCCAATGGTGGAGCACTCTGACCAGCTGTGTAAATCAAGGCAGCCGCTTCACCAAAGACTCTACCAGCACCAATGATCATACCGGTAATGATACCTGGCAAACCATCGGGAATAATAACGTGGATAACAGTCTCCCATTTTGAAAGACCCAAAGCCAAGCCGGCTTCACGTTGTGACTGTGAGACTGACCTCAAGGAATCTTCCACATTTCTCGTCAAAATCGGTAAGTTGAACACTGTCAGTGTCAAAGCACCAGAGAGAATTGAGAAACCAAATTTAAAACTAATAACGAAAATCAAGAATCCGAATAAACCAACAACGATTGAAGGCAATGAACTCAAAACTTCAATTGATACACGAATCAAATCTACCAATTTATTCTTACCAGCGTATTCAGATAAATAAATACCGGCACAGATTGAAATTGGAATGGAAATCAACATTGAAAGTATCAATAGGAAAAACGAGTTGAATAATTGGATTCCAACACCACTACCAGCTTGAAAGGCTTTGGAACCTGATATCAAGAAATGCCAATTAACATAACGTAGTCCACTACCTAAAATATAAACCAACAAACCTGCCAAGATGAGCACAATAACGCCAGACATGAAGTAAATCACACCTGTGGCTATTTTGTCTTTAACTTTTTCATTAAACACTAGAACTCACCTCGCTTAGCAATTTTTCTAATAACGAAGTTGAATAGCAATGACATTAATAGGAGCAATAAGGCTAATGACCAAAGTGCATTGTTTGATGTTGAGCCCATGATTGTATTACCCATGTTCATTGTTAAAACACTTGTTAAGGTTGATGATGGTGAAACTAAATTGTGTGGCAATAACATCGCATTACCAATAACCATTTGAACAGCTAAAGCTTCACCAAAGGCTCTGGCCATGCCAAAAACAACGGCAGTCAAAAGTCCTGGCGTCGCTGCGCGTAAAATAACTTTGGAAATAGTTTGCCATCTAGTGGCACCCAAAGCTAACGAAGCTTCACGATAATATCTTGGTACTGCCTTCAAAGCATCTACTGACATTGATGTAATCGTTGGTAAAATCATGACGAATAAGACGAATGACCCGGCTAAAATACCGAAACCACTTCCGCCAGCAATTTTCCTAACAAATGGAACGACAATCGTTAAACCGAAGAATCCATAAACTACTGAAGGGATACCAACTAATAATTCGATAACTGGTTGTAAAACTTTTCGACCCCATTTAGGTGAAATTTCCGTCATAAAGATGGCTGCGGCAATCGCAAATGGTGTCCCAATAAGGGCTGCAATCAATGTAACCGCAAACGAACCGACAATCATTGGAGCTGCCCCAACAATTGGATGTCCAGCACTGTCCAATTTGCTAGGTGCCCAAACTGAGTGAGTCAGAAAATCAATCGGATTGACCCCATCCTTAAAGAAGATAATCAAACCACGTGATGCGATAAAACCAATAATTGTGATAACTAATAAAACGATAATTGCAGTAAAACTGAAAGAAATAATTTTACCGCGTGTTTCACGTTTAGCGGAAACAGATTTCTTGGTTAGACTTTCTCTAATTGGATCTTTCAAATTACTTTACCCCCTTTGAAACGGGCGTAATATTGCCCTTATAATCTTTTTCATATTTCATTTCGTTGATGGGAACATAATTCATTTTCTTAACAACATTAGTCTGAACATGTTCCGTCATAATGAAATCAAGGAATTCTTTAGTCATACCAGTAGGCTTACCCTTTGTATATAGGTGCTCGTATGACCAAATCTTCCACTTGTTGTTTTCGATATTTTCAATGGTGGGTTCAATGCCATTAACGTTAACTGTTTTCACAGTATTATTAAGATAAGGCATCGCCAAATAACTGATAGATCCGGCAGTGTTATAGACAATTTGTCTAACCATACCGCTGGAATCTTGCTCCTGAGAGCGCACGAAAGGCGTTCCGTCCATAACATCACTCTCAAACGCTGCACGGGTTCCCGATCCGTCCGCACGATTGATAATAGTGATTGGTAGGTCTTGACCGCCGACCTCTTTCCAGTTTGTAACTTGACCAGAAAAAATTTGTCTCAATTGCTTGATTGTCAATGATTTAACTTTGACATCCTTATTCACAACCGGAATCATCCCAACTGCAGCAATCCGATGATCAACAAGTTTACTAGCATCAATATCCTTTTTTTGTTCTGCATATAAATCAGAATTACCGATATTGACAGCACCTTGTTGAATCTGGCTGAGCCCTGTACCAGTACCGCCACCTTGCACGTTGACGTACTCGTTTGGATTATTCTTTGAAAATTCTTCCCCGGCAAGTTCCACTAATGGTTGAGCAGCTGATGATCCAACCGCTGTAATTGTTTCTTGGCTCCCGCTGCCTTTGCAACCACTCAAAACTGCTACTAAAGGAATCATAATTGCAAATAATGCGACAAGTCTTTTTTTCAATGTTCTCACCTCTATCCAACTAGAATAGTACAACTTTGTATATTTTTTGTATAAAAAAAAGCCGCAACAAAATAAAATATTTTGTTGCAGCAATTTTTTTACAATGGTATGTCAACTGTGAAAGTTGTACCCAATCCTTTGTGCGATTCAATCCGAATATCACCATCAAGTGTATCCAAAGTTTCCTTAACAATCGCGAGTCCAAGACCGGTTCCCCCAGTCTCTAAACTACGTGAACGGTCAACACGATAGAATCTTTCAAAAATACGAGCTTGGTCATCTTCCGATATTCCAATTCCGCTATCTTTGATGATGAACTTGATACGGTTTTCAATTTCATCGTGGTGAACTTCCAAGTCAATCTGACCATTTTCTTTATTATATGAAATAGCATTCTTAATCAAATTACGGAATACTAAATTGATTTTCTCTTTATTAGCTGTCACATCAGGACTACCAAAGTATTGTTGGTTTACCTTGATGTGATGTTTCTTAATCGTAATCGATTGACGATCCAAAATGCGATTAATATCTTCATTCAAGTTGATAGTATCAATTTTTTCAGTATCACGTTTGACTTTCGACAAGGATAAAATATCCTGAATTAGTTCCGACAAACGAACACTTTCGTCATGAATAATGTTGAGGAAGTGGTCCAATTTCTTTGGATCATCTTTGGCACCATTCAAGAGTGTTTCTGAGAAACCTTCAATTGAAGTTACTGGTGTCTTCAACTCGTGACTGACATTGTTGACAAAATCGACTTGCATCCGTTCAATCTGACGGCTCTCCGTCAAATCATACAAGATAACTAACACTTGTTGATCATAATCTTCACGTGAATGAATCAGACGAATAACATTGGCATCAACGAATTTTTGCGAGTTACCAACCAATTGAATTTCACGATGATGATTCTTGTTCTTACGCAAGGTGTGTTCAATCATCTGACTTAAGTTGTAAGTTTTAACATCTTCGATAAATGGATGAATGTCATTGGAAATATTGACGTCCAATAAACTCGACATTGCTTGGTTATGTAACAGTACATCCCCTTGTGAGTTCAACAACATAACACCAATTGGCAAGTGACCAACCAACCCGCGGAAACGTCTTTCACGTAATTGCACATCATCACGAAGGTCGTTGATATCCATACTGATCTTGTTAGTCTGTTCAACCAAGCCATACAATTCATCGCCTGGTGACAAGATCAACGAAGCCATCTCTTTACTCTTTCTAACACGACGCAAGTTTTCCGTCACACTCTGAATATCTTCACTCAATTGTTGACGTTTGCGGTAATAGAACAAGATAACTGAATCAGTAATCAAGAAGTACATCAAAGCAACAATCAAGAAAGTCATTGGACTCTGGCTCCACAGACGATTGTACTTTTTAGCTACAATATGACGTTCAGACCCAGACATGAAATACATAATTCTGGTAGTCATTGTTGTATCAGTGACGTAATCCTTACCTGGTTCAGTCCGGCCATTGTGGTACATATCATAGGCCTTACGCTGCATCGTGGTATTTTCCTTAGATGTATCGATGTAATCCAGACCAGCAATCTTGGCAGCATCAGCTGGCTCATGGTTTTTCTTCAATTCAACATAAGAAACTGTTTCATCAGTGAACATATCATTTTGCGAATCGCCCAAGATACTATCAGAGAACGTTACCAAAATGAGAAAGATAACTATCGAAATAAAGATAGCAATTACTGGTCCTAATCTTCTTTTCATCCTATACCTCTAAAATATAACCGAATCCATGTACGGTTTTAATTATTTGTGGGTTCTTTGTATCCTGTTCAATTTTATCACGGAGGTGGCTAATTTGGATATCAACCATCCGCATTTGTGAATTAGAATTTATTCCCCAAACATTATCAAAAATTTGTTCTCTAGAGACGACGATACCTTTATTTCTAATCAGAAACTCCAGTAACTCGTACTCTTTTTTTGTCAGTGAAATTTCTTGACCATCAATTACTAAACCTTTGACATCTGTATCAAGTTCGAAAGATTTTTCTTTATCGGTATGTGAAGTTCTTCTCAAAACCACTTCAATTCTAGCCAATAGTTCCTTGATACTGAATGGCTTAGTAATATAGTCATCTGCCCCGCTGATCAAGCCCTCAATCTTATTGTCTTCAGCATCAACTGCAGTTAAAAATATAACCGGCGTTAAATTGCCAATTTTTCGCAGCTGCTTGAGTACTTCGATTCCGCTCAATTTAGGCAACATTTGATCCAATAAAATCAAGTCAAAGTTACCCTCATTAGCTTTATCAACAGCCATTTGGCCGTCTGTGGCTGTGGAAACTTGGTAGTCATTATTTTCCAAGTTATATTCAATTAATTCGAGAATTGATGGTTCATCGTCGACAACTAAGATTTTCTTTTTCATTATTGTTTGGCTCCTTGTAATTTCCATTGGAGATAAGCATAAATAAATGGATCTAGATCGCCATCCATCACACCCTGACCATTGCTGACCGAGAGATTAGAACGGTGATCTTTGACCATCGTATAGGGGTGGAAAACGTATGAACGAATCTGTGAGCCCCAACCAATATCCATTTGCTCACCTTGAATTTCAGCGTGTTTCTTAGCTTGCTCTTCCTGTTCTCTTTGGAAAAGTTTAGCTTTTAACATATTCATGGCTGTTTCACGGTTTTGCAATTGTGAACGTTGTGCTTGGGAACTGACTACGATACCAGTTGGTAAATGCGTGATTCTGACAGCTGATGAAGTCTTATTGATATGTTGACCACCAGCACCAGATGAACGAAAGACGTCTACTCGTAAGTCATCATCATTGATTTCAACTTTGATACTGTCATCAAGTTCAGGCATCACATCAACTGAAGCAAATGATGTGTGACGACGGCCAGCTGAATCAAATGGTGAGATTCTAACTAAACGATGCACGCCACGCTCAGAACGTAACAACCCATAGGCATTTTTACCACGAATCATGATTGAAACACTCTTGATACCGGCTTCTTCACCAGGTTGATAGTCTTCAATTTCGACAGTGAAACCATGTTGATCTGCCCAACGTTGGTACATTCTCAACAACATTTCGCCCCAGTCTTGAGATTCCGTCCCACCAGCACCTGGATGGATTTCCAAAATTGCATTATGCGAATCATATGGTTCAGATAACAACATCATTAACTCATAAGAACGAAGCTTTGCGGCCAAACGATCCGAATCGTCTACTAATTGTTGCATCAGTTCGTCTTCTGGATCATCTTGGTAAAGTTCCGCCAACACTTTGATGTCATCCAAGCCTTCGCTCAGCGACTTAAAGTTGTCGTATTGATCCTTCAAATCATTATTTTCATCAATCAACTTCTGAGCAGCTTCATGGTCATCCCAAAAGCCATTCTCAGTCATCTTATTTTCATTTTCAGCGATGTGCTCTTCTAGACTTTCTAAGTCAAAGAGACCCCCTGAATTGAGTTATTTTGTTTTCCATGTCGGAAATTCTATTTTTAATTTCTCCGAATTCCATGTAATCACCCTTATAAAAAAAGCGGGCCAAGCGGCCTGCTTTTTATCTTTCCATATTTTGTCTGATTTCGGCCTTCATGAATAATCTTGTAACATCATATTCAATATCAGAAACCATTTCTTCAAACATACGATATCCTTCTTCTTGGTACTCAACCAAAGGATTCAATTGTCCGTAACCACGGAGACCAATTGATTGACGTAGTTGATCCATAGCATCGATATGATCTGTCCAGTGTTCATCAACAACTCTCAAGATAACAACCTTTTCAAATTCAAGCATTTGTGAAGGATCACCAAGTTGTTCTTTCTTTTGTTCGTAATTCTTGTGAACAAAGTCCATCAAGTACTTAATGATTTCATCTTGTGATTTAAGTTGTAGATCAACGACATCCATTTGTTTGTCGTTAACCAAAGCAGCTTTAGCAAAGTCAGCAATTGCTTCGAGTTCCCAATCGTCTTCTTTACCTTGTGTATGAACTGCAACTTGAGCTTTAATAGTACGTTCGATCATTGGAAGTAGAACTTTATCAAGATCTTGTTCTTCGTTGATAACTTCCATTCTCTCTTTATAGATAACTTCACGTTGTTCACGCATAACATCATCATATTGAAGAGTATTCTTACGAGTATCGTAGTTATTACCTTCAACACGTTTTTGAGCGGATTCAACTTGACGAGTCATCATACGACTTTGGATAACGGCATCGTCATCTTCAATCTTCAATGTCTTCAAGACACGTTTGATTCTTTCTGAACCGAAACGTTTCATCAAGTCATCTTCAAGTGACATGTAGAATTGTGTTACACCAGGATCACCTTGACGACCTGAACGTCCACGAAGTTGGTTATCAATACGACGAGATTCGTGACGTTCTGTACCAAGCACACATAGACCACCGAGTTCTACAACGCCAGGTCCAAGTTTGATATCTGTACCACGACCAGCCATATTAGTAGCGATTGTAACGGCGCCACGTTGACCAGCATTCATAACGATTTCAGCTTCCTTAGCATGGTTCTTAGCATTAAGAACAGCATGAGGAATGCCCTCTTTATCAAGTAATTTAGATAGGTATTCTGAAGATTCAACCGCAACAGTACCAACTAGTAAAGGTTGACCCTTAGCGTGACGGCGTTTGATGTCTTCAACAACAGCTTTAAACTTACTTTGTAAAGTTGGATAAAGCAAATCATCCTTATCATCACGGATAACTGGCTTGTTAGTAGGAATTGAAATAACTTCCATGTTGTAGATTTCTCTAAACTCTTCAGCTTCTGTCTTAGCAGTACCAGTCATACCAGATAACTTGTCATACATACGGAAGAAGTTTTGATAAGTGATGTTAGCCATAGTCTTGGTTTCATCTTGAATTTCTACACCTTCCTTAGCTTCAATAGCTTGGTGTAGTCCATCAGAATAACGACGACCATCCATAACACGACCAGTAAATTGGTCAACGATCTTAACTTCGCCTTCTTGAACAACATAGTCAATATTTAGACTCATGATGTAGTTAGCACGCAAAGCTTGATCCATATGGTGGTTCAAGACAGTATTATCAATATCATAAAGGTTATCGAGGCCGAAGTAATCTTCAGCCTTTCTAATACCTGTTTCAGTTAAACTGATTGACTTTGTAGGCCAATCAATCTTGTAATCATCTTTTTCAAGTGTCTTAGCAAAACGGTCAGCACGCACATACATGGCTGTTGACTTTTCGGCAGCACCAGAAATGATCAAAGGAGTTCTAGCTTCATCAATTAAAATGGAGTCAACTTCATCGACAATGGCATAGTGTAATGGACGTTGAACCATTTGTTCCTTGTAAACAACCATGTTGTCACGCAAGTAATCAAATCCAAGTTCACTATTTGTTGAATAAGTGATGTCACAATTGTAGGCAGCACGTTTTTCTTCTGAGTCCATGCTATTAATGTTCAAACCAACGGTTAAGCCTAACCAGTTGTATAGTTCACCCATTTGTTTAGCATCACGACCAGATAGATATTCGTTAACTGTAACAACGTGAACACCCTTGCCATCAAGCGCATTCAAGTAAACAGGCAATGTAGCTGTCAAAGTTTTACCTTCACCAGTTTTCATTTCAGCAATATTACCTTCGTGTAAAGTAATACCACCAATCAATTGCACTCTAAATGGGTACAATCCAAGGACTCTTTTAGCACCCTCACGGGCTGTAGCAAATGCTTCAGGCAAAATATCATCGAGAGTTTCGCCCTTTGCTAGTCTTTCTTTAAATTCTGGAGTCTTAGCTTTAAGTTCTTCGTCAGAAAGTTTGCTGTAAGCATCAGCATAGCTTTCAATCTTATCGGCAATTTTGCCCATACGTTTAACTTCTCTTTTATCGCTTTCGACCCATCTTCTTAGTGGATTTGCCATATTAATATATCTCTCCTAAGTGTTATAAACATACTCTTAATAGTAGCATTTTTTTTTAGACTTTTAAACTTAATATAAATTAAACAGACTTTTCAGGATTACAATGATACACCATTTCTAAAATCTTTGTGTTAAGAAAGCTTTACAAACGCACTTCCGGAGTACAAAAAAAGCCGAGACAGTAAGGCCGCCTCAGCTTTAAATTTATTTTTTTATTCGTTTGTTTCAATCAGACCATATTTGCCATCATTACGTTTGTATACGATACTGGCTCCATTTGTTTCTGAATCTTCAAAAATGAAGAATTCGTGGCCAAGCATTTCCATTTGTAGAACAGCTTCTTCAGCATCCATTGGCTTCAATGATAGACGCTTTGTTCTAACGATTTGTGACTTATCCTCATCTGTGTCATCAGGTGTGACATCATCCAAAGGAATATCCTTTAGACTGCCGCCTTCACGACTCTTACGGTTGACACGTGTCTTGAATTTCTTAACTTGTCTTTCAAGCTTGTCAACAACGAGATCGATACCTGCGTACAAATCATCGTTCAATTCTTCAGCCCTCAATGTGATATATGGCAATGGAATTGTTACTTCAACCTTTGTACCTTTTGAAGGGTATGTTTTCAAGTTTACATGAGCAATTGGATTACTTTCATCGCTGAAGTATTTTTCCATTTTGGAAATTCTCTTCTCGACATATTCGCGAATTGATGAAGTTACTTCAATATTTTCACCACGTACATTAATAGTTAACATAATAATCTCTCCTTCCGACGATAGGAAATTAAAGAGTGTTCTTACATCTCTTTAGTGTAATTATAATATTCTTATGCCAATATGACAACGTTTCCATTACCTAGATAATGAAAATGTGGAAATATTTTCGAATCCAGTCTTCAAAAATATATCATGAGCATGCATTAAAGTGCGTCCGGTCGTGTAAATATCATCCAATATTAAAATCCGTTGCTCTTTTTGAATTTTACTGAACTCTGGCAGCGCCGAAAAAGTCTGTGGCGTATTTAGTCGTTCAATTCGATTCTTCTGTGCTTGTGGTTTATCAGCGTCGACTTTAACCAAAAGCGGCTTCAGATCAAAAATATCGGCATATAATTCATAAACGGGATCAAATCCGCGTGCTTGAAGATGGCTTTCGCTAGCAGGAATATATGTGACTACATCAAAGTTATTCCGTAAAGACCAGTTCTTTATGTCCTGAAAAAATAATCGAGCTAACAAGACATCTCCATATCTCTTATACAGCTTGAAGTAGCTGTGTATGAACTGATTATACTCGAACAAAGCCTGATGGCAATTGATAATGCCATATTTTTGTTCCCACATATAGCAATCCGTGCAAACGCCATCACTATCCGGCTTCAAACAACGGGGACAATTATTCCGTCCTATCAGTGGTGCTAACTGCTTTCGGCATAAATTACAGATATAATTTGGGACTATTTCTTTAAATAAAAATATTTCTTTTATCGAGAGACTATTATTAATTGAATTGCCACAATTGAGACATTTCATTTCTTCGCCTGCTGATTCAAATAAGCAATTTCAGAACATGCTAAGCGAACCTGTTGATTATAATATTGATAGTAGAAATGAACTTCATCATCATACGAATCGCTCCCACGTCCAGCTCGACCAGCTATTTGAATCAAGGCAGTCTTAGAGAACTCCTTAGCTTGGGCATCCAAAACAATAACGGTGATTTTTTTGAAGGTCACACCTCGTTCTAAAATTGTTGTGGTCAAAATGGCTTGAACACGTTGGTCACGAAATTGTTGGACTTTCTCTAAGCGATGCTCATCTTTAGAACTGACATCAACGAATGTTAATAATGGATATAATTTTATTAATTGCTTAGCAAAATTTTTCATTGTTGGAATCTGTGGAAAAAATAACATGAATCGTTCATTGTTTTTGATGAGACGTTGAAGTTTCAATCTTAACCGCGGATTTATCTTGCCAAAGGTAATTGGTTTTAATAATAAATGACAGTGAGGCTCCGGCAATGGATGACCGTGGAACCTTTGATATAATTTAGTTATTGAAATTTTTTGTTGCTTAACTTGCGATAATAATTCTTTCGGCGGCGTGGCTGACAAATAGACAATCATCCCCGTTGGTTTCTTAGCCTTCTTAATCGCTCGATGCAACATCATATTTCCCGCCAACGGATAGGAATCAACTTCATCAACCACCAACACATCAAACGCCGCTTCAAAACGGATCAGTTGATGAACAGTTGCCAACATGATTTGCGTTAATTGATAAGGCTCCTCACTTTTACCGTGAAACAAGCCCACAGTCGTATTTGGAAAAACCTTTTGAATTCGGGGAAACAATTCAATACAAACATCCACTCTAGGCGAACAGATAGCAATCCGTTGACCTTGTTTTAAAACTTGCTCAATCAAAGGGAAAATCATTTCCGTTTTACCTGCACCAGTCACGGCCCAAACCAAATGACTCCGATGATTCTCAAACGCCATTAACAGCTCTCTGACACCTTTCTCTTGATTGGCTGTCAATGTACCATCCCACACCAAATAATCGTTCTGCTGGGGATAATTAATTGCTGTCGGCGTTATAAGCAACTGACCGTCTATCGGCAACTTGCCCAAATTGATACAACTTCGACAATATTGCAGTTTAATCGGCAACCGATCGAGTTTCATTAGGCAACGACGGCAAAATAGTTATCATTTTTCTTAAACGTGGTCGGAACAACTTTTCCACCACAACTTTGAAGATATTGTAAAACTTCAGGTTTTAAGTCGGTAGTCTGAATAATTCGACCGCCTAAATACTCATTTAAATTGTCCATAATCAAAACTACGTAAAGGAGACATACTTTTTTGCAAAATTATAAAACAATCGCTAAAACTGGTAGTCACGAAAAAGACATCAAGAAATCACGTTTCATAGCCCACATCGCTCAAACCTTTTCTGAAGCTGAAGCTAATGAATTTATCAAAAAGATCCGCGAACAAGAATCCGGTGCAACACACAACTGTACGGCTTTTATCGTATTAGAGAACGTCAAAATCGAACGGATGTCAGATGACGGCGAACCAAGCGGAACTGCAGGTTCCCCTATTTTGAACGTGTTGCAGCAACAAGACCTCCAAAACGTTACCGTCGTCGTTACACGTTACTTTGGTGGCATTAAATTGGGTGCTGGTGGATTGATCAGAGCTTATTCATCAACAACCGCCGAAGCCGTCAAGGAGATTGGTTTAGTCGAAAATCGTATCCAACAAGGATATGAATTAACAATTCCATATCATATGTTTGATAAATTCGATAACTATGCTCGTAAAGAAAATATTAATTTAGAGAATAAGCAGTTCACATCAGACGTTCAGTGTGAAATTTATTTAGACGTCACCAATGCCGAAGAATCAGTCCAAAATATTAAGGACCTCTTTCAAAACCAAATTATCATCAAGGAAACTGATAAAACTTATAAACAAGTTCCTGTCGAAGCTAACTAAAATATCAAAATTAATTACTAAAGCAAAAACGCCAGACAATTCCTATTGGAATATCTGACGTTTTTTATTTTGAAAAAATAATTACATTTTTAAATAACGCTGCATAAAAAAATAACATAGCCGGAGGCGACGAGGGATGGAGTTCAGCAGTGATAGTTATGTTAGGCTGGCGGTTTTCCAGTCTTACATAACAGGACGTCTTTTGAGACGCGAACTTCGGCTCAAAAACGAGGGTCGAGACCGCTCTTTGGCTCGAGCCGGTCCCACTGCGAACTCCATCTCTCGTCACCTCCGGCGGCAAACCAAAAACCCGCCTAATACTTACCAGTTCTCATAGAAAAGACTTTCTCAGAACCATGACCTTTTTCTCCGCTACTCTTCCAAGTATCATACATCCCACGATATTCAGAATAATCTTTAAACATATTGTTGCGAATTGTTTTCGGAATCGAATCCCAATCAACAAAATTCATCCGCGAAACGTACATCCCCCGATGTTCAACCATTGCATATGGTTTATCAACTGGTGGCAGTCCTCCGTAAAAAGTCAAAAATGAAGAATTCCCCCAAGCATCATCCGTTACAACCATATGTTGGTATGGTGTCCCCAGAACTTTCTTAGTCTTACCATGTTCATCTTTCATACGTGCAAAGTCCGAGTCGATAGCATTCTTTTCTGTTGGTAAAGCCGCATAACCCACTTTTGTTTTGATCAATGGATTGAAACGGTCAACCATCTCATTTTGATATTGGTATGTGGACAAGAATCCATAACCGCCCGCAAATATGGCAATACAAACTGCCACGGCCACCAATGTCCATTTATAAACTCGCTTTAATTTCAAATCCTTATCAATTTTTTCCACCGTTTCAGTACCTCCCTTTAAAAAGTCATCTAAGGAAACATTCAAAACGGAACTAAGATTGATCAACAACGAAATATCTGGATAAGTTCGACCGGTCTCCCAACTGGAAATCGTCTTATCAGAAACATTCAGTTTTAATGCCAATTGTTTCTGAGTTAAATTTTCTTGCTTACGATACTTCTTTAGTTGCTCGCTTAATTCCATCTCTATTCTCCTCAAAACCCATTTAAAAGGTGTTGTTCTATATATACCATCCCCCGAACGTGGAACTCAATAGATTCCTTGTCTATTGCTTGTGGAATTAACTCTAGGGACAAAAAAAGCAGGCGCTATAACGGCGCTTGCTAATCTTTCTTTTCTAATCGTTTCACAAATCTTTGAATTGCTTTTAGTAAAGGCTGTCGATTATCACCCAATAATCCGATTGATTCGATGAATAGTTCCAAACCAAACAGGACACCGACCGTCAATAACACGCTACCCCACAAAGTTGATAGTGGATAAAGCATTGAGATAAAGGCGAAAACCAATGACAAACCATAGATGACTAAAACTGTTTGTCTGTGCGACAAGCCTAATTGCATCAGTCTGTGGTGCAAATGATGTTTATCAGCTTGCATAATTGGCTTCTTGTTCAATAATCGTCTCAAAATTGCGTAGACAGTATCGGTAATTGGCACACCCATGATCACAACTGGCATCAACAATGTAATGAACGTTACGTTCTTCAGACCTTTCAGTGAGAAGACGGCCATCATGAAGCCTATGAACAACGAACCGGTATCCCCTAAGAAGATACTGGCTGGGTGGAAATTATGCGGTAGAAAGCCAACTAGAGCTGCTACCATGGCAAAAATCCAAATGGCTACATACACATTCGTCATATTCAAGAAGAAGTACGCCATGACTCCCATAGTGAATAAGGCAATGATTGAAACTCCCGTAGCTAATCCATCCAGTCCATCAATCAAATTGACCGCATTAGTAATGGCAATGATCCAAATGATGGTGATTGGCAAACTCCACCAACCTAATTCAAACGAACCGATCAATGGCAACGTTACTTCATTCATCCTGATTCCAGCCAAGAAATAGATAACTAAAGCTGCTGCTAAAATACCAGCTAACTTGGCTTTGGGCGATAGCTCACGGATATCGTCAATGATACCAGTCAAAATGATAATACATTCAGCCAAGAAAACACTGAACAACTCATGCGTCGGAAACTGTTCTCGCAATAACACAAACGTTGAGAAGTTAAACGCAATAAAAATAGCCAGACCACCCATTGTAGGCATTGGCTTGATATTTACACGCCGAGCGTTAGGTTTATCCACAGCTCCCAAAATATAAGCTAATTTCACTACGAAAGGAGTTATCGCAGCCGATAGAATCATCGTTAAAAATAATTTTACTATTACACTAAACATACCCGACATTTTTAGAAAAACTCACTTTCCATTAATAAAACAATTATACAATACCCTAGGCTTATTCCAAAAAGAAATTAAAAAAGAGCGTACCATTTCGATACACCCCATTAAAAATTATTTCGCTAATTCGACTTTTCTGATTTCACGAACAACTGTAACTTTAATATGACCTGGATACTCAAGGTTATCTTCAATTTCACCTTTCATATCACGAGCTAAAATTGCAGCTTGATCATCGGAAATTTCTTCTGGCTTAACCATGACACGAATCTCATGACCAGCTTGAATAGCATAACTATGATCAACACCCTCGTGCTTGTTGGCAATCTCTTCTAGTTTTTCAAGACGGTGGATATAATTCTCCATCGACTCTGATCTAGCGCCGGGACGTGATGCCGAAATAGCATCAGCCGCAGCAACGATTGTTGCAATTAATGATGTTGGTTCCACATCCCCATGATGTGAAGCAATCGTATTAACGACTACTTCTGGTTCTTTATACTTGGTTGCGATATCCACGCCAATTTCAACGTGGGAACCGTCAACTTCACGATCGATAGCTTTACCGATATCGTGCAATAAACCTGCTCGTTTTGCTAACATAACATCTTCACCCATTTCAGCAGCCATTACAGCGGATAATTTAGCTACTTCAATAGAGTGATTCAAAACATTTTGACCGTAACTCGTACGATATTCCATTCGTCCGATAATCTTGATTAAATCTGGATTCATTGAGCTGATTCCCAAACTATAAACGGTTTGTTCACCAACCTCACGAATATGATCGTCCATTTCTTTTCTGGACTTGTCGACCATTTCCTCAATGCGTGCAGGATGGATCCGACCATCTTCAATCAATTTCTCCAAAGCCATTCGAGCGATTTCTCGTCTGACAGGATCATAGGCACTCAAAGCGACTGCTTCAGGAGTATCATCAATAATCAAATCAACACCTGTAAGCGCTTCAATCGTGCGGATATTTCTACCCTCACGGCCAATGATTCTACCTTTCATGTCTTCATTAGGCAATGTAACGGTCGTTACAGTTGATTCAGAAACTGTATCAGCTGCACTTCTTTGAATAGCGGCAACAATTAAAGCCTTAGCGTCTTTTTCAGCACGTTGTTTGGCTTGTTCGTCGCTTTCTTGGATCATCTTGGCACGTTCATGGACTAATTCTTTGTTCAACTTATCAAGAATAATCTTTCTTGCTTGTTCACGAGTTAAGTTACTTACTCTTGTCAGCTCCGCTTGCTGTTCATTAAGAGTATCAGTCAATTGTTTAGCTTTTTCATCAAGTTTATGTTGTCGTGCTGAAATATTGTTCTCGTTATTTTCGATATTTTCCTCACGCTTTTCAAGCGATTGGTCCTTTTTATCCAAAATGTCTTGTCGTTCAAGAACTCTATTCTCTTGTTTTTGAACATCGCGGCGGCGTTCTTTCAACTCATCTTCTTGTTTTTCACGATATTGATGAATCTCATCTTTGGCTTCTAGCAAAGTTTCCTTTTTAAGAGACTTTGCAGCCTTTTTTGCGTCTGATACGATATCCCCAGCAGTTTGTTTTGCTTGTGAAAGTTTTTTCTCGTAAGCGTCTTTACAGAGAGCATATCCGAAAAGGACCCCTACGATTAATGTTACTATAGCGAAAGAGAAGGTTATGATAGCAGGATACATGCCATCACCTCCATGTTTGCTTTAAGAAAGTTTGTTTGTAAAACATATATGTTACAGAATATTTACATACAACTTAATATTATAGAATAAATATGACCTGTCAACCAAATAAAACGAAAAAAAGAGACTTAATCAGCCTCTTTTTTTATTATTCGCTATCTTTTTTATCAGAATCAAGCTTTAAATCGATGTTGTCATCGCCTTTTTTGGCTTTAGAATCTGCTTTATCAGTCGACTTATCTTCTGACTTGTTAGCTTCATCGTCATTTTCAGCGACTTCTTCATCAGGTGTACCGTCCATGTTATAGGCAGCACGAACCTTTTGCTTGATTTCTTCCATCTTGTCAGTGTTTTCTGCCAAGTAAGTCTTAGCGTTCTCACGACCTTGACCAATACGCTCGTCACCGTATGAGTACCATGAACCAGACTTGTCGATAATATCCTTATCAACGGCCATATCAACCAACTCACCAGTTTGAGAAATACCATGACCATACATGATATCAACAAGGGCAACCTTAAATGGTGGCGCAACCTTGTTCTTTACAACTTTGATCTTAGTACGGTTACCAATAACATCGGTACCGTCTTTAATTTGTTCAGCACGACGTACTTCAAGTCTAATTGTTGAATAGAACTTCAAAGCACGGCCACCAGGTGTAGTTTCTGGGTTACCAAACATGATACCAACTTTTTCACGAATTTGATTAATGAAAAGAGCAATGGTCTTAGTCTTGTTAATTGAGCCAGAAAGCTTACGTAAAGCTTGTGACATCAATCTAGCTTGTAGACCAACGTGGGCATCACCCATGTCCCCTTCAATTTCAGCACGTGGGACCAAGGCAGCAACGGAATCGACAACGACGATATCAACGGCACCACTGGAAACCAAGGCATCGGCAATTTCGAGTCCTTGTTCACCAGTATCAGGTTGTGATAGCAATAAGTCATCAATATTAACACCCAAAGCGGTAGCATATGCAGGGTCCATCGCATTTTCAGCATCAATATAAGCAGCAGTACCACCTTGCTTTTGTACTTCAGCAACGGCGTGTAAAGCTACAGTTGTTTTACCAGAACTTTCAGGTCCATAGATTTCAACGATTCTTCCTCGTGGAAATCCACCGACACCAAGCGCGTTATCAAGGGCTAGTGAACCAGTAGAAACAGTTGAGATTTGAGTATTGAGATCATCACCCATTCTCATAATGGCCCCTTTACCAAAATCTTTTTCAATCTTTTTTAAGGCTACATCTAAAGCCTTTTGTCGTTCATCTTTAGCCAAATTGCTTTCCTCCTAATGCATTCATCACTAGATATATTATTAGTAATTCATCAAAAAAGCAAGAAAAAAGCGAACAAATGTTTGTTCGTTATATTATTTCTTGAACGAGAGCAAATCCGCAAAGAACTGACTTTTCACGAATCGCTTGTCTAGAGCCTGTAAAATGAAATTCTTTGACTACTTCTTCGTTATTTTTACCGTTATAAGCGCCGATGAAGACCGTCCCCACAGGGTTTCCTTCAAGTGGATCAGGACCAGCGACACCCGTAAAACCAACACCAATATCCGCAGATAATTTTTTAGCAGACAATTTCGCCATTGCACTCGCAACGGGTGAACTGACAACTGTGTATTGCTCAATCAGCTGTGGGTCCATGCCTAAGAGTCCAATTTTAACCTCATCGGCATAGGTAACGAAACCACCATCAAAGACGTTAGAAGCTCCCGGAATTGATGCCACAGCTGCTTGAAACATTCCGGCAGTCAAGCTTTCAGCCGCAGTAATCTTCAACTTGTCTTTTTTCAACAAATCGACCGTTTGCTTAGCTAAATCATTAAATTCATTGGGTACGCCGGCTTCAAAATCAGCTTTTTCAACAGTATTCAAAATTTCAGCTACTTTATCTTTCATTGCTCTCTCTTTCAAATTACGTATTATGATTTAAAAATTTCACGACTTTGCCAGAAATAATCAGCACCAGAATAAATTGTAAAGATCAAACAGATGTATAAGAAGATCTCACCGATGGGAATATTGATAGCAGAGAAGAAAATATTGTGCATCAATAGGAAAATAATAGCAAGCATTTGCGTTGTAGTCTTAATCTTACCAGGCATTTGAGCGGCCATGACTTTGCCACCGACTTCCAAAACAATCGTTCTCAAACCAGTAACAGCTAACTCACGACAAACGATAATTGCTACTACCCAAGCTGGAGCCATTTTGAAACTTACAAGGAAGATAAAAGCTGTCATAACAAGCATTTTATCAGCCAAAGTGTCGGCAAATTTACCGAAATTAGAAACTAAATTATACTTACGAGCAATCTTACCATCAAGTAGATCAGTTAATGATGCCACTACGAATACAACTGTGGCTAAGACGTGATTGATTGGAATCAAATCATTAGCAACATAGATGTCTCCTAAACCATTCCAATTAAAAGCTAACAAGATAATGAATACTGGAATTAAAATAATTCGTAGCATTGTCAATTTATTTGGTACATTCCAAACCATTTAAAATATCCTCCATACTGTTATAAAAATATATATATATATATATATGCCTGCCGTCTCCGGCTGTCAGCAATATAGTCGCTGTGAGGACCGGTTCGAGTCAAAGTACGGTCTCGAACCTCGCTTTTGAGCCGAAAAACGCGTCTCAAAAGTCGTCCTGTGGTGTAATGGCTGAAGCCATAACGCCACCTTCACTGCTGACTATATTGCTGACAGCCGGAGACTAGTGTTTCTTGTTAATGAAGATTCATTAACACTCTCAATACAATTATTAAATTACGATATTACTTAACTATTTTGCACGATTAACCTGACTATTTTTATCATAGTAATCATAAATAAATCAATTACAAAAACAACCATTTATCTACATCCATAAAGACAAAATATCAGATTAACCAACCAACTAGCCACAGGTTTCTAGGGAGTGAGCCCGCAGTGAGAGTGGTGTTAGGACGGGCGATTTTCCCGTTCTTACACCACTAGGACGATTTTGAGACACGAACTTCGGCTCAAAATCGAGGGTCGAGACCGCACTCTGGCTCGAGCCGGTCCTCACAGCAGGCTCAACTCCCTCGAAACCTGTGGCGGCATCCCTAAAAACCCCAACCAACAAAATAATGGTGTCTACCCCAAAAGATTAGACACCATTATTTTATTTTTCAATATTAAATGTCAAAGTTTTAACGATAGTGCTACCACTTTGTGATTTTGACAAATCGACAGCCTTGCCATCAATTGTCACCTTAGTGTTTGTAACGTTACCTGTTTGAACTGTGAATGTTGTTGTATCGCTTGGTACTGTAGTTGATTTCTTTTCACCTGAGCTCAAAGCTTGTTGCCAAGTTGTGTTTGAGCCTTCTTTGAATTGAATCCAAGCTTGACCGCCACTACCTTCAACATCGACTTTAACACCGTCTGTTGGAGCATTAGTAATAGTATAAGTACCTTCTGTTGAAGATTCTTTAACTGTTAACTCTTTAGTCTTAGCTTCGGCCTTTTTAGCTGGAGTTTTCTTGGCTGGAGTCTTTTTAGTGCTCTTCTTAGTTGTTTGTGTCGTATTGTCCTTAGGAATCGTTACACTTGAAGCATTTTGATTACGGTGCACCATTCCAAAGGCAATTACGCCGATAATAACGATCACAACGATACCAACTACGATTTGAGGAATGTAGTTACCCAAGTTTGAGAAGAATGAATTTGACTCTTCTTTAATAGTACGAGTCTTTGTTTCTTCTGGAGCTGATTCTTGAGTTGGTTGTGAATTAGGGATATCTGCTTTGTACTCTTCTAACAAGTCGTCACTTGAGATACCAACAGCATCAGAATATTGCTTGATAAAAGCACGAACATAGAAATCACCAGGAAGATGATCAAATTGACCTTCTTCGATAGCGATTAAATATCTCTTTTGAATTTTGGTGATTTGTTGTAAATCATCAATTGTGTAGCCCTTTTTGATACGAGCGTTTCTTAACTTTTGGCCAATTTCGTCCATTATTTACCACCGATTAACTAATTTTTCTAAGTATAACATATATTATTATCCAACTACTAGCGAGCCTATAGCAACCAACCACCAGCAAAATAAATCGTTTGCCCTGTCAGATAATTTGATTTGATATTGACTAAATAACTGACTAAATCAGCTATTTCATCCGGATTTGCCAACCTATCAGCTGGTATCTCATCTTTGACACTTTCAAGGTCCTCACTGGAGAATTCTTGAGTGTTCATCTTGGTATTTACAGCTCCAGGAGCCACGACATTGACGGATAATCCGAGAGACGCAACTTCCTTGGCATAGGCATCCGCAAATGAGGACATCGCACCTTTAACAGTACTGTAAACGACTTCCATTGCTGAGCCGACTTTGCCATAGATTGAACCGATGAAGACCACGCGACCATGATGAGTTTTGGCAAGCTTATCTTGTAGCTGTTTCAAAATCAGAATCGGCAACTTCACGTGAATGTTCCACAGCGAATCAATCTCCTCTTCCGAAATATCGACTAACAGCTTGTAGTAAGTGTTCCCCTGGGCAAAGACAACAGCATCCAAGCCAAAAATTTGTTTGGTCAAATCGTCAACTTTGTCATGTTCCATATCGAACTTAATCGGAATGAAATCTTGTTTGGGATACTTTTCCACCAATTCCGTGCGCAACTTGTCGATTCGATCATAGTTGCGATTGTAATGCAGATACAGCGACCAGCCCTTTGCGGCTAGATTCTTAGCAGTACTAGTTCCAATATCGCCAGAACTGCCCATAACTAATGCATACATTTTTTACTTCCTATTCGGCAAAAGATTGTAGTAGGTACAATTATCATCTTGTAAGAATTTATCAGAAATTTCTAACACATCATCTTTTTTAATTGAGTCAATCATATGAATCAATTGTAAATAATCAACATCATAGAAATATAACTCAGCCATTTGGTTGGCAATTGCCTCGGGTGAATTTTGAGCAAACAAGTAAGATCCGATTGCATCACGCTTGATACGTTCGAATTTAGCATCTGTCAAAACATCCTTGAGCGTTTCATATGAAAGATTTTTGCGTAAATATTCTTGAAATTTTTCAGGATTATTAGTAGACCCACTAATTATGATAAAACAATAGTTATTTTCTGCAACAACATTATAAGAAAAACTGTCATCAATTAAGTTCAAACGGCTCATTTCTTGATAATTCTTTGACGACTCGCCAATTAAAGTTTCCATGATCATGTTCAATTCGAACTGTTTCTTGACCAATTCATAGCCAGTCATCTCAGTATCAATCCGGATTCCGTAGGCAGAACGAGCTTGAGTGATGTCCATACCTTCTTGACCACCAGCACCAATTTTTTCAAATTTGTTAAAAGTTTTTGAATATGGTTGCTCAATCGTGTGAAAATCAGAATTTTCAACAATATTTTCAACTTTTTCAAACTCAACGTCACCGACTAAGACAATATCCATGTTATCAGGACGATAGTTTTGTCGATAAGTCTCTAATAAGTTCTCATGATTGATCTGTTGTAACGAATCGCTCGAACCAGCAATATCTTCAGCGATTGGATCATTAGGATAAAGTTGTCCGAGGATTCTTTGTTCCAAAACCCATTCCGGCATATCCAAATACATCTGAATTTCTTGATCGATAATGCCACGTTCGGAAGCAACGTTTTTCTCAGTAAAGTATGGATGTTGAATCAAGTCCAACAAAACTTCTAAGTTGTCATAAGGATTTTCCAATGTTTGGAACAAGTAGCCAGTCTTTGTATAACTCGTATAGGCGTTAGAATTAGCACCATATTTGGCAAACTTTTCCGAAATATCATAGTCTGGTTTGGCAAATAATTTATGCTCAATAAAGTGAGCAATTCCTGATGGCAATGTCTTGTCGCCCGCTTTTGTATCAACGGAACCAAAGTTTGCCATGGCTAATCCATAAACTTGACTGAATCCGGCCAAAGGAACCACGCTGATCTGCAAACCATTAGTTAATTTTTTTGTCTGTTTCTCTAATTTCTCTGTCATCCTAATCTCCAATCAATTGATACTGAGCAATTGCGTGCATATGATCTGCCACACTTGCAATGTGTTTTTTGTCCAAATTATCCAATTCAGCTTGGAATTGGGCATCGGTCAATAAAGTTTTAGGATAGACAGTCTCCCAAATACTGTGCATGATGTAGTGCTGAATCGTATCGCTAGAAATCTTGCGTTGTGTCAACATAACTTTTTGCGCATGTTCGACTTGTGCATCGGTGAATTTACCTTGCTTGATAAAGTTAATCTGTTGGTTGATTAAATCCAATGCTTTATCAACTGAATCAGCATCCAGTCCAGCTTGAATCATGACCAAATGGCTGAGTGGTTGGTAAACGCTGGAAACAGAATATGCCAAACTGTTCTTCTCTCTAACTTGCAAGAACAATTGTGACTGGTCGTCGCCACCAAGAATCAGATTCATAATCTGTGGTGCTAAACGACTGAAATCTTTTGAGACACCCTCAGTCGCATATGCCAAAGCAATTCGACTCTGATTAAGATGTTTGTGGTCGATTTGACTAGCAGGTTTTGCAATCAAATCATTAAATCTATCAAATTGTACCGTTAAGTCGTTACGGTCATTTTGGAGCTTGCTTTCAAAAATACTGTCATTCAATTCAGCTAAGAACTCTTCCTCATCCACATTACCAACAACATTGATCACGACAGCATCGTTTTGAATCACGTCTTGATACGTCTTCAATAACTCTTGATTAGTGAGCTCCTTCAATTCGTCGATAGTACCAAAAATTGGCACTTGGCGGTCAGGATTGTCACGATAAATCAACTTAGCTAGACCCAATGAACTGACCAAGTCTTGATTATCTTCAATCGACATCAAGTTTGACAATAGATTACGTTTCTCAGTTTCAAAAGCAGTCTCGTCAAATTTATTATCAGCCGTCAAATTTGGTTTAAAGATGATTTCACCTAATAAATCCAAATTATCCTTGAGCTGTGTCTTACCATCAATCAAGAAATTAGGATCAGCGAACTCGACACTAAAAGCCAAATCGTTAAAGTTCAATAGGTTGCGTGTATAGACGTTAATCTCTGAACCATAGAGTTCCATTTCACGGTCATTTATCGCCCGAAAACTGGGATAATCTTTCGTCGAGTTAGACATAACGTTAGCTAATAAGCGGCGTGCTGTCGTCTCTTCCTTTTTCAATGGACGAAGAAAGTCAATTTGAATCTTGATCGTCCGAAATTTTTTGATTGGATTGATATTTAAGAAAATATTCTTTGCTAGTGTTTTTCTCAATTTTTCACCTGATTTTTTCTAATTGTTTCAAGTTGTTCGGGTGTAATCAATACTTTTCTTGGTTTACTACCCTCTGAAGGTCCTACGATACCCCGATTTTCCATCTCGTCAACCATACGTGCAGCACGGTTATACCCGATAGCGAATCGTCTTTGGAGCATGGAAACACTGGCTGACTGCTGTTTAACAATCAAATCCACTGCATCTTCCCAATATTCATCATCAGGCTTATCGCCATCTGATCCACCTTCATCAACATCGGTTGGAATCATATCTTCGTCGTATTCAGCAGTTTGTTGCTCACTGACAAATTTAACGACATTCTCAACTTCTGATTCAGAAATATAAGCACCCTGAAGTCGAACTGGCTTACTCTTACCAATTGGTTGGAACAACATATCACCACGTCCAAGCAATTTTTCAGCTCCGACGGAATCCAAAATTGTTCGTGAATCAACCCCACTGGAAACCGCAAACGCAATACGTGATGGGATATTGGCTTTGATCAAACCAGTAATAACATCAACAGAAGGACGTTGCGTTGCAATAATGATATGCAAACCAGCAGCACGAGCCATTTGAGCCAAACGAACAATGGCCGCTTCAACTTCATGTCCTGCTACCATCATCAAGTCAGATAACTCATCGACTATAACGACGATATATGGCAAACGTTCCATTTTATCCTCGTCTGCCGCTGTTTCATTGAATTTATCAACATCATCGTTGTACTCACCAATGTTACGGTGACTCGTTTCCGCAAACAGTTTATAACGCCGTTCCATTTCCTTAACAGCTTTTTGCAAAGCCCCGGCAGCTCGTCTGGCATCTGTAACGACCGGAATCAAAAGCTGTGGAATGCCGTTATAAACATTCAGTTCAACCATCTTAGGATCAATCAGAATCAATTTAACTTGATTTGGTTTAGCTTTCATCAAGATACCCGTAATGATGGTATTGATAGCAACAGATTTACCACTACCAGTTGAACCAGCAATAAGTAAATGGGGCATCTTTGTAATATCTGCTTCAATAATGTTACCAGAAACATCCTTACCTAACGGCACAATCAATGGATGAGTCTTATCTTTTTGTTTCTCAGTAATCTCTCTAAAGGAAACTGTTGAAATAGTCTTATTAGGCACTTCAATACCAACGAAAGGCTTCCCAGGAATTGGCGCTTCAATACGAATATCCTTCGCTGCCAAAGCTAAGGCCAAGTCATCCGCCAAATTGACGATTTTGCTTACCTTCACACCGACCGCTGGTTGGACTTCATATTTAGTAATCGTTGGTCCCAAACTAGCCTTTTTAACTTCAACATCGACCCCAAAACTCTTGAAAGTCTGGCGCAATGTGTCCTTGTTGTCTTCAATCAAATGTACTTCAGAAGTCTGATCAACTTGTGGCACCTGCTTCAACAAGTCAGTTGTTGGCAACTTATAATCATCATTATTCGTTGTCCCCTCAGTATGTTTAGTGCTGACAGGATCAGGTAAATCTTTATCTTTAGCTCCGTCAATCCCATAAGGTTTCGACATTACTTCAGCCGTTTTAGCCTCATCGGAATCAGGCATAACAGGTTCACTTGGAGTTGGAACACCTTCAATTTTGAAATCTTCATCATGATTAACAGCATGACTCTTGAAACTACTCAAGCCATCCGCAATCTTATCGCCATCACGTGTAACCTCAGGTTCCTGCTCTTCATAAGTAGGCTTTGGAACAACATTTCTCGGCGTCTTTTTAGCTGATTTACGTTGATCAACATAGTTGTTATAGTGACCAGAAAGGACATCTTTAATCTTAATAGCCAAATGTTTACATTTAACCAAAACATCTGTTGTAGCAATTGAAACTTGTTTCATCGTAACGTTAAACATCATCAGAACACCGATAAAAATCAATAACGCCGTAACGAAGTACGTTCCAACACTCGAAAACATCGGCATGAAAAAGCTGTATAGATACGAGCCAATCATTCCCCCACCGACTGAACCATCGACTGAAACTTGAGTCATATCAGCCGCTAACGTGTTCCATGTGACGAGATTATAGTTGTGATATAACGACATATTCGAGAAAAAGATGCCGTGTAAAATAATTAATGAGCCCAGATATATGAACAGTAAACCAAAGTTTCTCTTCGGCGTCATAACGGGTATTCGTCCCGTAGCGATTATAATGGCACCCGCAAAAATGCTGACAATCAACAGAACTGGATAACTGTCACCGACAAAGATTCGATACAAATTATCGAACGTTTTGCCCACAATACCGAATTTAAATAATCCTAAAATCGACAGAATAATCCACAACAAACTGACTAACGAACGAATTAGTCGTGAATTATTGACTGTTTTTTTCTTCTTTCTAGGCGTTGCACTTGCCTTTTTTCTAACCATAAGTACCTCACATGAATTTAAAAAGTAATCATCTAAAATTATACCTTTTTTGAGCCTTAAAAAAAACAGCCCTACTGGACTGTTTGATTGTTTGTTCACTGTTTAAGAATGCCGCCTCCGGTTGTCAGAGATTTTCGCCTGCTGTGAGGAACGGTCCGAGCCATAGTGCGGTCTCGAACCTCGCTTTTGAACTTCGCAAAGACCGCGAATTTCAAAAGTCGTCCTGTGGTGTCATGGCTATCGCCATAACGCCACTTCCACTGCTGGTGAAATCTCTGACAACCTCCGGCTAGTGTATTTTTAATACTCTAGCATAGGGCTTTTTTTAATGCATATTTATTACTGAACTAGTATTTCTTCAATAAACTTAAATACAAAACTCCAAGACCCAAAATCTAGAAATTACTTATCTTCTTTTTTATCTTCGTTTTCTTTTTCTCTTAATTCCTCAATCGTGCCATTTGGTTTGATTTCAGCATTGTTTGTAAAGTTCAATGACACACCGTGATTCAATGTAACGCTGGTTACTTGATATGTTAGTGTTTCGATGTATTCAACGACTGAACGTGACAATTGTTGAACTTGTTTGCCATCAAGGTCTTGAATTTCACCGTGGAAACCGATTGGTTGAACTACTTGACCAATTAAACCGGAAACTTTGAATGGTGCATCTTCCATATGAATTTCAAAAGGAACTACGACTTGAAGAATCTTTCCTTCGTCTTCATTCAATGGTTCGCCATTTTCATCCTTTAATTCAGGATGTTCGATATTGATATTTAAATCAGTTTTAACGTCAGCTGTTGGAGCCTCGACGTCATAATGGAATGATTGAACACTAACTGCACCTTTAGTAATTTTCATTTTTCTACCCCTAATCTAATTTATCGTGATCATAATGATGACTTAATTCTAGTCCAGCAAAATGTTGTTGGCGAACAGCTTCATAAATAACTAAAGCTGCACTGTTAGATAAATTCAAAGCTCGTATATTGTCACTCATTGGAATCCGTAAACATTTCTCTGGATTACGACGCATGAAATCTTCCGGCAAACCAGTTGTTTCCTTACCGAATAAGAAATAGTGATCAACTGAAGTATCGCTTAAATCTTGGTCACTGTAAACCTTGTCAGAAAACTTAGTAATCAAATAAAGATACTTGTCATCAGGAACCGACTTCAAAAAATCATCCAAATTGTCGTGATACGTAATGTCAACCTTGTCCCAATAGTCAAGCCCAGCACGTTTCATGTGGGCATCATCAGTATTAAAACCAAGCGGACGGATCAAGTGCAATTTAGTATTAGTACCAGCACAAGTTCTAGCAATATTACCAGTATTAGCTGGCATCAAAGGTTCGTACAATGCAATATGATTAGTCATTTTTCTCTCCTGCCGCCATAGGTGGATAGAGAATTTCACCTGCTGTGAGGAACGGTCCGAGCCACAGTACAGTCTCGAACCTCGCTTTTGAGTCGAAGACCATGTCTCAAAAAGTCGTCCGTGGTGTAACGGCTAAAGCCGTAACGCCACCTTCACTACAGGTGAATTCTCCCCTCACCTACGGCTAATTCTTTTTTTATTAGTTTGTTCTATGTTTAGAACAAATTTAATTAACTTATTATGATTTGAATCTGCTTTTAATTTTTGATTCTTAATAAAATTACGCAATAAATTCAATTTATTCCACGAAAGCAGCCCTTACTGTGGTTGTCCCGAGTTGGTTTATGCATTTTTAATAAAACCAGTCGGAGGTAGCCAGTGAAGTGCTTGAGCCAGCAGTGCAGGTGGCGTTAGGGGCGTAAGCCCCTTACCCCACCGACGTATTTTGAGATTTGCGAACTATGCAAAGCTCAAAATCGAGGTTCGAGACCAAGGCTCGAACCGGTCGCACAGCAGGCTCAAGCACTTCACTGGCTACCGGAGACGGAAGCAAACAAAAAGCGCATACCCTCGGTGACAACCACAGCAAGGACATGCGCTAGTTTAGCCTCTTGTTTACTTGCTTTTGTCAAAATCGCTTCTGAGAAAAACAAATAACACACAAAACTCAATAGCTAGTATATACGATAAACTCAATCTATACAATGGAATTTTGAATTATTTGTGAAGTTTCTCAGAAGTTTCCGTGTCATCAGAATCGTCTTTTTCCTTTGTTTCTAGCAGCTCTTCCTCACTATACCAGCTGGAATTACGCTTGAACCAGTTGAAAATTCTGGCACAGATAATCTTTAAAATAGCGAAGATTGGAATACCAGCAATCATACCAATTAATCCATACATTCCGGCTGAAACTAGCAATACTAAGATAGTTGTCACTGGGTGCATTTGCATCTTGTTACCAACGATGATTGGTGAAATAACACGTGTTTCAACGGTCTGCTCAACTGCGAAGACAATGATAACTTTCAAAACCATTGATGGCGCAATAAAAGCTGCAATTACTAGTGATGGCACTAACGCCAAGGTTGATCCGATATATGGAATCAGGTTCAATACTCCGGCAACGATACCAAGAATCAAGGCATAACGCTGACCAATGATGAGATAACCGACGAAGAACATCACGGCAACCCAGAACGCTACAGTCAACTGTCCGGTAATATAAGAACTCAATGATTGTGAAATTTCTGAAAGCATATCGCCCACTGAGCCTTTGACACGATCAGGGACAAATTTAATGACAGATTCTTTAAATTTCTTATCATCTTTCAACATGAAAAATAGGATGAATGGCGCAGTCATCAAGATTACGACCACATTTGTTAAAACGCTGACAGCCGAACTGAGATTGTTCATTGTCTGTGGCAAAATTTGATCCATCGACTTTTCAAAACTCTTCGTTACGCTAGTATTTGTTTGAATCAGGCGCTCCTTTACCATATGAAGCTTGGGATCAGAGAACATATTTTGCAAGCTCTTGTTTAGTGAATTCCAATACTGTGGCCAATTCTTAACCAATGAATCGACCTGACTTTGAACAAATGGAATCAAGGACATAACGCCCCAGATTAACAAGGCCAAGATAATAATAAAGACAAATGTGATTGAAATAATTCGATTAACATGGAATTTACTTTCCAGCACATTGATCAAAGGATTTATCAGGTAATACAATACCAGTGCCAAAATTACTGGCGGCATCGTTATACCTAAGATTTGATTAACTGGTTGAAAGACAAAACTTATTTTCGAAAATAAAAAGATAATCAAAAATACCAAAAAAATGTTAATCAGAACCACCGTTAGCTGGTTATTAAGAAACCATTTGTAAAACCAACTCTTTTTTCTCTCTGGCGTTTCTTTCATAAACTGCACCCCAAATTTTTATAGTAAGATTATACTGTATATTATAATACTATACATTATTTGGAGGAATCGATAATGATTGAAAAAGTTCTTTTAAGTGGCTACACCAAGAATGGTGGAAAAGGTGTTTATTCTGCTGATTTTAATTCTGACAATGGTGAATTAACCACACCTAAGGCCCTAGTTGAGTTGAATGGACCTACTTATATCGATGTAACTAACGATATGAAATTAATCGCACTTGCTAAAAAAGATGACCGTGGCGGTATCGTTGTCTATGATATTTCTGGCGACGAACCAAAACTTTTGGATGAAGATTATTCAGAATCAACTTCACCTTCATACGTCAAATTTGACCCTAGTCGCAATTTGATTTTCAGTGCTTACTTCCACTTGAGCAAGGTTAAGATTGACCATTTAACTGCTGACGGCAAAATCGAACACTACTCAGAAGTTAAATTTGAAGGTCA
Source organism: Companilactobacillus heilongjiangensis (assembly GCF_000831645.3). Classification (NCBI taxonomy): domain Bacteria; kingdom Bacillati; phylum Bacillota; class Bacilli; order Lactobacillales; family Lactobacillaceae; genus Companilactobacillus; species Companilactobacillus heilongjiangensis. The sequence continues at coordinate 1,797,388 of NZ_CP012559.1, forward strand.
TGGTCCTCGTGTTGAACAAGATCAATCGAAACCTCACTTCAGTGCTTTAACACCTGATGGAAAATTAATTATTTGTGATTACGGTGCCGACAGAATTTATATTTACGACATCGACAATCCTAAAGAACCAAAATTGATGAACAATTACATTGCTCCTTCTGGCTATGCCCCTAGACATTTAGTATTCCACCCTACAAAGCCTTTTGTTTACGTTGCTTGTGAACTATCATCAAAGGTACTTGTAATGCAATATGACGCTGAAACTGCCCGTCTAACGCTTGTTGATGAAGCTGAAGCTGCCAAGGATGAACAAAAGAATACCACTGCTGCTATTAGAATTAGCAAGGATGGCAAGTTCTTATACGCTTCAACTCGTGGCGCTGACACAATTACTACATTTAGTGTTGATCCAAACGGCGACCGCATCAAGAAACTCAGCACAACCGCTACTGGCAACGGTCCTAGAGATTTCGACCTCGACCCTTCAGAAAAATATGTCATTGCAGCTAACCAAGATTCAAATGATTTGAGTATTTTAAAACGCAATCCTAACAAAGGAATTTTGACTAATTTGGACAATAACGTTGCTATTCCTGAGTGTACTTGTGTACACTTTATCTAGCTTTAAATTTAATCAGGAGAATTAATCAATCATGTTCATTGAAATTATTAAAACCATCATTTTAGGTATCATCGAAGGTTTTACAGAATTTCTACCTATCAGTTCAACTGGACACTTGTATTTAGCTGATGAATTCATCAAATTGAATGAGTCAAAAGCTTTCATCAACATGTTCATGGTAGTTATTCAATTCGGAGCCATCTTAGCGGTTATCCTTATTTACTTTCACAAATTAAACCCATTCTCACCTAAGAAAAATCACCGTGAGAAGAGTCAAACTTGGAGTATTTGGTTCAAAGTTTTAGTCGCTATCTTACCTTCAGTAATTATCGGATTGCCATTGAATGACTGGATGGATGCCCATTTGACAAGCTGGCAAGTTATTTCAGCCACACTATTGATTTACGGTATCTTATTCATCGTTGTTGAAAACTGGCTCAAGGGTAAACGACCACAAACAGCTGATCTGGAAAGTCTTTCATACAAGACAGCCTTCCAAATTGGACTCTTCCAAGTCCTTTCATTAGTACCCGGTACATCACGTTCCGGAGCTACTATCTTGGGTGGTATGACAGTCGGTACATCAAGATTTGTTGCCACTGAGTTCTCATTCTTCTTAGCTATTCCAACTATGTTTGGTGCTAGTTTATTGAAGATTGGTAAGTACTTCATGAAAGGCAATGCCTTCACTAGCAGTCAAACAATCATCTTGCTCGTTGGTACTTTAGTATCATTTATCGTTGCTTACGCTTCAATCAAGTTCTTGCTTGATTATATTAAACGTAATGACTTTAAGGCATTTGGTTGGTACAGAATTGTTTTAGCTATCGTTGTTATTGCCTACTTCGGTATCAAAGCTATGGTTGCTTAACATTAATTAAGGACGTCCCTTGGGGCGTTCTTTTTTTGTCTATATCTGCCGCCTCCGGGTGACAGTGATTGATTGCCGCTGTGGGACCGGTTCGAGCCAAAGTGCGGTCTCGAGCCTCGCTTTTGAGCCGAAACCCGCGTCTCAAAAACGTCCTGTGATGTAAGGGCTGAAGCCCTAACATCACTATCACTGCTGGCACCAATCACTGTCACCCGGAGGCTATTGTATTTAAAGGCCCGGAGACTCCTTAATGTTTTAAGATCATAGTTGTACCTTGTAGTCTGGTTTTCGTTTATTTGGACTTGATAAATTAATTCAAGATAGGTTAACCGAATATTTATATCAATATAAATTCAGAAACCTTAAAATATAATATTTTACCTAATCTGGATTACGTTATAACCAATTCCAATCAGTCCTTCAAAACACTAGCCGGAGGTCGTCAGGAATATAGTCATGTCATGGAGGTGGCGTTACGGCTTTAGCCGTTACACCACAGGGCGAGTTTTGAGATTCGCGCATTATACGAAGCTCAAAATCGAGGTGCGAGACCTTGGCTCGCACCGGTCCTCATAGCATGAACTATATTCCTGACGACCGGAGGCGGCATATATCAAACATATATCATCAGACTTTTAGAAGAATATTTGTTAGAATATAACCACAACAATGAAGAGGGGTTGACTATTATCTTTAAAGAAGTAGCTGTAGAAAACTTTACTAAGATTCCCACCGCTGTTTTAAAGGGTGCTAATCGAATCGAATTAAATGATAATTTGGCTGTTGGAGGAACTACTCCTAGCCACGGTGTCTTGCAAGAAGCCACTAAATACCTTCAAGAAAAATCGGTTCCGCTTGTCGAAATGATCCGTCCTCGTGGTGGAGATTTCGTCTATAACGACTTGGAAATTAAAATGATGGAAGCTGACTTGTTTGAGGCTCAAAAGCTGGGTGTCGATGCGGTTGCCTTTGGTGCTTTGACTAAGGACGGCGACATTGACGAGGAAGCCATGGAACAATTGATTGCTGCTTCTGCTGGTATGCAAATCGTTTTCCACATGGCTTTTGACGCTTTGGCTGAGGATAACAAGAAAAACGCTATCGACTGGTTGGTTGACCACGATGTTGACCGTATTTTGACTCACGGTGGTCCGTTGACTACTCCTATTGATATGACTTTGGACAATATTAAAAAGTATATTGATTACGCTGATGGTCGGATTCTTATCTTGCCTGGCGGTGGTGTTAACTTTGAGAATGTTGATAGCATTGCTGAAAAGCTTGGGGTTAAGGAATTGCATGGTACTAAGATTATTGATGGGGTTAATAATTAACTCTTTGGTAAATTAAATAGGTTCGAATTCATTGGGATATTTTGACTATATTCCCGTTTTGAATTCGAACCTATTTTTTTGTATATATATTCAGTTGTGTTTTAGAGATTGCTGGGCATGCAGTGGCTCTAAAACGAGTTCTGCAAGGGCAACTCCTTCCGCTTTGCATACTTTTAGCAATCACACGCAAAACCGGCGTGTAATTGCTAAAAGTACGCAAATGCTCGGGAGCTGACCGCCCTTGCTCCGCTCTCTCACTTAAACGAGTTCCGCAGGCCAATTTCTTGTGGCGTCAAGACGCCACAAAATACTGCATAAACATTCCCGCAATACTGAAATAAATCAATACTGATGTCAAATCACTCAATGTTGAAATAAATGGTCCACTGGCTACGGCTGGATCGAAACCGAAACTGGACATCAACATTGGAATCAAACTTCCGGCTAAGTTGGCTACGGTAATAGCTGCACACATTGCTAAACCGATTACCATTCCTAGAACGAAGTTGTGTTTCCAGATTCCGACTAACATAAAGACGGAAATTCCGGTTACTACTCCGGTCACAAATCCAGTTAGTAGTTCTTTACCAATCAGCTTTAAAAATTCGCTGCGATTTATTTCTTCAACTGCTAATCGTCTGACGGCAACGGCCAAACTTTGGGTACCTGCATTACCAGCTGTACCGGTGATTGTTGAAATGAAGACGGCTAGAATACTGGCTTCTGCCAACAATCCTTCGAAATGATTGATCAATGTTGCGGTAATCATACTCAGTAATAACAACGTAATCAACCATGGCAAACGTTTGGAAGCTGCCTTGAATGGTCCGTCATTATTGGTTTCATCCATACTAACACCGGCCAAACCAGAGTAATCTTGTTGGGCTTCGTCATCGATAACTTCAATAACATCATCAACGGTGACAATACCAACTAATTTATTGGAATGATCAACAACAGGAACGGCTAAAAATTCGTAATCTCTAAAGACTTGCGCAACTTCTGCCTGTTCTGCATCAACGTTGACTGTAATAATGTCACTATTCATTTTTTCGCCCAATGTATCGTTATCATCTAGCAAAATCAAATCACGCAATGACATAACACCGACTAAATCATCGTGATTATCCAAAATATATAAGTAATAAATCGTTTCAGCTGTTTGAGCATAGCCTTTCAAAGCTTTAATAGCATCGGCAGCTCTCTCTTCTTCATGAAACTTAACATAATCAGTGGTCATAATACCACCGGCTGTTTCGGTATCGTAATGCAACAATCCACGAAGGTTGTTGGCATCACTAGTTGGCATTTGTTCAAGGAATCGATCAACATCGACTTTGTCCAAATGTTCCAAAACATCGGCCGCATTATCATCGTACATATCGTTCAACATCTTGGAAGCATATCCGAGATCCATTTCTTTCAAAAGTTCTGGAATCTCCGGATTGTCGTCCTCAATCGTATCGAACATATCACCCATTTCATCTGGTTCTAGAATTGAGTATAAAGTTACACGTTCGGTCTTATTTAACGTGAGGTAAAAAGTACTCTGGTCGTAAAAATGCATATCCAAATAAGTTTTTCGGAAACGCTTTTTATCACCACCATCAAGATAACTCTTTAATTGCGTAAATTTATCTTGGAGTCTTTTTTCATTTTCATCCATTCTTCTCACCCCTTAACACACTCTTTAACATTACCATATCTGCTGGCAACGGTGCTTGAAGTTTTAATAACTGCTTGGTCACAGGATGAACAATGTTCAAACGGTAGCAGTGCAGCGCTTGGCGGTCTATTCGTGAATCAACTTTGCCACTGTACATATCGTCACCAATTATCGGATGACCAATCGCAGTTAAGTGAACTCTAATTTGATGCGTGCGTCCCGTCAAAAGTTTCAACTTTAATAAGCTGCCAGTTGAAAACTTTTCCACTGTTTCATACACAGTTTGAGACGCCTTACCTTTTTCGTGGTCAATATTACGCATATAAAAAACGTCCGGATCAATCCCAATTGGCAAATCGATCAGACCACTTTCTGGTTCTACTTGACCATAAACCATCGCTAGATAAAATTTTTGAAAATCTTCTGTATGCAAGATTCGATCTAGCAACGAATGGGCATACGAAGTCTTGGCAAACACCATCAGACCCGAAGTATTACGGTCCAATCGTGTTACCAAGTGAATTGTTGAATTCTCTTTTTTGCTCAGCAAATAACCTTTGACCAAATTGGCCATCGTTTTACCAGACTTAGCTTTAGCGGGCAAACTAGCAATCCCATGCGGCTTGTTCACAACTAATAAATAACTATCTTCATAAATAACGTCAACTGGCCCATACATTGGTGCAATCAAGTCAGACGGTTCTTCCTCATTCATAATAATCAGGATCACGTCGCCTGGTTTCATCTTGAAGTCGAAATGGCGTTGTTTATGATTAACAAAGATCAGTCCACCTTTGTTTTTTAAATTGTGCAATTGACTAGAGGAAAATTTGTGTTGGACTAAAAACTTACGGACAATTTTCTTGTCGTCATCATCAATTGTGAACTTTAAGATACGATTATTTTTGTTCATCTTGTCCCAAGAAAGCTGTCTCTACTCTAGTCCAGAAGTGACGGTGGCGATACTGGGCAAATTGAGCACGTTGATAATTCAATTTGATCGTAATCTTCTTTACATTCTTCAATTTCGTTGTAATCCCATCGCAACTGATGACGTAATCGTCCGCTGTCTGTGGATAAAGGTCGACTTGTTGATTGTGAGGAATGATGATTGGTGATGAAATTGTCCGGTAAACTCGGTTGTTGATCGAAGCAATTTCAATCATTTGAAAAACACTGATTTTTGGATGAATCAATGCTCCACCGATTGACTTCGAGTAAGCTGTTGAACCCGTTGGAGTTGAAAAACACAAACCATCGCCACGAAAACTTTCGAAAAATTCCTTATCTAAGTCAACTCGGGCCTTCATTGTTAAGGAAGATAAACGTCTAACCACTGTTTCATTGATGGCAATTCCGTGGAACAATGAGCCTTCTTTGTTTTCGACCATAACGTCCAAAAGTGGATAACTTGTGGAGGGAATATTGTCCTTGCACTCGATAATCCGGTTGGCTAAATCGTCAATCTCAGTATCGGTCCAGTCAGAATAAAATCCTAAGTGACCTGTGTGCAAAGCCAAAAATTTAACGCGGTCCAAATGGGCTGCATAAGCGTGGAAAGTGCTCAAAAGCGTACCATCACCACCGACACTGATAACTAATTGGGGATCACGACGGTCCAAAATTAGGCCAGCATCAAGTAATTTACTGCGCAATTTGTTAGCCGCAGCAACTGATTTTTCTTTACTATTATTATTAATCCATAATTTCATTATTTATCGTGCTCCGATGTATTATTTAGGTCACGCTTTCGATCTGTGAAGTATTGTTGAGCATCCTGAATTTCCTCACGAATCTTGGACATTTCCTCATCCAACATGAAGGAAGCTTCAGCAGCTCGTTTCAATCGTTCGTTAATTTCATCTGGAAAATCACCCTTATATTTGTAGTTCAAAGAGTGTTCAATCGTGGACCAGAAGTTCATTGCCAAAGTTCTAATCTGAATTTCAGCTAAAATATTTTTCTGACCACTAGCAGTTTGAATCGGATATTCAATCACCACATGATACGAACGATAACCGCTCGGCTTACTGTTGGCAATATAATCACGTTCCTCAATCACCCGCATATCTTCTCTGATATGAAGCAATTTGGCAACGTCATAAATATCTTCCACGAACTGACATTGAATTCTAATTCCGGCGATATCTTGCATATCTTGTTCCAGCAAATCCTCATTAATAAAACGACGACGCATCTTCTCTTTGATACTATCGACTGTCTTAACACGTCCGGTCACAAATTCGATGGGAGAATGTTCGTTCTTCTCCAGAAATTCCTTACGTAAATTTCTAAATTTGATTTTTAATTCGTCTACTGCCTGTGAATATGGTATCAAAAATTCATTCCATTTGATTTCTGACATAATGACCTCGCTTTACTTACTTCTTTAAATATATCTTATATTCGATTTAGATTCACTTTATTCTTACAAAGTTTTATATATATGCCGCCTCCGGTAGCCAGAAAATGGGGCAGTCCGCTGTGAGGACCGGTTCGAGCCAAGGTCTCTCACCTCGATTTGAAGCCTTACCACAGTTCGGTAAGGCTCCAAAGTCGTCCGTTGTGTAATGGCTAAAGCCATAACACAACCTTCACGGCGTACTCCCCATTTCTGGCTACCTCCGGCTAGGTTATTTTTGGATAATCTAATTACTAATTTTAGTTGATAGTCTATTGTAAATATTCACGTCAATTTCAGAGTATACGACAAATAGATACGCATGGCTCTAGTCGATAACCTACTACAAATATTCCATATTCTAAAACAGTTTACATGCTTTTACACTCAACTAATAACGATTAATTAGTCGGAAGAGCTGGGAAATATTTGTGTGCCGTGGTTGTGGTATAAGGGCATGTTTGGAAACTTGACGAACTTTGTCAAGGCTTCAACCCGAGACTCGAGACCGAACTTTGGCTCGAGTCGTTCCGCACAGCTAGTGAATATTTTCCAGCTCTGTAGACGGAATACTTAAAACACCGCACAAAATTAGTCACACCAATATTTTGGTAAGATCTATCCATATATTTGATTAAACAAAATGATTCAACTTTGCAAAATTGACTCATCATTTTAAAACTTATTATTAGTAAATTTCTCCGATATCCTTTACTATGCATATATCAACACAACAACTTAGCAATTAAAAAAACACTAGCTGGAGGTTATCAGTAATATAGTCAGCAGTGCAGGTGGTGTTAGAAAGGCGTTTTTCCTCTCTTACTCCACCGACGTATTTTGAGATTTGCGGTTTATGCAAACCTCAAAATCGAGGCGTGGGACCTTGGCCCACACCGGTCGCACAGCAGACTATATTGCTGATAATCTTCGGCGGCAGCAACGTCATGAGTTTATAATTTTACCTTTTTAAAAATTGTTGGTAGAATGACTATGCAATAGAGAGATGGAGGGAAAACGTAATGTGGGAAATATTCTTATATATTAATCCCTTATGTTCGTATTGTTTAACAGTGGAACAAGCTATTATCGACTTCACTAGAAAGCACGACATTGATACACAATATCATTTCGTAACGAACTATAATATGGCTACAATTAATGATTATATGCAATTAAAAGGTTTCAAAATTACCGATATTGAGGAACGTACTACCGCTTCCCAAGAAGTGCTTGAAGCCGCTAAATTATATAAGGCAGCCTCATGCCAAGGAAATAAGAAAGCACGTAACTTTTTAATGAATCTTCAAGAACAAGTTAATGTTCTAAACAATCCCTTTGATGATACCACTATCAAACGTGCAATTAACAATAGTGGGCTCGACTATAAGGCAATTATGACCGATAAAGAAAGTCAATGTGTCGTTCAAGGTCTTAAACGTGACCAACAACTATCAATGGAAATGCAGATTCAAAAGGCTCCCACAGCTATTGTCTTCGATCTCGACCACGAAGAAAAACCCGGTGTCATGATTAATGATTTCGGCGATTCGTGTGATCCAGAAAGTATCAACAACAATCTTAATGCGATGTTGGAACGCGAACTTCCTCAATCGGAAAAATATGTCGATTCTAGTACCGTTATCAGTTTGGATAAATTCAGACGTTAATCAGACGAACATATTGAAAAAAAGCCTTCACGGCTGTGGAGGCTTTTTGATTTGTGCATAATCTAATAACGGCTGTTGTAAAAGCTTTGGTTTCTTGCCGCAAACCATCTGCCAAATTGGAAGTTGGTAAATTGGCGGTTGTGGCGTAAAAACATGTTTATTTAAATAGCTTTCAACGGTCTGATTCCGTTGTTGATAAAAATTCATTTTGACCCACTGTGCTTGTGGATCATTTTTTTTACGCAATTTTTTAAGCAGATACGCGCTCATTACTTGTGATTTGATGGGATACTCTTCCGGTTGATACGAAAACAAATCTGGCAATCCACCCTTTTCAAAAATCTCTCTCTGGAAGAAAATTTTATTGAATGGACCCAAGAATTTAACGTGATGAAAGAGTGTGAAACGCTGATTTAATGAATCGAGCATTAAAATGTAATAACCAAAATTTTCGCTATAATCAATAAACTTCAAGTGCTCTCGGCGCAATTGAACATCCAAATAGGCTTCACCTAAAATCCAAATACTGCGCAGGCCAACCTTTCGATATCCATCCACGCGGTCGGATAAAATATTCTCATCTATTTTGGCGCACTGATACTCCACGATTAATTTTTGATTGATCAAAATATCTGGTCGTTGTTTAATTTCTGGCAAGTAATACTCGCTTTCTAATGATTCAAAATTGTATTTCTGTAATTCATCAATTATCAGCTGCTTACCTTTTCGATGAATCAAGCGTTCGTTGATATTATTGGCTGTTTTATTCGTATGGCGAAAGTATTTTCTGGTGTCAGTTAGGATCAGTTGAACTAATTGGTCGCAGTGACAACAGTAGTAGTTTCTATTCTCGATTGCTTCTTTGGCATAAATTAGTGTTCCTTCTTCATCCAATGCTGCATACATTTTTATCACCTCTGATAGAAATTACGCAAAAAATATATTTTTTGTTCACTGCCGCCTCCGGTAGCCAGAAAAATGGGCAGTCCGCTGTGAGGAACGGTTCGAGCCAAGGTCTCTCACCTCGATTTGAAGCCTTGCCATGGTTCGGCAAGTCTCCAAAGTCGTCCGTGGTGTAATTGCTAAAGCAATAACGCCACCTTCACTGCGTACTCCCCATTTTCTGGCTACCTCCGGCTAATATATTTTCTGTTTCTATCAGAGGTATTTAAATATGTAGCCTATCTGGAGTAGAAAAAAATTTAATCTCTGCCAAATATTTGAAACTTAATTAAAACTCCTTATCACAACCCCAGGCCAAAGAATAAATCGTTTCCTAAATCTTTCATCGACGCTAATTCATGCCATCTTTTATATTCAATGTCATTCAATTTGACCCCTTCTGATGTTCGCAACATTCCAGCTTTGACAATATAATACTCAAAACCACCGACGAAAGCTTTACTCTCACACTTCTCCAATTCTGAAATTGTTTCTTCCACATACTGAGCAGTCTGAGTCCCACCATGATATTTATTCAATGCTTCGCTCAAACTTCTCATGGCCTTCAAAACTCTTTCTTGATCTGCTTGTTTCATATTATCTTCACCTTCAAACTATTTCTACAATCTTGCTCCCCATAGATTGTTACCTAAATCATTGAATGACCGAACTTCATGCCACAACTTCTTTTCAACTTCATTAAATTCAATGCCATCGGATAATTTAACTACTGGCACTCGATTTAAAAAATATTGCAACGAACCAGTAAAAGCCATGCCTTCACTTTTCTGTAGCTCTACTAAACTTTCACTGACAAACCGAGCTGTCTGCGAATTGCCATGAACCCGATTCAATTCTTGACTAAATTTCTGCATTGCTTCAATAACTTGAGTTTTTTCTACCATATTATCCTCACCACCTAAAATAATTGTAGCAAAAGTTGTATGCGGTTTCACACATTTGACAAGATGCCATCTAGCGACTTTAGGCATTAAATATACTGATCAAAAACAATTATGGTAAACTTTAGAAAATGTCGACTGAAGGTGTCAGTATGATAAATCTAATTGGACTTTGCTTAGCGATATTATTTATCGTCTTAATGGGTGTCGTGTCTATTCTAAACATCCCTAGTTATCGAAAAAAAAACAATCTAATGAAATTTTCAGGATTTTTAAATATCTTGAGTTTAGTAATTCTATTAATCACAATCATTATATTCAGAAGTAAAATCTATCCAGTGACGGCTATTTTACTTCCAATAATTTGGTCAGCAGCACTGGTTCATGGTTTTGCTCAAAAGAAAATTAATTGGTCACATCATTTGATAAGAACTGTTATTATCGTAATTTTATTAGTAACGATGTTAGGACCTTGGAGTTAAAATAAGCTCACACGAATATTAACTTATTCCTGTGAGCTATTTAGTTACAATTATAAAAAACATTTCATAAAGTCTTACTAAAACGAAAACCTATTTAGTGGTTCTTCTAGATTCAATAATGAAAGCGGCACTGAATAATAATTATTGAATCTCTGGAAACAGCATATACAATTCTGTCACTTTTATTAATTCTTCTTAACCAATAATTATCCATACTATACTTCAACGGCTCAGGCTTTCCGATTCCCGTAAACGGATGTCTAATAATGTCGTCAATCAATTTATTCAAAACCTTAAGTGTTTTTCGATCCTGTCCTTGCCAATACTGATAATCAGCTAGACCTTTCAAAGAAAAACTTACTCGATTAATTTTCATGAGACATTTTATCCCACTCTTCTTTAGAAAGAGTCTTTATATGTCCTTCTTTTACCTGCTTTATTGATTCATCTAATTCTTTTCTATTTGCTTCAGTTCCTAATAAATATAGTGTCTCTTTCCAAGAATCAAATTCTTTTTCAGACATAAGAACGACATTTCTATTTTGTGGTTTAGTAATAATAACATGATCATCATAATCAACCACATCATCTGTTATTTTTTTTAAATTTTTTCTAATTTCTGAAATACTAACTGCAGTAGTTGCCATCTTATTCTCCTTTCAAAGAACAAATTTATTATATCATGACGTTTTAATTATTGTACAATAATACGTACCAATTTTCTTATTCATTACAATAATTAGTACATTTATAATTATATATTTTATAAACAAATACTGAAGCATACTTCAATAAAACAAAAAAGACCAACCTCAAATAGGTTGATCTGCTTAATTTCCAAAATAATATCTAGTCAATTCCAAAGCCGTCTTCGTCATAACTTTCTTACCATACTCTGATAAGACAGCCGCTGTAACTTTAGTCTTGAAACTATACTCGCTTAGCAATGCCAAAACATCGCTGTAAGTCATTTCATGCATTTCATCTGTGAACAGAATCAATTGCAAATAATACTTATCTTTGTATTCCCAAAGGTTTGAGATACCACTTTCCAAGTGTAACAAATTAGCCAATTGGACATAATCTTCAAAGTCTTTAAATTCAACAATAACTGTCTTAGTTGGTGTATCGGGGTCATTCAAATATGGAGCAGTATCGCTGTCATATTCTTCAGTACCAATCTTCTCATCGTCCAGACTATTATCGTCATTATCGGTTGAATCTTGTAGCCCATTTAATGGCAATGAACCTGTGCCGTCGGAATCATCACTCTTGCTAATTAACAGCTCCAAGCCAGCCTTGTTAGGCATAATTTGGAAAGTAACGGGTTCATTATTCGTAAAAGCGTGATCCTTATCAACTTCATCCAAAATACTGTAGAAGAACGTTTCTATTTGTTTTTTATTGCCAAGCAAATCCAAAACAGTCACTCCACGTTCTTGTAAATCCTCTGTACTAAGAATGACTCTGATCGTGTTCTCATTAAGTCGATCCATTTCCATCATAGTCACCTCAATTCTGTATCTACATTTTAACAGTCTCAAAAACTATTTCAACTATCTCATATCGATATTAAAAGTCATTCGAACAATATACTAAATGTCGGAAAGTTAGTCAAAGAAAACGACCTTTTTAAAGGCTATTTGTCGTGTTTAACTTGAGAGTTGTTGATTAGCACCAGTTTCTGGCATATCGTTTATTAGCTATCTTCAACGAGGTTCTATAATCTGCATCCCCAAACAGGATACTTTCACCAATATTAATAGCACTCGAGTAAATTTAAGTATCGGTAGCGGACGGAATTGATTCAAAAAAAGACACCTCAATTGAGAGATGTCTCGATTCATATCATTCATCTATAAACTATTTGTCAAAGTCCATTTAAGTGTGGTTGAATAGTGACCATTTTCCGCATATCGATCATGATTCATATCCAAAAGAATTCCGTGGTCATCGTCCCATGATATTGTATTGGGGCCATTAGCGATATCACCTGAGTAAATTTTCGTATCGGCAGATGACAAAACATTTTCATTATTATATTTATCCTTAAAAACTAAAACATCGTTGAGTGTTTTAGTCTTATCCGTCTCGTCAGTCAACGGCGCATCCATTGATACATATAAGTCAGACGGCACAGCATCGGTTGGATATGTGCTATTAGTAACATTTATCGCGAAGTCATTCTTACGTCGGACAAGGCCAGAGGCATTCGAAGTAGTCCCAAAATCAATGTCAGGAACGGTCATCTTCATATCGCCCTTTGTTTGTTGCTGCCAGACATAAGTCGTTACAGGATTACCAACAGTAGAAAACTTATCCATAATATCCTGTGCGGAAACTAAATCACCTAATGGTTCATGATCAGTTCCACCATCGGCTGTATCGACCACTTGCCACTTGTCACTGATTGCTGAATAAGTTTTGTCGGTTGAATCGTCTTTAATGGCGGTACCTGGTACGGGCGTTGGAACAGAAGCCGTTTGCTCCAAAGCTGGACCATTTAAATTAGTCAAAACAGATTTAGGACCTAATGTTAATTTCCATAGATTGGTATCATTTTTCAACATTGCCTGTACGTCGGTCGCATTAGTAGTATCAAAATTAGAGATATCAAGTGTCTCCAAATTAGACATGGCATCAAACATTGCATAAAATGTATCCACATTGGAAGTGTCCCAAGTTGAAACATCCAAGGTCTTAACACCCGTCCCCCAGAACATTCCACGCATAGTCGTTGCACTTGAAACATCCCAATTGCTTACTGGTAAATTCTCAAAACTTGGGGACAGATAAAAGGTGTATGAAAAGTCAGTAACGTTTGAAACGTCCCATTTACCGACTGGAATATATTTCAAATTATTATCCTTAGAAAAAACATATGTGAGACTAGTAACTTTTGAAACATCCCAATCTGCAATATTCAATTGACTGATATCACTGATATTGGAATTGTAAAATAAATTATTAATACGATTCACTGAGCTGGTATCAAAATTTCCTTTCACTTCCTGTAACTTACTCGTATTCCCAAACATATAATTTATATCGGTTACTTTACTAGTATTAAAATTGTTTAAATCAAGATTTACAAAGCCTGTACTTTGAAACATATAAGCCATATTGGTAACTTCACTCGTATCAAATAAAGACAATCCTTTCAGATTGTTTTCATTTAACTTTGAGCACCCACTAAACATATTTTGCATGGTTTCAACATTACCCGTATTCCAATTTGTTAAATCCAAAGATTCAAGTTTACTGCAGCCGGAAAACACGCCTAACATAGACACTACATTACTAGTATCCCAATTGCTTAAATACGGTAAAGTTATTAAACTACTATCCATCTGAAACATACTACTGATATTTGTAAGATGTGTCATATCAATCGAGTCTATGCCAATAACTTCCGTTAATGATTTACAACCGGAAAACATACTACCAGTATCTTCCAAACTATTTGTTTTCCAATTTGAAATATCAATACTCTTAATATTCGAATTCTGACTAAACATAAAAGGCATCTTCACAACTTTGGAAACATCCCAATTTCTAACCTGCGATAAGTCTTCCATTTGAACTCCAGAAAAAGCTGAACTCATTTCAATAACTTTGGACGTATCCCAATTCTCTATTCCGGTTATATTCAACTTTTTATCACCAGAAAAAATTGAGACCATCCTTGTAACATTTGAAGTATCCCAATTTTCTAACCCTTGAATTGACTGTAAGGAGCTATCACTAGAAAACAATGACTCGATATTAGTCGCATGTGAAATATTCCACGTCTCTAATCCTGTAAGGGAAGTCAAACTGGGATCTAAATAGAACATGCTGGACAAAGTGCTTGCGTATTGAACATTTAGGTTCTTAACATCAATACTAGTAACATTCGGTAAGAAGCTAAATAGATATGACGAATTATTATAGGCCAGTACTTTTTCTCCCACGTAAACACTAGTTATCTGGTTACGAAAATTGTACCAAGGCATATCAGGAATCGAATTATTTAATTGAACCTGACCCAATAATGCTGATTTGTCATCAGGTACACTTATACTCAACCTTCCACCTGCATCAATGACCCAATTACAACTGCCAAAAGTTCCACTAGCAATATCAGTCGGATCGGCAGCAGTAGTGGCAGCCAAAGGCATAATTGTACTAGTAGAATTATTATCATCAGTCGCAATTTTATTTTGGCTAACTACATCTTGAATATCATTTGTATCTGCATGAACAACCTGCATTGAAAATAACGGCAATAGTGCACTACAAAGAAAGATAATCAATCTCAAAGTATACTTATGTTTATATATCAAATTCATCCTTGTCATGATATTATCCGCCTTTGATAATTTCTTAACTAAGTGAATTTTATCAATATATTCATAATGTAATTTTTCAATATGTATAAACACATTTTTCTTAATATGAATACTGTTATAACGGGCTTTAGATAATACTCACCGTGAAAAAATCTGTGTATTATCTCGTAAAATCTGATGAAATTTGGTCGAAAAATTGGTAAAGAAAAACCACTATACGTGATGTATAGTAGCTTTATTTTTTGTTAATAACATATTAAATACTGTTAGTTAGAGTCCATTTAAGCGTGGTTGAATAATGACCATTTTCCGCGTATCGATCATGATTCATATTCAAAAGAATTCCGTGGTCGTCATCCCATGATATTGTATTGGAGCCATTAGCGATATCACCCGAGTAAATCTTAGTATCCTCAGATGATAAGATACTTTCGTTATTAGATTTATCTTTAAAGACCAAAACATCATTAAGCGTTTTAGTCTTATCTGTTTCATCAGTCAAAGGAGCATCCATCGAAACCGACAAATCAGATGGTACGGCATCGGTTGGATAGCTTTCATTATCAATTGATATTGCAAAATCACTCTTACGATGAACAATCCCTGCAGCATTGGAAGTAGTTCCAAAATCAATATCAGGAACCGTCATCTTCATATCAATTTTTGCCTGTTGTTGCCACACGTAAGTTTCCGTCTTTCCACCGGGATTAGCGTATAATTCCAGCAATTGATCCTGAGAATATAAATCTCCATTTGGTTCATGATCAGTCCCTGTTCCTACTGCTTGCCAATACGACCCAACCGCCTTATACGAACCGTCAGGATCAATTGGATCATTGATTATCGAACCCTTATCATGCGTTGTCAAACCTGTACCCAAAGGAATAACTGAATTTGGTCCTAATTTTATTTTCCATAGATCAGTAGTATTGGCAAATGCTGAGGTCATTGTAGCATTAGATATATCAAAACCTGACAAATCTAATGAAGTTATCTTGTTATCATTAAGAAACATATAATACATGGATGATACAGGTACGGCTGGGGTCCAGTTAGACATATCAGCACTAATAAGTTCCGGATCATTACCAAACATCTCAAAAAGATTTAATTTTCCTACAATACTTTTAATTGACCACTTAGCTGTTGGGGCAGTAACTATATTTTTACAATCACTGAACATATATTGAAAAATCTGTCCTGAACTAACATTCCAATTTTTCAAAAAATCATAAGTCTCAAAATTTGTTCCTTTAAATGTTCCGTTAAAACTTTCTATATTTTTAGTATCCCAGTTTTCTATGTTAAAGTTTGAGAAATCTGAAACATTTGAATTCATAAATACATTTGTTAATTCAGTTAACCCGCTAATATTAAAATTGCCTTTTAATTGCTGCAATTTTTTTGTATTAGAAAACATATTATTCATATTTGTCAAACTGTCAGTATTGAAATGATTTAAATCTAAAATCACAAAACCTGTATTACTGAACATTCCTGACATATTAGTTACTTTTGATGTATCAATATTTGAAATACCTAGTAAGGTTTTCTCATCCAAATTTAAATCTCCTCCAAACATACTCGACATGTTTGTAACATTGGAGGTGTCCCATCTGGTTAAATCTAGAGACTGTAAATTACTGCACCCATTAAAAAGAGAAGTCATATTAGCAACATTACTAACATCCCAGTTTTCTACCCCTGATAATGATGATAATAATGAATCCTGACTAAACATTATACTAATATCCGTTACTTTACTCATATTCATAGATCCTAAACCTTTTATATCATTCAAAGATTTACATCCACTAAACATATTTGAGGTATTGGCCAAACTGTCGGTATTCCAATGTGATACATCAATATTGGTCATTGCCGTATCCCTTGAAAACATCGCCATCATATCAACAACACTAGAAACATCCCAATTTGCTAGCTGTGTAAAGTCTGATATTCCAGAAGAATTAAACATTGAGGCCATACTTGTAACATTTGACGTATTCCAGTTTTCGAAATCACTAAAATTAAGCATTTCATCATTTAAAAACATGGAACCCATATTCGTAATATTTGATGTATCCCATTTTTCAATACCAGAAATAGATGATAATTGCTCATCATAAGCAAAAATATTATTAATAGTTATTGCATTTGATATATTCCAATTTCCCAATCCGCTTATAACTTTTAGATTATCATCATGTGCAAAAAAATTATCCAATCCTAAAACATACTTAACATCTAAATTTCCAACATCAATCTCCTCCACATTAGGCATATTTGAAAACAAACCTGCGGAAGAATTATTAGCAACTATGCCCTTTCCAACGTAAACACTTGTTATATCATCAACAAAATTGTCCCAAGGAAGTCCTATGGGTTTTCCGCTCGGTAGAGTTTCAAATGGCTGTGTAATTCCTGATAGAGCACCATCATGAGTATAAATACTAAGTTTTCCACTCACATCAATATTCCAATCACAATTCCCCCAAGTCCCACTAGCAATATCAGTCGGATCGGCGGCATTAGTGGCAGCCAAAGGCATAATTGTACTAGTAGAATTATTATCATCAGTTACAATTTTGTTTTGACTAACCAAATCTTGAATATCATCTGCATGAGCGACTTGCATTGAAAATAACGGCGAAATGGCACTACAAAGAAAGACAATCAGCCTTAAAGCGTATTGCATCGTTTTCTGTTTATGTTTCAACTTTGCTCCTGCCATGATTATATCCACCCTTGTTAATTGATAACTTTTTAACTAAGTGAATCTTATCAAAATATTCATATTATTTAATTTCATTTTATATAAAGCACTTTCTTCTAATATGAATCCCGGTATCATAGGGTTTAGATAATACTCATCGCAGTAAAATATGAGTATTAACTCGTGAAATTTCTTGTTATTTTGCTTAAATTAGTCAAATCACAACGGTATACATGGTGTACATTGGTCTCTTTTTAAGACGTTTATATCCAAAAAAGTATTTTAAAGCAAAAAAAACCACCATACGTAAACGTATAGTGATCCCAGTTTTATTTTATAAGCCAGCCATTAATTGAGCCTTTTGAAGTTCCATAGTTCTAACGCTTCTAGGCAAGAATCTTCTGATTTCATCTTCGTTGAAACCTACTTGAAGACGTTTGTCATCCATGATGATTGGACGCTTCAAGAGACCTGGGTTTGTTTGAACTAAATCTAACAATTGATCAACTGTTAAATCGTCTAAATCAACCTTAAGGTTTTGGAATGCCTTTGAACGAGTAGAGATAATTTCCTCTGTTCCGTTTTCAGTCATTTGAAGTACTTGTTTGATTTCTTGCTTATTTAAAGGTTCAGAGTAAATGTTTCTTTCTTTGTAAGGAATGTCATGTTGTTCAAGCCAAGCCTTGGCTTTACGACATGAAGTGCAACTTGGAGATGTATAAATGGTTACCATATATAATCTCTCCTTTCCTGTGTAGTATCAAACTCTTTAAACACATAAATATTGTAACTTACTACCATAATAAAATCTATACCTTTTCAATAAAAAGTTACGAATATTTGTTCGAAATTTGTTTACTTGTGAAAACATGCACCCGACAAATAGCCCTTTATGTAAAGTGTTCACAAATTACATAAATAATAAATTATTTTTAGCATTAGTTAAACTTTATATGACTTTCATTGTAAACTAATCACTGTGAGACTGCGATTAGAGATCTACTTCTAGCCCTTCGAATGCATGAACGACGGGAACATCGCCAGCATACTTTTGTGATTGGCTTAACATAGTTTCCAAATCGACTGTTTGTGGCAAGTGGCTGATCATCAAGCGCTTAACTTTAGCGTCTTTAGCCAACGTTCCGGCTTCTTTAGTATTCAGATGAGCCTTTCTACCAGTAACATTTTCTGGGAAATTAGTATCAGCAATCAACAAATCAGCATCTTTGGCAAAATCGACTAAACCGTCGAAGTAAGTTGTATCCGCTGTATAAACGAGCACCTTACCTTCTTTGTCAGTGATACGCATTGCATATGCTGGGACGGGATGAACGGTTCTGAGAAATTCAAATTTCAAGTCGCCAATCTCAGTTGGTTCGTAGTCGTTGTAGGCGATTCCCTTCGTTGCATTTTCCACTGTCAGTTGTGCATAGTTGACAAAATCCTGTGTATGACCATAAATAGGAAGTAGATTTTCTTTTTTAGCGGCCAGCCATTCGTACTGCAAAACACCGACATCTGCTGTATGATCATGGTGATAGTGTGAAAGAACCACAGCATCTAAATCAGTTGGTTTCATATACTTTGATAGAGCATTCAAAACGCCACTACCACAGTCGATCAACAATTTCTTGCCGTCAGCCTGTAACAAGTAACCAGACGTTCCGATTCCATCATGGGGATACCCACCATAAAAGCCTAATACTGTAACTAACATAGAAAACCTCCATAAAAAATTTAAGTTGAAAGGATTTCAATAATTATGAACATAACATTAAAGCTAGGCACATATAATTTTTTAAAGAGTCAGCTAACATCTGCTGATACTTTATTAAAACCCTTATTTCATGCTAATGCGGACCACCTTTTAATAAAAAAGTTATCGACATTTGCACAATATCGCAGTATCAATGGGGTTTACGAACCTATGAACAATTTGTATTCCTTGACTTATTTGAAATTAAACGCTGATCAAGCCAAATTATTCGAAGATAAGCTCTTTGGTACCCACCAATACTCCTTTAATTCTAACGCAACTGCTACCTTGCAAAAAAGGGAAAGTCCACGAGAATATTTAATTATTCGGACATTCTCTGAAACCAGCCAGATTAAAGCTTGGCAGCTCATGCTTCAAGAAGAGATTCAAAAACAAATTCAAGGCACTACTGAAGAGGACTTTGGTTTCTTCTCCAAAGCTTACTCACTTGCTGATTAGGTTGTATTGACATCTGCCGCCTCCGATTGCCAGAGTTTTTCGCCTGCTGTGGGGCCGGTTCGAGCCATAGTACGGTCTCGAACCTCGATTTTGAACTTCGCCATGGACCTTTGCGAATTTCAAAATCGTCCCCTAAAATAAGGACTTCGTCCTTATTTTAGTTTCACTGCGGGCGAAAACTCTGGCAATCGGAGGCTATTTTATTTAAAAATTTAGTTGGTTGAAACCAGTAACTAATCTTCTAGAGTATTGCGCTACTTGTTTTAGAATTTGTTTGATATTCCCTTTTACCTAATATATTGATACTGATTTTAGTATTTTCTATCCTTTAATCCAGTCATATTACATTACGTAAAATAATAATAAAGACAAAAGCGTTGGATCAATTCGATTATAATTTAAAAACACTGCGGAAATAAAACAGACATTCAAACTAACCGAGTAACTAGAGCCGGAGGGTGACGGGAAAAATGCAGTCTGCCATGAAGGTGGCGTTAGAGCTTTAGCTCTTACACCACGGACGACTTTGGAGACTTGCCGAACTATGGCAAGGCTTCAAATCGAGGCCCGAGACATTGGCTCGGACCGGTCCACATGGCAGAACTGCATTTTTCCCGTCACCCGCAGGCGGCATATTTCAATAAATCCAAATCATAGTTTGAATTTCTGTTTAACACACCGCCATGAAACTTTAAAGCTGATAATTCCAAATAATCCATAAAGTACAATGTAGCCACCATAAATTAAGATAATGTTCTTAGATATATGGCGTCCAAAATCAAACATCGCAATGGCCGCAAAGGACTGCACTAACGCAAACACAATTGGTATCAAGAACGTCAAGGTATTTTCACGTCGGATAATCCCCTTGATCTCACTTTCTTCAACACCGATTTTTTGCAACGTCCTTAATTGGCTTGACTGATAATCATCACGCAATAAAATTCGTAACGTTAACACGCTTCCCAGTGCAACTAACAAGGCCACACTGAACAGTGCCACGATGAAGAGATAGAATCCTCCACCTTGTTTGAAATGCTTTTTAATACTGCCTTGTCGTAAGAATCCAGATTGAGTATAGATTGCGGTCTCATACTTATTGGGTTCTTTTTTCATGACTTCGATTGAAGAATCTGCCAATGACGACCTGAATTTAACCCTCATATAATAAGCATCGCGATAACTATCCAATTTCTGTAATTGCGAACGTTTCAGGCGGTCACCTTTTTTGAAATCCCAACCGTAGAATGTATCTTTGACCTCGCTCGGCATCTTTTGATAATAGCTATTAGGCACGATCATCATGGGGCCAAAATGCATCGAACTTCCATATGGGAACGAATTTCCCTGCTTGGCAGTCTGAATCATTGGCGCACCTTTGACCTCGATATTGTGCTCATCGGACTTGTTTCTATACATAATTGAAGAGCTGTAATCAATCTTCAAAAATTGGTGAGCATTGATTTTGGAATTATTTTTTCGCATTCTTTTTGGCAAAGATTTGTAATCTGAATACGACATAAACGTCATTGGTTGGCGAATGTACGACTCACTGGACTTGTTATAGTAAGAAACCAGATTTATCTTAACGTCCGTCTTGTAACTACCCCTAATTTTGGCGTCATTTTTTTTGAGTTCATGACGAATAACATTGACAGTATCCTTGTTGGCAGCCAATTCGAACGGATAAGCGCTGTTGTAATTTTGATGAACAGCTTGATAACCGAAGTAACAAAACGTCAATAATGCCAAGGCCAAAGCTGACAATTCGGTAACGAACCAGAGGATAGAAATATTTTGAAAGAGTCGTTCTTTCATATATTTGAACGAGAAAATATTGATACCTGAATATGAAACTGAGTGAATTTTCTCCATAATATTTAAAATTGTGGGCAGAAAACCGAAGTAAACCAGATACGTTCCAAAAATATCGGAGCCCAAAATATAGACAATTTCTGTCAGTGGCTTGGATGAATAACTGATTGTCCGCATATTTTTGAACAGATAAAATGTTGCAATTTCGGCAGTAATTAGTAAGACAACTCCAAAAAGTCCCGCAGGAACACGTAGCCACCAACGAGTTTTGACAATCGTCCGGCGTTCTTTCTTTTTCAAAATTCGATATGTTTTAATAGCATTGATAATGCTCAACGTCAGCGTTGTCCAGACAAATGTCGCGATTAACAATTGAATATTATTCATCCCAATGTGCATCACGAAATCAAAATGCATCTGCATCAAATAGACTAATAGCATTCCCATAAATTTCTGAAAAATCACCATAAATGTCAGTCCGATAATCCAGGCTACCGCTTGAACGATAGTCGTCTGCAGAAAGCTGATCATAATGATTGTCCAGCGTTGCATACCTAGCTTTTCAAATGTCAGAAACTCATTTCGCTGCTGTTTAACGAAGAATCCTCCGACGTACGCCATATATACGAATGCACAGAAACCGAAAATACTGCTCATAATGATTGCAACATCAAAAATCAGCGAATTCCACCACCGCAAAGCATAGTGAACCGACGGATTATCGCCCATCGACAGCAGGATTCCGAAAACTCCAATTGCGAAACTGCAGGCTAAAATATAAATTAGATAACTGTCGCGCATATTGGACAGACTTCGTTTAATTATTTTGCGATACATTGAAATAATCCCCTCCGCCAATAGTCCGTTGCATGTTGATAATTTGCTCAAAGAATTTGTCACGGTTGCCCGGATTAACAATCTCTGAGAAAATCACCCCATCTTTAATAAAGACAACTCGACTGCAATAACTAGCCGTAAAAGCATCATGTGTTGCCATCAAAATAGTCGTCTTTTCTTTCTCATTGACCATCTGCATATAGTTCAACAAAATCGTCGCTGACTTCGAATCCAACGAACCCGTAGGCTCATCCGCAAACAAAATCTCGGGACGATTAATCAAAGCACGCGCTGCCGCAACAATCTGCCTTTGACCAAGCGACAACTCATCCACCGCCCGATCGGACAGATTTTCAATATTGAGCAGTTGCATCATATATTTAAATCTCTCTTCAATTAATCGTTTATTGGAACGATTCAAAGCTAGTGGCAGAATAACATTTTCTTTAACGTTCAAAGAATCGAGCAATTCAAAACTTTGATAAATAAAGCCCATTTTATTACGACGATATTTAGCTTGGTCACGATCATGTAATTGTGTTAAATCCATGCCATCAATAATGATTTGTCCGTGATCAGGACGTTCATTAGTTGAAATCATATTCAACAAAGTGGTTTTCCCAGCCCCTGAGGGACCCATGATACCAAAGAATTCGCCATGTTCAACTTCAACACTGATATCCTTAATAGCATGCACAGCGTTTCTTTTTTTACCGAAATCTTTTGAAATATTTTTTACAGCAATTTGCATAAATAATTACCTTCTTGGGTAGCCGCCGGAGGCAGTGAGCGAGTGACGAAGTCTGCCATGGGACCGGTTCGAGCCAAAGTACGGTCTTGAGCCTCGCTGTCTTCATCACTCACTACCCCCGGCTAGGATATTTTTAGTTTACATTTAATTTTTTGATATTGAGTATTGTTATTAAAATCAATACATTAAATATTTAAACGTGAGAGTATTCTGAAACTTTTCAAATTATTATGGAAATGAAGTTATATCCATAAACCAAATCAAAGAATCAGCTATAATAACAACTATATTACTAACAACAATCAATCCAAAAATGCATGAGCTGGAGGTTGTCGGGGAAAATGCAGTCTGCCATGGAGGTGGCGTTATGGCTTTAGCCATTACACCACAGGGCGAGTTTTGAAATTCGCAAACTGTGCGAAGTTCAAAATCGAGGTTCGAGACCGCACTTCGGCTCGGACCGGTCCTCATGGCAGAACTGCATTTTCCCCGACAGCCGGAAGCGGCAGCGGAAGAATCTACATTTTTACAATGATTATTGTTATCATACTATATAGTGTCTTTATTCTAGCACGGAGGGAATTTTATAATGGCTAAAATTATGATTATTGAAGATGATCCATCTATCTCCCAACTAATCAGTGAAAATCTTGAAAAGTGGCAAATGAATTCTTATATTACCAAAGACTTTAATAATATCATGGATCAGTTTAACGAATACAAACCTGACTTGGTATTGCTCGACATCAATCTTCCCGTTTATGACGGCTACTATTGGAATCAAGAAATCCGCAAGGTTTCCAAAACTCCGATTATTATTATCTCATCTCGTAATTCTAACATGGACCAAATCATGTCAATGAACATGGGCGCTGACGATTTTGTGGAAAAGCCTTTCTCAATTGATATCTTGATTGCTAAAATCAACGCCCTTTTGCGCCGGACATATGACTTTACCAAGAGTACCAGCGATGTAATTGAACACAATGGTCTCAAACTCAACCTTTCGAGCGGCTCGGTGGAAATCGCTGATAACAAAATTGACTTGTCTAAAAATGAGTACAAATTGTTGCAACGGCTTTTGAAGGACCAAGGCAAAATTGTCACACGTGAGCAACTTTTGAATTTTATGTGGGATGACGAGCGTTTCGTTGATGACAACACTTTGACCGTTAACATCAATCGTCTCCGTGGAAAAATCGAAAAGTTTGGCTTGAAGAATTATATTGTTACTAAAGTTGGACAAGGATACATCATTCCCTAGAGGTGAAATATGACATTTTTTAAATACTTACGCGATCATATTTATTCAATTCTCATTGTCTTGGTGGGGATGACTTTTGTCGAATTAGTCCTCTATTTGGACCCTCACGTTAACTTTAACCCGGGTACATTGATTTACACATGGATTCTGGCAATGGTCTTCCTAGTGGCAAATTTGGCTATTTCGTATACACACAAGAAGACGTGGTTCCAACAGTTGGAAAATTATCAAGAGGACCTGTCGAAAGAATTATACGGTGCTCGAAATAATGAACAAAAATTTATTCAATCAAAAATTAACAATATTTCTATGGAATATCGTAATGAGTTGACTGAACTTTATCAGAACCAAAAAGATCAGCGAGAATACACTGAATCTTGGGTGCATGACATTAAAGTTCCTTTGGCGGCATTGAAGTTATCCCAAGATGACGACTTGGACCCCGACTTGATTGCTGAAGAACTAGACCAAATCGATTATTTGGTTGATCAAGCACTCTACTTTGCCCGTTTAAATAATTTCTCGAATGATTATTTAATTCAAGAACAAGATTTAAACGACATCGTCAAAGCCTGCATCAGAACCAACAAACGCCTATTTATCAGCAAACGTATCGGCATCAATTTTGACATCACCGATAAGAAAATTTTAACCGATGAGAAATGGCTGAGCTTTATCATCAATCAGATTTTGGCTAACAGTTTGAAGTATACCGATAACGGCGGTAAGATTTCAGTCTTCACAACTACAGACGACAATAATATCGAATTACATATTAAAGATAACGGTATCGGGATTGCTGACCAAGATATCAGTCGAATCTTTAACAAAGGATTCACCGGTAGCAATGGTCGGAAATCTGGCAGCAAGTCTACCGGTATGGGATTGTATTTGACTAAGAAGATGGTCGATAAACTTGGCCATACAATCAGTGTTAATTCACATCCTGGCGACGGTACCGAAACCATAATTACATTCTTGGATTTACCATACTACAAGTAATTTTAAAATTATTACTACGCTGAAATCTCTTTGGTAAAGAATCAATGCCTAAATAGATTTCAGCTTTTTTATTTTATGCACAACAAAAGGACCAGTGAAATTTCTCACTGATCCTTTTTGAGTTCACAAATTATTAACTTTAAATCCCCAACCAACAAAAAAACAACGAATACATTAGTCGGAGGGAGACAGGGATTTGGAAGACTGCTGTGAAAGTGGCGTTACGGCTTTAGCCGTTACACCACCGGGCGAGTTTGGAGACTTACCGAACTGTGGTAAGGCTTCAAAAACCGAGGTTCGAGACCGCACTTCGGCTCGGACCGGTCCGCATAGCGGCTTCCAAATCCCTGTCTCCCGGAGGCGGAAACCTATTTCTCAATAGCAGAAATAATTAATTTTTCAATCTCATCAAGATCCTCATTTACTTGCATATCGCTCTTAACTCCAAAAATCTTGTAATTTTGCAAAAAGTAAACCAGCACCTGCGAAACTATCAGTCGAATGATTGACTCCGGTTTAATATCCGACCTAACTTCATCACTGTTCTCGACTAAATCAGTAAACACTTTAAAAATTCCTGCACCACGTTCAGAGATTAATTCCATAAATTTAGCTTTAACTTTATCCTTTGTCAAAATCTCCGAAAGCATAATTGATGCAACCTCACGATTATCAGCAATGAACTGATAGCGACTACGAACCACGTAGT
The DNA here is from genome assembly GCF_000831645.3 of Companilactobacillus heilongjiangensis. Lineage (NCBI taxonomy): Bacteria > Bacillati > Bacillota > Bacilli > Lactobacillales > Lactobacillaceae > Companilactobacillus > Companilactobacillus heilongjiangensis. The sequence goes on from NZ_CP012559.1 coordinate 1,823,918, forward strand.
GAATAAATGATTTTAAATTGTTTCCGTGAGCCTGCAAAGAATTCTGAAAGTCCTCAACGTACACCGGAATAATATTTTCCATCAATGGAGCAATAATGAAATATAATAAATCTTCTTTAGTCTTAAAATATTTAAAAATAGTTGCTTGACTCATCCCTGATTCTTTAGCAATTTCTTGAGTCGATGTACCATCAAATCCTTGTGCTGAAAAGAGTTTCAACGCTGCCAAAACAACCTTTTTCTTTCCAGCTGGCATGTCAGAATCTTCTACCCATGCTTTAAAATCTTTCGATATTTGTTGCTCTGCCACAAAATCAAGTCCCTTCTATACTTTACGATAACGTTTCAGTCCTAAGATATTTAAAATTGTTAATACTACTAAGAAAACCAAGAGTGCGCCAATCGGTGCCTGAATTTGACTGAGCTTGGCTCCACTCATAACTACATCGGCTGTCGCTTGCCCAGAATACTTGAGCGGCAATATATACGAAATATTTTGTACCCAATGTGCCATAGTATCCAACGGAATAATTCCTGAGAAGAATACTTGTGGAATCACGATAATGGGAATAAATTGCATCATTTGGAACTCTGATTTGGCGAAAGTCGACATCAAAATGCCGAATGCTAAAGCCACCATCGCTAAAATGACATTGACGATAACTACATTCCACATACTTCCAATCACTTCGACTTTTAATACATAAATTGTGAACAAAACGATAACAAGCGTCTGAACGATTGCTAACAAGCCGTAACTGATCATATAACCAAAAACGATTTCGGAACGTCTGACTGGTGTCGCTAACAAGCGGTCTAATGTTCCGGTCGTTCTTTCTTTCAACAGTGCCATCCCCGAGATTAAGAACACGAAGAAGAAAACAAAGAATCCCATTAAGATTGGCAAAATTTTATCAAAAAATGACGTATCTTTATCACCGTAAACGTAAGAATTGTGAATCTTCGGTGTCTTCTGATTTTTAGATTGCATCATTGCGGCGGCTTGAGGATTGTTGGCTGCCAGGGATTTTAATGTAGTTTTCAATTCCTCAATATTAGTTGCAACCATTGAAGCTTTCAAAGCTGCTTTTGTCGCGGTAGTCTTACTGGCATCGGTATTGGCGTTCTTTACGTAAAAATTACCATTCTTATAACGAACAATCCCATCAACTTTCTGATTTTTCAAAGCTTTGTTAGCTTTGGCTTGAGTTGCATACTTATAAACCTTGATATGGTCAACTTTCTTAATCTGTGTGACCAAGCTGCTTTGAACATTAACGGTCGCAATATTGACATTGGTTGTCGAATTAGACGTAAAAACGACTTTCATCAAAACTAAAATTAAGATTGGAGCGACGAACATTAAGGCTAAAGTCCGTTTGTCACGAAATAGCTCCTTTAAAACACGTTTAGCGATAGACCACGTTCTTTTCATTCTCGTATTCCACCTTTAAGAAAACATTCTCGATTGTATTTTCATTATATTGAGCCTTGAGATTGGCTGGAGTATCATAAGCAATCAACTGACCGCCCAGAATCAATGCCACATCATCAACCAATTCAGCCTCATCCATAACATGAGTTGTGACCAAAATAGTCCTGCCTTCATCCCGCAATTTATGCAGCTCACCCCAGATTTGACGACGCAACGCCGGATCAATCCCAACAGTAGGTTCATCCAAAATCAAAACTTCACTATCGCCAAGCATCGCAATTGCCAACGATAACCGCCGTTTCATTCCCCCAGAGTAACCACTGACACGCTTGTTCAAATCATTGGTCAATTCAACAACTTCAGCAACATGGAGAATCTGGCGATTAGCTTTTTGACCAGCAACGCCTTTCATATCAGCGTAAAACGGGAGATTTTCTTTGGCAGTCAAGGCATCATATAAAGCATCCGTCTGTGCCATATAACCGATTCGATTTAACAATTGACGATTCGGCATAACTTTTCCAAAGACCGTGGCGGTACCCTGTTGTGTCTTTTCCATCCCTAAAATAATCTTGATAATGGTTGATTTACCAGCACCGGATGGCCCAATCAATCCGATTATCTTGCCTTGCGGTATATCAAAATTAATATGGTTTAGAACAGTTTCTTTACCAAATTTTTTAACAACATCTTTCATGGAGATAATTGCATTTGCCATAACTATTACCTTCTAGCTTGTTTATTAATTTAAAGGTGAGTGTTTGGTTACTCACTTGATGAATAAAGAATAATACCCTAAAAAAACTTTGTCAACAATTGGGGTATCATTTCTTATTCTCTTTCTTTAAAGCCGTTTTAAATTAATGCTATTCAGAACTACTTGTAGCACAATATACATACGAGGTGATTAAAATGAAGTTAGAGAAAACATCAAAAGTTCAGATTAGTACGACTATTGATCATAATATTAAAATTAAGGCCCAAAGCATTCTCGCTAACAACGATTTAACTATTAATGAATATTTGGAAATGGCCCTAACAGATGTCGCAAATAATGGACTACCTGAATACTTCGTAAATCCATCCTCAGAATTAACTGCTTCAATATTAGAGGCTAATGAAGTAATAAGTAATCAGAAAGACACTCCAAATATTACTACCACTCGTGAAGAATTAAACCGAATGCTAAACTCATAAAAATGGCAAAAAAAAGAAAACTCCAACCAAAACTCAGAGTTTTCAATATATAAGATAAAACCAATAACCTAGCTGGAGGTCGTCTGGGAAAATACATTTTGCCATGAAGGTGGCGTTATGGCTTTAGCCATTACACCACGGGACGAGTTTGGATACTTGCAGAACTGTGGCAAGGATTCAAATCGAGGTGCGAGACCGCTCTTTGGCTCGGACCGGTCCCCATGGCAGAACTGTATTTTCCCAGACAACCGGAAGCGGCCCATTTAACAATACGCCTCAAGCGCCTTACGAACTTGGTCTAACGAGATATCGGGACAATGATCATCAGAATTGCACAATGCTCTTTCATAAAGTTGATCGTCCATTTCGTCTTCTATTTTTTCAACCGCTGCTGAACGAAGAAAGGCGGAAACACTGATATTTTTAGATTTCGCATAGTTCTTGATCATCTTTTCGTCCTGTTCATCTAAATAAAAGGATATAACTGCCATTTCCCGTCACCTACCTTATTTTCAAATACAGTTTATTATGTCGAATAGCTTTTTTCAATAGTTAACCTATTCACAATTCAACTTTATATAAAGATTATTCTATAATTTGATTAATTATTTTTATTCTCAAAAGACATTTTTGGCATTTAATGTATTTATGCCTATAACGACACAAAAATACGGCCCCCAACCTTACTGGTAGCCGTATTTTGATTTGGATTCAAACCTGTAAAATAGTCAAACTTTTTGATTAAAATTTTGGTACCGTTAACTTTTCCAAGTGCACCTATCCACTACATCTTCAACGTCATAGCGTTCAAAGCAACCACGACAGTTGACAATGACATGATGACCGCACCGACTGCAGGACTGAGGACAAATCCGACACCTGCTAAAATTCCGGCAGCTAATGGAATAGCTAGAATGTTATATCCAGCTCCCCACCAGAGATTTTCAATTGTCTTCATATAAGTGTTGTGTGACAACTTCAAGAATTTAATGATGTCGCTTGGATCTGAATTGTAAAGGACAACTTGAGCTGAATCAATCGCAACATCAGTCCCAGCACCAATAGCAACACCGATAGTAGCTGAAGCCAAACTTGGAGCATCATTGATACCATCTCCGACCATCATGACATGGTGACCGTCAAGTTCGAGTTGTTTGATAACATTGTGTTTATCTTCGGGCAATAATTCACCACGGAACTCGTCGATTCCCATTTGTTTAGCCATGATAGCGGCAGCTTCTTTATTATCACCAGTCAACATGATTGGAGTAATATTTCTAGCTTTTAATTCTTTAATAAATTCAACAGTATTCTTCTTGATCGTATCGCCCAATGCGACGAATCCGAGAACCTTACCATTGTTAACTAAGAAACTGATGGTATTACCTTTATCAAGGTATGTTTGAACCAATTTCTTATCGACTGCAATCTTGTTTTCGTTGAGATACTTCATATTAACTAGATAATAATCTTGGTCCTTCAAAGTGGCACTCATACCATAACCCTTGAGAGCCTTGACATTATCCAAAATTTCGGGTGTTACTTTTTTATCTTTAGCATATTGCACAATACTGTTGGCAATTGGGTGACTTGAGCTACCTTCGATACCAGCAATGATAGCTAACAAGCCATTGTTATCAATTGATGAATCAGTACTTTGAAGTCCATTAACAGTAAATTTACCTTCAGTTAAAGTACCAGTCTTATCCATGGCAACGTAATCAATTTTGCGACTGTTTTCAATAGCTTGGTTATCACGGATAATCAAACCATTTGTGGCAGCGATTGATGTACTACGTGACATAACTAGTGGAATAGCCAATCCTAAAGCATGTGGACAAGCGATAACTAGAACGGTTACCAAACGGTTTAAAGCAGTATTCATATCTCCGAAAATCAACCAGTAAACGAATGACAATAGTCCGACTGTTAAAGCAGCATAGAACAACCAACCAGAAACTCGATCAGCTAACATTTGTGTCTTAGAACGTTTACTTTGTGCGTCAGAAACCAACTTACTAATTTGTGACAAGTAACCTTCACCAGCAGATTTATCAACTTGTACTTTGATAGTGCTGTCACCGTTGATTGAACCGCCAACAACTTTACTGCCGATTTCCTTTTTAACAGCTTTAGATTCACCGGTAATTAATGATTCATTGATGTAACCAGATCCAGCAATAACGTGACCATCAAGAGGAACTGATTCACCGGCACGAACTTCAACAATATCGTCCTTTTTAACCATTGAAATATCGTGATCCATTGTTTCTTCACCATGAACCATGTGAACTTGGTTAGGAACAAGTGAAGCAATCTTTTGTAAAGCATTACCAGCACTCATTGTGGATTTCATTTCAATCCAGTGACCCAGCAACATGATGACAATCAACGATGCCAACTCCCAGAAGAAATCCATAATGTGCGTTGAAGAATGTAACAGGTCGTTCATAACAAAGGCGTAGAGACTGTAAATATAAGCAACACTGATACCCATTGTAATCAAGGTCATCATCGCTGGCTTTTTCTCAGCCAATTCACCACGAGCACCGGTTAGAAATGGTTTCCCACCGTAGAAGTAAAGTGCTGTGGATAAAATCAACACAATCCAATCAGAGCCTGGAAACTGAAATTGAAATGGCAAATGCAATCCCATAAATGGCGACAAGATAAAGACTGGAATCGCTAGAGCTAGTGAAATCCAAAATTTTTGTCTTAAATCACCCATGTCCATCATGTGACCACCATGCATCATCATATCGTGACCACTAGACATATCCATTTTCATATCTTCGTGCTTCATATCCATATCTTTCATATCCATATTTTTCATAGTATCATCACCCTTACTTCAAATCAGCTTCCAAACAGTCACATTCGACTTCTTCTGGGGCTGTCTTAGCTTTTTCATTCAATGTAGCAATCATTTTTGCAATATCAGCTTGAGAAATTGCTGAAGATTCAATTAATTCATTAATAGCGTTACCTTTTCGCATGCAACAAAGATTATCAAATAGATCAGTCACATTCTCTTTAATCGCTACGTCCTCTTGAATCGTTGGTTGGTAAACGTAAGGACGCTTATCTTCAATTGCTTTTAGAAAATGCTTTTTTTGGAGCCGAATAATTAAAGTCTTAATTGTGGCAGCTTTCCAATCAGTCTTTTGTTCTAGGATTTCAATGACCTGTTTACTAGTGGCCTGTCCTAGAGTCCAAATAATTCGCATCACTTGCCATTCGGCCCGGCTCATTGTTTCAACTTCTTTCATGTCATTTCCTCTTTGGTTTACATTTGTAATCTTCTTAACAATTCATAGTTTACAACTGTAAACCTTAAAAGTAAAGCCTTATTACTTATTTTTGTTTTTCCGCCAACGGGAGAGATAGATGCCATCGCCCTGTGACCGGTGCGAGCCAAGGTCTCGCGCCTCGATTTTGAGCTTTGCAGAAACCGCAAATCTCAAAATACGTCAGTGGAGTAAGAGCTGAAGTTCTTACTCCACTTGCACTGCTGGTAGACTATCTCTCTCCCGCTGGCTCTTGTTTTTGTTGGCTTCTGCTTGATTAGTTGATTGATATAAACTGCATAGAATACCTTATGTATATCTGAAAGTAATGAATCTGACAAAATTGATACTGGATTCGAAGTCACGTTCACTACTTTATATTGACTGAATACAATACAAAGCTTGATATATCAGAACTTAAAGTATCAATATTAATCAATTTATATTACCCAAATTAGAACCACCTCGAATCATTTTCACTGATTCTATTACATACTTAATAATTGTTCAAAAATTCAAATTTTAAATTCTAAAAATTAATATAATTCAGAAGACACTTAGGGACAAAAAAATACCCATGATAAGTTAGAAATAAATCTAACTATCATGGGTATTATTAATTTCAATTTATACATTCAAATATCAAGATAACCTAGCCGGAGGTCGACAGTGATGATGAAGACAGCTGTGCAAGTGGAGTTAGGGATTTATCCCTTACTCCACCGACGTATTTTGAAATTCGAGTGGTTTTCTCGAAGTTCAAAATCGAGGTGTGAGACTTTGGCTCACACCGGTTAGCAGGCTTACATCATCACTGTCGACCGTAGGCGGCACAGCTATCTAATAGGACATGCACCACCGGCACAGTCTGATTGATCAACCAATTCGATATCTTTCTTATCGTGATTATCATTTTGTTCAGCGAAGACAGCAGCAACATTTTCGTTTACTTCTGATTCACGTTCTTGATAAACTTTCTTATCGATTGGTTCCTTAGGAGCTTGCTTAAAGTCAGCACCACTGTATGGCAATAGTGATGTTGATTTTGTGACATGTCTGTATTGATACATCAAAGGTGCGATTTGATCGGCTTCATTTGGTTGGAATGTAATCGTACAACTAACCGCATTATCTGACCAGTAAGTTTGTAAGAATGCTTGTGTAGCAAATTGTTCAGCAATTGAAACTGAACCGGCAGAAGCAAAGTTAGGGTCGTCGGCATTAGCAGCTTTAACTGGGAATTCAACGCACATTGTATGTTTTGTATAAACGTCAGGTTCAATCTTGTATCCACAAGCCTTTAGAGCTGGCAACAATGGATCAGAGTCTTGGAATCTGATTCTTTGAATTAAGTAACCTGCATAGTGGAAATGCATACCTTCGGAAACACCAGCCAATTTAGCAACTGTACCTGATGGTTTAACAGTTGTGTGCTTGATTGATGGTTTACATCCAAGAGCGTTTGAGTACTCCTTGTCAGCTTCAACGACTGTGTGATACAAGCCATCGAATTTCTTCACAACGCGTTGATCGTAGATAGGCTTTTGAACTGTTTCTCCAGATTCAGGATCAGTGGTAGGTTCAAAACCAGTCACAACACGGTTGCCAAAGGTTGTCAAAATGTAGTCTTGAATACCTGACATTGAGACACCGATTCGGCGATTCTTTTGGATAACATTACGTGAAACTTCCCAATCGTAACTACTGAATGTAACACGTTTTGTATAACGGGCTGCTAAGGCAAAGGCTTCTTTCAAATTCCAGCCCTCTTCTTCAGCAATCAATGGGAAAATTTCGAACAAGTTACATGGTTCACCATTGCTCAATGAAATTTCTCCACAAGGGTTAGTTCCTTCAACGCCATCATCAATTCCGGGTTGATAGCCATCAATGGCACGTCCATAATTACGTGACAACTCAAGGTTAACGATTCCGGGCTCACCATTGTGAGTAATGGAATCAGCGATTGGAGCGTAACGGTTGAATTCTGAATCAACCGCAACACTATTATTAGAAGCCCAACGGTGGTGATAAAGTTTCTTTTGGTCTTGTTTCATAGTAATAAAGTCATCATCAGTTGATCCGCCCAAAGCCAATTCAGCTGAACGACGAACGTTACCAGCAACAACTGTTTTACCAATCAAGTTACCCATATCGGTACAGTCAACTGAAGTCAATTTACGACCAACAGCACTGTTCAAAACTTCATTAATATCAAAGAACATTTCAATCAAAGGTACGGGACCTGAAGCAGTTCCACCGAAGCCTTTGATTTTTTCACCCTTGGCACGGATGTCAGTAATATCAAGGACAACATCTTTGAAACCATCATTAGTATCGTTAAAGTGAGCGTCAATCATATTGGCATTTCCAACGACCCAACCTTCACGAGTATCAGGCAATTCGTAGTGACGTGTGGCAGAAATATCATTCTTTACCAACCAGTCGTCACGGTCAACAGCACCAGCAGCGATAGAGTCCTTATATGAAGCACTCTCCTTGCCAATAAGCACAGTTAAGCTGACTTTGTTATCAACTACAGGCATCAACTTCATGTTGCTAGGAACGACAGAGAAGCCGACACCGCCCCCCTTCATCAATTGATCGAACATGAATGAGAAAGGCATTGAAACAGCTAGTTGTTCCTTTTGAAGATAGTTAGGCACAATGTGACTGTCACCATACTTTTGTGGACGGATAGCAATGAACCAACAATTGTTCAAAGCATCCCCGTTACGATGTTGATATTCAGTACCAGAAATCCAGAGGTTTCTCCCTGAAGGAGTGGCAGCTAAACCATAGACCAATTTGTATAAACTTTGAGCTTCTTTAACTAATCCGGCATATTGTTCATCAGTTAAATTATTATCTTTTAAACGAGGGTCAAGATTGATATTTCCTTCGACCACACGCTTAACTGTTTCGGACCAATTTTCAGTCCGGCCAAGTTTGTCAATGAAACGCGCATATGTACGTTTGTATGTAACCCAGCCTAGTTCACCCCAGTGAGGTTTAATTGTCTTCTTAACTTCATCGACGAATTCGTCGGATAAAATAACTTTATTAATTACGTCCATTAATAATCACTCCACACTTTTTAAATAACACAATATATAGTACCCTCGAATAGAAAAAATGACAATATCTTGTATGCGAATATTGTTATTGACTTTTGAAGAGCTATTTTGAGTGTTGATATTTCGGCAATTTCAAATAAAAATATACATCTTGTAACTTAATGAATTCTTCAGAATTCAAAGCGAAAAGCCAAGGTCGCAATTACTATTCTAATATTGCACTTCGAGACTTAGCAATGGTTTTTTTAATTTAAACTATGAGCCAAAATTCAAGTGGATAAAGGCAAATATTTCCCTTGACACGAACATATGGTTGTTACATCAGGTGTTCCACAAGATAATTAATTTTTGACATAAAAAAGCCCAATGATTTACTTCCAAATCATTGGACCTATACCAATTTATTTTTAATCAACATCGGCAATTGAAACAAATTCATTAGTAGCAACTCGATTGAATGACATATGGTCAACAAAAATTGCTCTATCCGAATACCAAACACTTCCAGGCGCTAACTCGCGATCAGTAATTAATTTACCATTATGATCATATAAGGGTGCTGGAGTCTTTCTGATTACTGTTAAGTCTCCAACCTCTGGCAGGTACATATAACCATCATTTTGATTAACCAAAACATTGGGTGCCAATTGGAAATATGTTTGATTTCCATGATAGAACTCACTATTAACTTTCCATACGGTACCTGTATCCAAAATAACTGGAGTCACGTGGCCCTGCATATCAGTCGTTTGAGCCTTTTGAGTAACCGCAAAGTCATATCGACCTGAAGGTAATGTTGAATCAGCTTTAGCGGTTGTCGTATTTTCCAAAGCCAACGCACCAAATAATAAACTAACTGTTACCGATAAATATGCTACAAATTTCTTCATATTAAAAGCCTCCTTAACATATTTATTGCCCTAATTATAGATTCATAAAAAATAAAAAAAGCAGACATAGAGTATCCTATGCTGCTTCATATTAAAAATTATCATTATTCAAATATGATACTAATCGAGTGCATCCCCTAATGACACAAACTCATCAGTTGCAACACGATAATATGTCATCTTGTCACGGAAAATAGTTCTGTCAGTATACCAAGATGATTTTGGTGACAAAGCACGGTCAGTAATCAACTTACCATTGTGATCATACAAAGGCGCAGCAGTTTTACTACTGATAGTTAAGGTACCAACACTTGGCAGATACATATATCCAGCGCTTTGATTGACCAAAATATTTGGTGCTAATTCAAAGAATGTTTGGTCACCATGAGTATATTCACTATTGATTTTCCAAACGGAACCGGCATCCAAAACGGTTGACGTAACATTGCCTTGCATATCATTTGTTTGTGCCTTATTTGTTACGGCAAAACTATAGCGACCAGCAGGCAATGGTGAATCAGCTTTAACAGTTGTTGTATTAGCTAAACTCAAAGCACCAAACAACAAACCAGCGAAAGCTACTAAAAAGGTGGTAATTTTCTTCATAATATATATCCCCCTATACGATTTATTAATTTAATTATACTCCTCAAGAGGATTAAAAAAAGCAGACCCGAAAGTCTGCTAAGCCTGTTTCATATGAACCGTACTCTGGGATTTATACTGCATCAGTCGACCAATCCCATGTCCTTTGCAATAGTGGTCCCAATCAATCTTGCGAACCCAAATCTTAGTATCCTTATCCCCAATATCTGACACTAAGACTTTTGAATGACTAAATGGATAAACGACTATCAATAATAATGACATTAAAAATCCATTTGCAAAAAACATCAATCCAATTATCATCAACATAGTTACAATATCTAGTACTGTAATTCGGCGGTAATATGATTTCGATTGATCCAACGTCTGCATAGTAAACTCTCCCTTTGTAAGAATTCCCTTAACAACACATACTATAACCTCAGGAGATTATTAATAGCCACCGTATATTTGAATCTTAACTATTTATTTAACATTATCGTTTTCAATTCTTAATTGTAACTTAGAGTTTTCTTGTGAAACAGCTGTGTAATAAGCAATATTTTTATATTTCTCAAACTCTTTATCTGTACCATTTGATTCTTTTATAGCTAAAGCAATATTATAGTTCAGATCATCAATGAAATATGATAAATGCTTAGAATTAGCATACTCGACTCCCCGCTTAGAAGTTTCAATTGCTAAATCATTCTCATTTAAATTAATATAAATTGCACCTAATGTTTTACATAAAAATAAAATTTCTATTCCCCGAGAGTTTTCCACATTCAAATTTTCTGAAAGCTCATCTGAAATTGTTTTAGCATAATATGCTGCCATATCACCATGTTTCTGCTCCAAGTAAATCATAGCTTTAACCAAGTAAGATAATAATGTATAAATATTGTAATTATCCAATTTAGTTTTCTGCAAAACTTTGTCCAAGTTAAAAGAACTCCGCTCCAAGTTTCCTTGCCAAAAATTCAATAAACCCTCAATAAAATAAAACTGAGCCATATCTTTTGAATTAAGATTTGCCTCAACTAACGATAATTTTTCAGCTGTTTCAGAAATATTATTAAGCAAGACTTCTTCCTCAATGGCATCCAAAACAAAAGCCTTTTCTTTTTTCGTATCTCCAGAGAAATCGCTAAAAATATCATTTAAGGACAAGTCAAGTCTATTACAAATCTTAATAAGAACATCAATATGTGGAGTCATATCATGTTTTTCTATTTTACTGATAGTATTCTGATTACAAATATCATTAGCAAGCTCTCCTTGAGTTAAATTCAAGCTACGTCTTTTATCATAAATTACTGATCCTAAGAACATATTTCTACCTCCACAATAAAAATTCAAATTACGATTAATTATACCATTATAGGATACATTTTACCTTTCACAGATTAGTCATTTTATAAGGAACCTATTTATGTTAGTATTCTTGGTATTGTCTAAATAAATAGACTAATAAATGGAGGAATGGCAACTATGTTAAATATTTTTCAAGTACTATCAACTATCGGAAAAACGTGGGGACTCAGAGGACACTAATGTTAAATAATATTTACAATATTGCTTGGATTGTAAATGACTATCTAAATAATTTATTATTATTCATAACATTTATATGTATATTTCCAAAATCAAAGAACAAATCAAATTATTTTTTATCATTATTTATAAGCATTCTTTTTGTTTCATTAGATATTTTTAATTCTAACCATCAAGGCTTAAATTCCCTTATAATAATTATTACTTCTGCCATCTGTATTAAATTTGATTACACACTAGTAGGAAAGCTAATCGGATGGACCTTTTCATTCTTTTTAATCACGTTCACACAAGGATTAGCCAGTAATGCAATACTAACCGTCTTTCCTACCCTATCAGATCCTAAAACATCTATCCAATCAGTATGTCTTTTTACCATCCTCACAGTTTTAAACTATACATTTTCTTTCCTTATAGTCTTTTTACTAAAATACATAAATATAAAGTCTCATATATTTTCATTTCTGGAAGCTCCGTTAATTCAAAGAGCTATATTGTTATCACTGATTATATTAAATGTATCCTATATAATGCTGTATAATATTACGAATCGACTGAAAGTAGAACAGTCTTATATAAAATTGACACTAGTTATAATCACAGTAGCAATTATATTTATGACTATCGGAATTTCATTATTGGTTTATAGTCAAGTTAAAGAAATAAAAACCAAGCTAAATCTTGAACAAATTAAAGAACGCAATTCATACATTAACGAATTAGAAAAAAATAATAATGAATTACGTAATTTTAAGCATGACTATAAAAATCTTTTATTATCATTGTCAGCCTCAATAAATAATAATGATAATGAGGATTTAAAGTCATCAATTTATAAATTATTACATTATAAGCGGGTTAATCTTGATTCAAATAGAAATAGAACAAATCTTTACGGAATTAATGATAAATTAGTAAAAGGTATTCTAGTTTCTAAATTAATGCTCGCAAAAAGCAAAGAAATCATGACAGATTTTGAAATAGACGATAACGTTAAAATACCTTCTAAATATTCTGTCGATATAACTAGAATATTAGGGATTCTGTTGGATAATGCAATCGATGCATGTTTAGAGACTGATCATCCCGAATTAAGCTTTGCTCTAATTTCTTTCGATGGGTACAGTGAATTTATAATTAAAAATAACATAGTCTCTGCTGATTCTATCAATATCAACAATATATATATAAGTGGGTATTCCACAAAGAGAAATCATAGTGGCTTAGGTTTAGCTTCCGTAAGAGAAATAGTTAATTCGAATGATGATTTATTTTTGCAAAATAAAGTAAAGAACGATCATTATTCAACTACTCTAATTGTATTGGAAGAAAAATAATGTTACTAAATATAATAATTTGTGAAGACAACGAAGAACTCAGAATGTACTATCAATTAATCATTAAGAACTATATCAAAGAACATCCTACTGTAGATATGAAAATAATATTATCAACCTCAAATCCAAGGAACGTTGACATAAATATTGAAAATCAAGTTGATGAAGTTAAACTTTTTTTATTAGATATAGAATTTTCAAATTCAAAAATTAAAGGTATCGAATTAGCAACAGATATTAGAAATATGGATTCTCGTGCTAAAATAATTTTCATTACTACTCATGAAGAATTGACTCCTTTGATTTTTGAACGTAAAGTACAACCGTTGGACTGTATTGATAAGGAAATCGGTATGGAAAAAATTAAAGAACGATTGTATGATGATCTTGATGAAGCATTAAAATCTATTAATCCAAACCTTTATGAGAAAAAAAACACATTTGAATTTAATATTGGTCCCAAAAAATATAGTTTCACACTTGATCAGGTTGATTATTTTGAATCAGTTGAAAATAACCATAATATATTTCTACATTCTACTTTTGAAGTTATCGAATTTCCCGGTACTTTGAAATCTATCGAGCAAAAGTTTCCAGAATTCTATCGTGCACACAAAAGTTTAGTGGTAAATATTGATAATATAAAAGAAATAGATATTAGAAATCATAAACTGAACTTCAAAGATAAATCAACTTGCGATATTTCACGTCGTAAGTTAGTAGCATTGAAGAAGCTTTATGAACTGAATTAAGTGGTTTTGAAACTAGAATTGAACACGTTATTAAAAACTTTGAATCTCTCTTAAACAACAATAAGAGGAATTCAAAGTTTTTTTTGCAAAAAAAATACTTTCAAAGTATTTTTAAAATACTATTTAGTTATATAAAAAAGAGTGGTAATATTCTTAATTGTGATATAAATAACATTTAGGGGATTTTACTTTAATGAAAAAATCAATTTTTATTTGTTCAATGATCATAGCTTCATTATCTATGACGAGTACTTATTTAACAGTTGCTAAAGCAGATACCAATCAATCGGCCGATCAAACAACTGATACGTTAGATGTAAGTTCATCTCAGAATTACAACGAAGAAAATAATAAAGATCATGAAACCGCTCCAGCCGGAGCTACTGTTTTTGCTCGAAATAGCAGTAAAGGTCCAGGATATTATAAATTACCATCTAAATCAGACTATTTATTTGGAAACTCGCTTTCAGCAACTCCAGCCCAACAAGAAGCTTTTTTAGCAAAAGTTAAAGCTGGAGCAATGGACGGTTGGAAAAAATACAAAATTTTACCTTCTGTTACCGCCGCTCAAACAGCTTTGGAGTCTGGTTGGGGACAGAACATAAGCGGAAAAAATAATTTTTTAGGAATTAAAGGTCAACCAGGAACATTATGTTGGACTCAAGAAGATGGTCCAAATGGTACTTACTCCACACAAGCTTATTTTAAAGATTTTGCATCTTTTTCTGACTGTTTGGAATATCATAATATTCTCCTTGGAACAAACCCTATCTATAAGCCTGTAGTTGGACAAAGAGACTACACAAAGGTTACAGCTTACTTACAAGGTACTTACGCCACTTCAAAAGTTTATACTCGTTCATTAAATGGAATAATCAGCTCCTTTGGTTTGACTAGTTGGGATCAAGAAGCTTTCAATGAAACTGATTTTCCACATGCTGCAGTTGATACTTCAGTAATCACTATCAAGTATATTCAAAACTACGGAGTCCTTGCTTTTAATGATTCAGGTGCTTCAATCGGTGGTTCAAACAAGACGTTTATTGACGGTACTAAATGGCAAACTGCTGGTTCAAAGATAATCAATGGTGAAGAAATGTATCAAGTATCTCCTAACGAATACATTCCCAAGCAGTACACTACTATTGGCGCTGACGGCACGGTTACTATCAACTATACCCAAGGTTATGGTGTTCTCGGATATCATCTAAATGGCGCATCTATCCCCGGAAGTAACCAAACTCTTAAGACTGGTTCAGTTTGGAAAACATCTGGTGCAGCAACGATTAACGGTCAAATCATGTACAAGATTGCTACTGATGAATACGTTCCTAAGGAATTTACACAATTCGGTAATGGTAAATAACCTAATTAAATTTTAAAACTAAAAAGCAGCCCATCTAATTTAGGCTGCTTTTGTCATTTAAGGGGGAAAAACATTATCGAAAGATTTCAAAATATCATCAACAAAACTATTTTAACTTGTGTTGCCATCTTCGCTACAACAGTTTTCTTATTAATGTTAGTCTTCTATTACCAAAACTTTTTATTCGAGAATTCTCATAATGTCATTATTGCCATAGCTTTCATCATCCTAGTACTCGTTCTTGGCTATGGACTAACGCGGATTAAAACTGACGACCGTATCCTCAATTGGTTGATTCTTATCACGATGTTACTCGTCTTCATGATAACTGCTATCTTCTGGATTTCGAAAGTTCCTTCAGTTCAATTGAGTGACTTCGGTAATTTCTGGGACCGACTACTGGATTACAAAGTTGGCGACCCACTCTATCAAACAGACAACGATTACTTCTCTAAGTATGCCTATCAATCAGGCTACTTCGTCTACGTCCTTGGAGTTTCCAGAATCTTCGGCTATCACATCTTTGCCGTTCAATTTCTCAACGTCGTCTATCAAGCATTGATTCTACTGTTCACCTACCTACTGGTTGTCAAAGTCTTCGACAATATCAAAATGGCTCGACTTTCCGTTCTGATATTGATGGTCGATCTCGACTGGTTTGCACTCAACAGTGTTGCCAGCAATCAATACCTAGGTTCACTATTCTACTTAATAACACTCTATCTTTTAATGCAAAACAAACTGAAATATTACATTCTTGCAGGTATTACTTTGACCGGTGGCTGTCTCATTCGCCCCATTGGTCCTGTAATTATTGCAGGTATCGTCGTTTACGCAGTGATTTACTTATTAATGAAGAAACACGATTTCCATGCCACATTAAAAGTGCTTTTAGCATTAGTAATTTACTTTGCCCTCTTCTCCATGGCAAGTTGGGGTATCAAAGCCTCCAACATCAACGCTTACGGTCTAACTAACAATGACCCCGAGTGGAAATTCGTTACTGGTCTGAACTATCAATCCAACGGAACTTATTCACCTGACATGGATAAGCTGATTGATCCAAGTAATACCCGTGCTCAAATGAGTAAAGTTGAAAAGAAGCAGTTACATAAGGAAATTGTTTATCTCAATGAAAATCATGCTTGGCTACGACTTTTCTTACACAAAACTCAGGTACTCTGGTCTAGTCGTACCATGGCAACCGATTTTGCCAATATCAAAATGATGCATAATGACGCAACAGTTGCACGAGTCGATTTCTTAGCTTACGTTGGCTCAATCATCCTAATAGTCTTCTCATTTATTGGTTCATTGCAACTCTTCCGCTCCAAGTTCAACGATAATTTGTACCTATTATTATTGCCATTGATGGCTTTCGCTGTAGTTCAATTATTGATTGAAGTTCAAGGACGTTATCGAATTGAATTCTTACCCGTTATCGCAATTGTTGGTGGCGTGGGATTCTACCAAGTCTTACATATTTTCAGTTCAATCCGTTTGCGACAGAAGAAAGGCGTTCCATTGAATCAAACTTTATAAATTAATAGACAGAATTTCCAGATTTTCTAGGAATTCTGTCTTTTTTTAACGTAATTTAGAATTAAGAAAACACTGTAACCATTATGTAAAATTTCCTTAGTCCCCACTATGTTACCCTTGATAATGGTATTTATAGGGGGAATTATTATCACTAAAAAGAAACTGTTTTCAATCACATTTTTTATTATGTTATTTTCATTAATCAGCTTGACTCACAGTACCACTGTCAAAGCGGCCTCAAAAATCAATGACTACATTATTTCTAACAAAATCAAACCAGCTGCCATTCAAAATCAAAAAGGTACTTTCAGTGAATGGACTGGTTACCGCAAAGGTGTTGGTCATCCCGAAGGCATTGTTGTTCATGAAACCTCTGAAGCTAACGTGACTGCACAACAATTTACTGACCGTTTCAATGCTCACTGGCCTACTCTAGAAACTTACGTTCACGCTTTTGTCGATGACAATAAGATTCTCAACATTCACAACACTGATTATTCTGTTTGGGGAGCCGGTCCCACAGCCAACGCACGTTACGTTCAAGTTGAACTCTGTCGGGTTAATTCATATGATGCTTTTGCCCGCTCGCTTTCAAATGATGCTTATTACATTGCTTCAAAATTGATTCAATACAATTTACCAGATATCCCTGGTCAGACGGTCATCTCTCACGCTCAAGCCAGCAACACTTGGCACGAAACTGACCATCAAGATCCCGTTTACTACTTCAGTACTTGGGGTTACAGTATGGATCAGTTCAATGATTTGATTAAAACTTACTATAATAATTTAAAAACTTATGGCGATGTTAATGGTCATAATGATCATGTTATAAAGGTTCATAATGCTCATGGTTCTTTTGTTCCACTTGTTGGTATTAATACTGATAATCAGATTGTGCCAATTGAAAATAGAGATTTAGGTAATAATTCTGTTTGGTATACTGATCAGAAGAAAGTTGTTGATGGGGTTACTTACCATCGTGTTGCTACTCATGAATGGGTTGCTGATTCTTATAAGGCTTAATGTTTTGTAATATCCCGTCTACAGAGCTGGGAAATATTCTCTAGCTGATCGAGTAGGAATTGCTTTTTATCGTCCTCGCACACCACCGTACGTACGGTTCCGTATACGGCGGTTCATTAATTTAAGCATTCTGAATAAACTGGAGTCTCTTGGACATATTTATTAGTCCAAGTGATTCCAGTTTTTCATTTGTCAAAGTGTACAACAACGTCTTGCTATGTGCTGTTCGCCAATATCCTTTGCGGGTGTTGTCGAAAGTTCTAGCTTGGGTTCTTGTCATTCCTAGTTTTATCAGATTTTTAAATCTGGTTTTTATTTTCTTCCACGACTTCCATATGTATTGTCTGATTCTAGAACGCAGCCATTCATCAAGTGATTTGATAAATGCTTTCATTTTTCCAATTCCATAGTAGTTTATCCAACCAACCATTTTCTGGTTAATTTCCTTGAAGAGTTCATCGAGACTTCTGCCTCGATTTCTCTTCGTTATTTTCTTGAGTGATTGTTTAACTCTCTTTTTGGATTGCTGGCAAGGGCGCACGTAAGTGCCCTTGGCCGATACGCCAAGCGAAAATCCCAAGAACTTCAATCTTAAAGGAGACCCAACTTTGGTCTTCTTCTGATTTACCGTTACTTTTAAGTCTTTCTCAAGAAATTTAGAAATATTACCTAGAACTCGATATCCTGCACGTTTGCTTTTGACATATATATTACAATCATCGGCATATCGAACGAATTTGTGCCCGCGAGCGGACAACAACTTATCAAGCTCATTTAAATAGATATTGGCAAGCAATGGAGAGAGGTTACCACCTTGCGGTGTACCCTTTTCAGATTTTTGGAACAATTGTCCGTCCATTACTCCACTAGTTAGGAACTTACGAATCATTTTCAATAGCCATTCATCATCGATGTATTGTCTGATGAACTTCAATAGTAGGTCATGATTGACAGTATCGAAATACGCTTTTAAATCAAGATCTATCACAACGTGATAGCCTTGATTATAAAATTCTGTGACACGTTTTATGGCATCGTGAGCACTTCGATTAGGTCTAAAACCAAAGCTGTTATCTGAAAAGGCTCTTTCAAAGACAGGCGTCATCGCTTGCGCAATTGCCTGTTGTATCAGACGGTCAACGACCGTTGGTACTCCCAATTTACGTTTAGTCCCATCTGGTTTTGGTATTTCTACTCTTCTGACTGGACTTGGCCTATATGTAAGGTCAGCCACTGATTCAACCAATTCAGACTTATTCTCTCTGATGTAATCAAATAATTCATAGACAGTCATACCATCTATTCCAGCAGCACCCTTATTTCCATAGACCTTTTGGTAAGCTAGGTTGAGATTTTCTCTATTTAATACTAGTTCTTTGAATGAGATGCCACTCTTCGTCGTACTTTCACCAGAGGCGGTACTACGCGCCTCTGATTGTCTTTGGTCTTCCAGACCTATCCTCTTCAGATGGTCAGCTTTTTGTTCTGCTTTCTGCGATTTTCGCACCGCTTCCACCCCCAATATCAACAAGAGTTATTAATGTTCGGTCCTTCGCCGCAAGCGACTACTATGACCTCGGCTGACTTCTGTACCATTCAGCTAGACATCACTGCCTAGTTTGCTTGTAGGATACATTCCGTTTCCTTGCCAAACATATGACACAGACCTCCCCGGGTAAGAACGCTAACTTTCATACCATGTAGCTGTTGGCTTTACTGCATCTACTTTCGAGTAGTATTGGACTTTGGATTGTTGTGCATCCTTATCCAGTAGACACAGCCTTATAGCCACTTCTTGTAAGCTCAGTATTTTGCTTTAGACTTCCTTCATATTCTGCCTCACGGCAGACACCCTTGTCCTCAGCTAGTGATTCCGACTACTACGGCTCACAGTGGACTTTCACCACCAAGTCAGCGCCCATGCCGGGCGCACACAAAAAGCGCTAATCTGAAAATACATCAGATTAGTGCTTAAGGTAACTAGGTTTAAGAAAGAAGCGCAACTACAGCATACTATCCCTTTTTTCAATTTTTAGTAGTATATTTAGTACGCTTTAAAAATGATTTACTTATTCCACACAACAGACGCTTAAAACATTTTTTGTAAACAAACATACAACTATCATCTATTATTAACCTTTCCATACACGAGTGTCAGTTACATGTATTTATTCTTAACCTCTTACGTATACATATTTCATTAATTTATAATCCATAAATACAAATTGGTGAATCATAATATCCGGTTAAATACAAAATATTTTTTAAATTCTGTAGGGGTGGCTTCTTTATCTAGTAAATATGTTGGCAATGCAGCTAACGACTTGATTTCGGATCCAAGTTTAAGTTGATATCGATAATCTATATGGATGTGTTCTTTTTCGTTTGTTTTTAAATTTAGCGGAATACTAATTAAATTCACGTCAACAAGGGAGAAGGTACTTATGCTTTCACCAACATAACCTGTTTCTTCTCTAAGTTCTCTAATGGCTGTAGATAATGGATCTTCTAAAGCCTCCACATGTCCAGCTGGTAAAAGCTTTTTTTTCAGATATGGGTGTTGTACTAAAATCATTTTTTTACCAATGAAAACAACAGCACTGGCAGATAAGTGAATTTTTGAATTATCTTTTCTCAATAAATTTCTATTCAATTTAATTAATTCCTCTACCTCGCTTATCCTTCTCAAATCACTTGGGTCAAAAGTATTTTTTTTTAGATGTTTTAAATTGTTTAATATACTATTTTTTAAAAGCAATAATACTATCCCCCAAGGTAGTTTTCTCATAAAGATTTACAATTTCAATTAATTTTTTTGTTGCTTTAACGTCATGTACACGTAATATTCTTCCCCAGACCGTATCATTATTCCCTCTAGAATAATAGACGACACCAAACGATCATTCACATCCAAATCAAAGAGTTTTCCCATAAAACTTTTTCTAGAAATTGCAATCATTGTTGGATGATTTAATTGAGAAATGATTTTAATTCGAATCATGTCATCTGTCGGATTGCTATGCAATGAAAATCCAATGCCCGGATCAAGGGCTATTTGAGATTTTTTTAAACCAAGAGATGACAATTGATCCAATTTGGAATCAAAATAATTATATAAATCTACAATGTTTTTCCCACCATCTCGTCCATTATTCATTACAATTACACTTGGTTGATATTCACTTATGATTTTTAATTTTTTGATGCTCTCAAACCCATTAATATCATTAATAATATCTACACCATATTTATTAAGTGCATTTTCCATAACAAAAGAACTGTTTGTGTCAATTGATAACACAGTACTTGGAAAATTTTCTTTTACAGCTTTAATAACTGGTTCTACTCTCGTCCATTCCTCATAATCAGATATTTCTAAATGATTCGGACGCGTTGATTTACCGCCAATTTCGATTATAGACGCACCTTCATATAAATCATTTTCTATTTTATCAATAATTTTGTAAGTAGTATCCCGTACTCCCGAATCAAAAAAAGAATCCGGTGTACAATTTATTATTGAACAAATAATAGGCTTATATGTTAAATCAAAGTTGAAACTTCTCCCAGACCAAATAACTTTCTTGTTATTCAAAATAGAGTATAAAGTATCCATTTCATTTTTTGAGAATTTTTTTTTATGACATTCAATCAAAAAACATCTTAATTGATGGATATTTAATTGTAGGAACCAACTATCATTAATTCTATTCATTCGGCAAAATAACTTATTTACAATATAAAACAGGGTTTCAATCTCCTCTTTATTCATACGAGAAAATTGCAAAAGAATTTTTTCAGAATTGCCTTTTTCAACCTCACTAATAAGCATTCACCTAACACTCCTTATATAATTTCTTACTTTATTTACAAGATAAAATGATCCAATAACAAATATAACTTGCTTGTCACCAATATTGTTTGCCATAGCTATATCAATTGCTTCAACAGGATCACTGGTTGTTTTATATTGAGGGATTAGACTACTTTTATCAAAAATGGTTGCAAGTTCGGCAGTGTGCATTGTTCTTACTTTATTTATGGGCTCAGTTAAAATAAATTTTGCTTCGATTTTTGATAGAATTCGACAGCATCCACTAACGTCCTTATCCTTCAAGAATCCAACTATAATAGTTTTTTTAAAGTCTATATATTTGTCATTAACATATTCTTCAAACATTTGAATTCCATCTACATTATGAGCAACATCTACTATAACAAGTGGGCTCTTTTTTACAATTTCAAATCTACCTTTAATTGATAAATTTTGGAAAGCAATATTCAAAAAGTTAGAATCAAATTTCAAATTATTTTGATTACAAAAATTTTGATACCAGGTAAGGACCGTCCTTAAATTTTCCTTTTGATAATTAACGTTTAGTGGGAATAAAAAAGCTTTTTTTTCATCATTTCCTTGAAATGTTACCTTACCATCACAAAAATTTAAATATTTTATTTTTGTTTCAGAGTTTAGTACTCTTGCCTTTTTTAAATTGCATTCTTCTTGAATCTTTAATATTGAAAGTTTCTGCTGGTTAGGAGCTATTATAACAACAGAATTCTTTCTAATTATTTTGATTTTTGTATCGATAATTTCTTCTAGTGTACTTCCTAGCACGTTCATGTGATCCATACCAATTTTAGTAAAAATCGTGAATTCACTTTTAGTAATGGCATTAGTGGCGTCCAGCTCTCCACCCAGTCCACATTCTAAAACAACATAACTACACTCTTGCTCCGCAAAATAAAGGACACCAATTAAAAACAACATCTCAAAATATGAAATATCTTCGGTTATATTTAATTTCTGTAGACATTGGATAATCTTTTTTTCGTAATTTTTGAAAGTGCTTGTATTAATATTTTTACCATCAATCTTGATTCTTTCATTAATACTTTCAATATGCGGACTAGTAAATAATCCTGTTTTATATTTTGATGCAGAGAGTAATGTTGCAATCATTGTACTTGTTGAACCTTTACCATTTGTCCCACAAACATGGATAATTTTATATTGTTGGTCTGGGTTACCCAACAAATTCAAAATGTTTTTTAGTAAACTGATTCTATCACCCTTATCATACAGAAATAGAGGCAATTGACTTGTGAAGAGAATCTCATCCATTTTCAATGCCATCCTATTTATTATTCAAATTTTGTAAGAATTCGTATCTCATTTGAGGATATTTGTCAAACTTACCACTATAAAATGATGTTCTAGTAACACAATTACCTTTTTTTATTCCTCTCATCTCTACACACATGTGACGAGCATCTAATACAACGGCAACTCCTTTAGGATTCAATATTTCATCTAAAATTAAAGCTACATCTCTAGTGATATTCTCTTGAACATTTAATTTTCTCGAAACAAAGTCTACTAAACGGGGGATTTTACTCAATCCAATTATTTTACCATTGTTGGGAATATAGGCTACATGTGCTGTTCCAAAAAATGGTAACATATGGTGTTCACACATTGAATAGAATGGAATATCATTAATCAAAATCATTTGAGAATTATTTGTGGTATTTGCTGTAAAAATTTTATATTCCTCAAACTTCTTTTTTCCTTGTGAAGATAATATTTCTTGATACATCCTAGCAACACGCTTTGGAGTCTCTAGTAATCCCTCCCTTTCTGGATTATCGCCAGTCAATTTGATAATGTTTCTTACGGATTCTTCGATGTTGGTTGTTCTATTTACGGACATAATATCAACTCCATTTTTTTATTTTTTGTTTAGTATCTTTCAATTTTGAAACACATTCTACCAATTGCTTTTTTTTATAAAAATCATTTTCACAAATTTCTAAAAGAGGAACCATTACAAATAATCGGTTTTCTATTTCTTTGTGTGGGATTTGTAAAACATCAGATACAAGGCAATCAACATTAAAGTATAAGATATCCATGTCAATAGTTCTCGGACCCCATCTTAAAACCCGTTTTCTATTCAATCTTTTTTCAATTATGTGAATCTGATCAAGTAATTCCATAGAATCATATTTTGTTGAAACTTTTAAAACCAAATTTAAGAAATCTGATTGTTTTACTTTGCTAACTGGTGAAGTTTCATAAACTGATGAAATTTTTTCAACAAAAATATTATTGTCATTTCTAAGATAGCGTATCGCAGATTTTAGATATTGTTCTCGATTGTCAATGTTACTTCCTAGACTTAAGTAAACTTGATTCATATGATCAACGCCCTCTCATTTCAACTTCCACATTGTCAAAAATCCCATCAATAGGAACTGACAATTTTCTTACATTTACAATTACATCAATAATTTTTTTCTCGTCAACTTTCTTTATTTCGAAAATGATTTTTTGAGCTAATGTTTCAATTAAATCAACTCTACTATTAGAAACTATTTCCGAAATTATTTCATAAAATTGAGAATAGCTGATAGTATCTTCAATCTTGTCTGTAACAACAAACTTATTCATTTCAACCCTCAAATCAATTTCTAAATTTTGACCCATTTTCTTTTCTTCTGCATATTTACCTATATGAGAATGAAATTTCATGTTATTAATTTTTATACAGTACATATTTTTCTCCTAAGACCCAGTAGCTGAATAATGGGTCGCGCTATATTGCCAAAATTTTAAAATAATTAACAAAAATATAATGGATAGGAATGGGACAAAAACAAGCTCTGAGTCTTTTGATTTACCAAATACATATAGAAATGGATAATAATTGATTAAAGCAAACGGAAAGATATAAGTTAAAATAGTTTTCACTCCCTTATTCATAACATCCACAGGATAATGAAGACAGTCTGACCCACTACCCATCAGTAATATTGAAATATTGATTGCATTGACGGTAAAGAATGTTAAAGATCCGAATAGAATATATAAACTTAAAAATAGAGTAATTCCACCAAATGGAATCATAAACAGTGCAACTATTCTAAAAAAGTCCCATTGAATAGAGCTTTTGCGGATTGCCAAGACTAATAATATAATTGATGTAATTAACCGACCTATCCGAGAAATTTCCACACCGCTCCCAAATATTTGCACTAGTAATGGTTGTGGTCGTATTAGATAAATATCCAAGTTTCCTTGTCTAATCAAATCTGACAAGTTATTAATCCCTTTGCCAACAATTTCCGCACAAGTGTAGGAAATATTTACTAGTGCATATACTAATAATTCTTGTGAAAAACTGTAACCTCTGATGGATCCAAGGGATTTAAATAGTAAAAAGAAACCTAAAATAAAAGTCATTTGTGCAATAAATTGTCCCACGATGAGTAAATAAGTAGAAATATTATATTCCAATTGGGATTTAATACTTTTTCTGACTAACATTAAATAAACACTCAAAGTTTATCCCCCCTGTACAATGATGTGTTGGATATTCCTTTTAAGCCATACTTTTCCAAGAACTATAATAAATACTATCCAAATTAATTGATTTATAATCCCCAATAAATTTTCTATGTAATTTGTTTTCTCCGTTAGTAATTGAAGGGGGAACGCTGCTCCATATTTAAAAGGCAATATCCCCAGCACTTTCCTTGCGCTTTCCGGAAATAATGAGAATGGTATAACTAGTCCACTTAAAAATTCCATAATTGATCCAAAAATAAGTAAGGAACCTGTAATAGAGAAAGTATGAAAAACAGAAATATAAACAAGTAGAGATAAAACAGTATTTAATATTAGTGCCAATCCAATGGCCACAATAAAAGCCATTATTTTTTCCTGTGACATCTGTAGTTCCAAGGCGTAAGGTTTAGGAAGAAAGATTACAAGTGGTAATAGGGGAATACTTGAAGCAGTAGCAGTGAATATACGTTGTGCTATTAATCGCATAAACCATGACCAATACAAATCCACTGGTTTCATATATTCACATGCGATATTCCCGGTCTTGATTATGTTATTCAACTCACTGTCAATAATCCAGGCATAAATAAAAGGTGCAAAACAGGTTTGTATCCAAATATAGTTTATTAATTTACTTACTTGATTAATCTGAGAAGAAAAGCCATTGAAAGTCATCATAATTGAAATAGTCAAAAATCCTCTAATCAGATATAGTGGCAAAGAAGATATTAATGAGATTTTGTATTGCCACATCTGTTTGATTCTGTAGATAAAAATACTACTGTACATAAATCCACCTAACATCCTTGTATATTAAATAGTTTGTAACACTAGTTAGTAATTCGTCAGTTTACTAAAGATTAAGCATTTTTCAACTTTTGAAACGATGTATTCAAATGTCTAATTCAGAATAATAACGGGCAATAATCTCATCAATATTAAGAGACCGAATTTGATAATTGTCTATTATTTTTTTCTTAGATATAAACTGAATAAAATCATCAAGACTCCCCATTTCCTTGCTTATCTCAACTCCTATCTCGTTTGCAATTACCGTCATATTATTCGGACGAAATTGCTGTTTAATTTGAGTAGCCACGGAATTAATTTGATCCACTTGGTTAATTTCAAGTCGGATTTTTTTTGTGCTTTTGTACTTATTTTTTATAGCCCTAAACTCTCCATCGAACAACTTACTTCCTTTCCCAATGATAATCACTCTACTTGTTAAGGCTTGAATATCATTCATATCATGAGTTGTTAGAATGACGGTAGTATTTCGTTTCTCATTAACTTTTTTTATGAACTGATGGACAGCTATTTTGGAACGAGCGTCAAGTCCTAATGTCGGTTCATCAAGAAAGAGAATTTCAGGATTATGTAAAAGTGAAACGATAATTTCACAGCGCATTCGTTGTCCTAAACTAAGTAGCCTCACTGGTATCTGCAATAAATCTTCAACATCCATCATCTCAGTCAACTCTGCTAAATTAGTTAAAAACACCTCCTCTGGAATTGAATATAATTTTTTCATCATATAGACTGTGTCAATTACCGGTAAATCCCACATCAAATTGGACCTATTACCGAAAACCACACCAATCCTTTTTACAAATTGCATACGATTTTCCATTGGGTTAACACCCAATACGTAGCATTCTCCACTACTTGGCTTTAAAATACCGGTCATAATCTTAATGGTGGTGGACTTCCCCGCTCCATTTGGTCCAATGTATCCAATAATCTCCCCTTTTTTTATTTGAAAACTAACATTTTTTAATGCTGACTTTATTTCATAATCCCTATTAAAAAAATTAAGAAAAGAATTATTTTGTCTCTTTTTTACCTGATACTCTTTTGAAATATTTGAAAATACAATATCCAATTATCTTTATCCTTTCTTAATATTTGAGACACAAATAGGGCACCTCTAAAAAGAGATGCCCAGGCGGTCGACTATTAAGAACTATATTCCCTTGTAGTTTATTCTACATCCGCCAGTTATATAGTTCTGTTAAAGATTAGCAAAATTCCAAATAACTAACAACAAATTTTGGATGGTTTTTTATATTTTTTCGTATTTTAAATTTTCTGTGGCCTATATAGTTTTTATGGAATATCATCGTACATAAATTAATTCCACTTGGAACTATCTTTATCAAAATATAATTCAGAACGTTCCGTAATCAGAAAGACCACAAGCAAGGACCGTATTCCCATTGATTCCTGTTGCAAACTAACTATAAACTTGATTCAATACCACAACATGGCGTAACGTAGAATTCATATCTATAATTTTTAATCCACTACTTTAGAATAAAGTTAGCACACCTTTATCCTTACATCTTTAATTATGAATTGCCAATTTCAGGAATACAACATTAATGCTTTGTCGAGTTAATAAATTGGGGTACTCGAAAATATCTTAATTACCCTTTTATAGAAATACCCAACTTGGCGATCGTAGATCAACAAACGTTGATGAATTACATGCCGTGGTCACCTACGG
This sequence comes from Companilactobacillus heilongjiangensis, assembly GCF_000831645.3. Taxonomy (NCBI): domain Bacteria; kingdom Bacillati; phylum Bacillota; class Bacilli; order Lactobacillales; family Lactobacillaceae; genus Companilactobacillus; species Companilactobacillus heilongjiangensis. Next base: position 1,851,829 of record NZ_CP012559.1, read on the forward strand.
TTCAATTAAAGCGCAAATAAATAGGCAACCAGTGATGGTTGCCTATTTGCCGTTCAATTGAATGGTACCTCATAATCCGGCGCTTACGATGCTTCCTACTTTAACAATCAAGTTAGAAATATCTTCCTTTTCTTATAACCAAACTTGAGAAAGAACCCTTTTTGTTTTGGATTCTTTATATAGTCAGTGACTCTAAAATGAGTTCCGCAAGCCATTTTCTTCTGCTCGCTCCACTCTCTACTTTAAATTACTTGCCTTAACCCATTCATTTGTAGCAACTTGATAATAAGTTTCTCCATTAAGAGTCATCTTATTAGCTGTTTGCCATCTTGTAGCAGGTCCTAAAGCACGATCTGTAATTGCTACTCCGTCTTTTGTATAAAGAATAGCAACGCTTGAACCAATTGTTACGACACCCTTTGAAGGTGTGATATTTGAGTTAGCTGTTGTTTCTCCAGCAACAGTAACTGTACTTGCGTCAACCCACTCATTTGTAGCAACTTGATAATAAGTTTTACCATTCAAAACCATCTTACCAGCTGTCTTCCAAGATGTGTTTGGACCCAAGGCACGGCCTGATAATGCTTTACCAGTCTTATCGTACAATGTTGAAACTACTCCACCTGTTGTAACGTTACTTGTAAATGGTGTTACAGCATTTGTTGTATCGTCATTAACGGTAACTGCACTTGCTTCAACCCATTCATTTGTAGCAACTCGGTAGTATGTCTTTCCTTTGATAACTTTTGTTTCGAAAGTCTTCCATGATGAGTTAGCTTTCAAAGTACGACCAGTAATAGCATTGCCTAAACTAGTGTAAAGTTGAGCTGCTTTATCATTAACAGTAACTTCGCCAGTAGCTGCGTCAGCACTCTTTGAAACTGTAACAAATTGTGTGTTGTTATCAGTTTGTAGTGTCAAACTTGTTGTGCTTGCTGTGTAGCCTGTTGGGACTTGGCTTGATGTTAAGTTAACTGCATCGCCAACTTTGTCACTGAAAATTTCTGTACGGCCAACTTCAGTATTATCTGAAGTCTTGAAAATAACTGTATTGAAAACTTTCTTTGTAACAGGAACGTTGTATTCCTTGCCATCAACTAATGTGATAGTTTGTTCAGCATCGTTGACCCAGTTACAGCCAGCTGGTAGATCAGTCAATTTAACTGTATTACCAACACCACCGTTGATAACTTCGGAGTTAACAAGTTTACCATTTTGGTCAACATAGTTAACGTTAACTGAAATCATCTTAGTAACAGTTGCTGTAACAGTAGTGTTATCGTCACCGAAAACATTCTTGTTATTAGTAGGAACTGCATAGCCATCTGGAGCATAATTAATAGCTGCTCCTTTAACACCTTGCAAACTCTTATTAGCAACGTAATTGTTATCTTGGTCAACAAATCTAACATTATTAGTTACATTTGCAGCAGCTTGTGTGGTAGCAGTACCATCAGCGTGAACTGTTGTTGGTGTTGTTGCGACAGCACCAAGGACCATACCTGAAACTAATAGTCCACTGAACAATAATGATGTACTTTTTTTCATAAAAACCCCTCCATCTAAATATAATCATAATAATTGTATAACTATAAATTGATTATTTCGGATATTCAGATGAGGTTTAACACTAATTTAAAATATTACAAAAGTTTCTTGAGTAACCGTAATTATAAAACATCTTTCATATTAACTCTGCCATTCCTTAAATAATTGACTATTACAAATACCATCATTAAAATTCCACTAATTATTAGCAGAACGAATGGTTTGTATACTAAGGCAGTTCCAATAACCGTTCCAATTGGCATAGCTATTTGAGAAGCTCCAAAGACAAATGAAAAAATTCTACCTTGGATATTCTTTGGAATGGATGACTGCATGTAAGTACTCATTGGAATTTCCATTGAGACCAATGACGCCCCCATGATGACTGACACGATGAAAAATATTAATAAATTCATTAAATGAGGTGTCTTTATAATTCCGGTACTTCCAAAGATCATTAATGAAAACGATATACTCAACATTGCAAGCATACTCATTCGAATCGGATTCTTAATATTTTTCACTACTGAGAGAATGAGTCCCGCCAATATGGATCCAACTCCCACCATCGTCTGCTGTAAACCATATTGTCCATTTGTAAATTTCAACACATGCACCATCATGAATGGCAGTGCAATATTCGAAATAGCTAGGAAAATATTTACCCCAACCGACATAACAATGGCATATAGCAAAACCCGATTTTTTTGTAAGATTTCCCATATTTTAATATTATGATTTTCACAAACTTCAGGTTCATTAGTTTCCGTAGTACCAACCGATGCATGAAAATCTATTCCTAATATTAGCAATAACGAAACGACCACTGTTACCAACCTAATTGATACCATGTTGTAAATTCCGAGCAAAGAATATATGGCTGCACCTAGCGCTGGTGAAAATATCTGTGAACATGAAGCTGCTAATCGTTGCAGTGAATTTAATCGTTGAATCTTTTCTTCAGGGACCAGATTAATAACGGACGATTGATACGCTGTCTGCTCAATCAAATTAAAGATGTTTATAAACACGAGCACGACAAGCGTTATTAGAAATTTCATCGACATCGCAATTTTTAGTCGTAGTAAAAGGAAGTAACACATAGTCACTACGAACTCAAATAGATACGACCATTTGAGAATGGTTTTGTGTGACCTTTGATCAATCAAGGTACCTATCTTGCGTGAAAGAAAGAAGGCAATCAATGGTGATATTATTTGTGTCCCAGCAAACCACAATGGAGATGATGATTCTCGCAAAACATACAGGTCAATAGCAAACGAAAACATCCCATTTCCAAAACCAGAAACGAATGATGCCGAAGTTGCCAAATAGATTTGTCTTTTAAATTTATCCATGTGTCGCCTTCTTAAATTAGAATATTATTATAATTGTTCTAATATTACTCTTTGGATAAATATTTATCAATATCCTTTTTGTCCTGTAGTTTCAACTGCTATTTAATTTAATGACATCTTTACGCCACAGTATTTTTTAATTTTGCAAAATGTAAATTAGTTTAAATTTAATAATAAAAAAAGAAACCGAACTAACAACTGTTCAGTTTCTTTTTAGTACCTTTACTTAAATGAATGTTGATTTCAAATTGATCATCACTAAAAACTCTTCGGCTTTTGATAAAAAAATCATAGACTTTCTAGCCTTTTCATTAGTTCTGCATTGTCTTCTATTGCCTTATGAGCTGATTTTAAAATGCTAGGTAAAGCTTGAAGAAAATTGCACTTGTTTCATTCAAATAGCTACAAAATAGGTATAAATGCATATTATTACTTATTAAAAGATTTAGTTATCTTATTTAAATTAGGATAGCGATGCTTATTCTCATCTTTATAAAACGCCGGATTATTCAACTTAAACTTTCCATTTTTTTGAACCCAATAAGTAACTTCAGGATTACTTATGACGAAGAAATTCTTAGTCGTTAAACCATTCTTTTGATACGTCTTCTTCTCGGCTTCACTTTCAGGATGAAACTTATTGAGACCAACAATTATTCTTTGACCAATATTGGACATCGGAATATCGGGGTTACTGAGATAAACTGACGTCTTCGGATTTTCAATGCCAAATTTTGCTCCAACATAATTACCCTCAATCGAAGTCAATTGATATTTGGCTGTACTCAAGCCACCGGAAAATTCAGTTTTAATGGTTCTCCCCTGATAGGCCTTATCACCAGAGATAACTTTTTCAATATAAATAGTCGCCTTAGTTTCAGTTACTAAAGACGGATGTTCCTGTTCCAAATTGACGACTTGAGCTTTGACAACTAGCTTGCTGCCATTCTTAAAATGCGACAGTGTCATATCCTCATCGTTGTAACCCGTCGGAACCTGCGAAATGAATGGTGCGTAACCTTTGTGATCAATATTGACGGCCGATTTTTTCTGCTTATTCCAAACCTTTTGATTTTTTCGAATCGTCTGTTGAAGCTTTTGTTCCTGTTGCTTAGCGTCATTATTTTTGGCACTACAACCTGCTATCAACAGTAAACTCAAGGTCACAATCAGCCAGGATAATTTTTTCATTTTTTCTGTTCGCCTTTTTTGAATTGGTTACCAATATAATACGTAATTGCGGTCATGAAAACTGACATTATGGCAAAAATTATTAGTGACGTCCAATTTGCGTAACTGCCAACTAGTAACATATAGATAAAGAAAACCACGAAATAAATACCCCAAACAATTTTACGTTGATAATTAGTCGTGATTTGGATCAGTGCTAATAGGAAAATCAGCAACACTTCCCATGGAAAATTGTAAAATAGTGGTTGCTTATGCATGGCGTTCATTCCCATCATGATTGCCAACCAAAAAACGACGAATATTAAGAAATTACGGACAACTTTGTTTTTCATAAATCCCCTCTCAAGAAAATTTCTTATTCTAGGTTAACATAAATTATGAAATCACTGCCATGATTGGGGTCAAGATTGGTTACTTTGACTAGATGTTTTCGTGCTTCTTTAAACGTTGAAAATTTGTTATCTATTTTATTGCTGTTACCAAACTAACCTGATACAATATCTTTGTATTAAAAAAGACGACAGACCACTGCAGAAGGCCTGCCGTCACAACTCCACGAAAGTGGTAGCAAGTTAATCAACCAAAAGGATAAGCCAATCGACCGCTAAGTCTAGGATGGCTTATTTTTTTAGCGTCTTTTTGAATCTTTTCTATACCCTGACTAAGTGTGCGAGATCAGACAGCAGTGCCATTAACCACAATTTACTTCAAATTTCACTTCTATTTTATTGCTGTTCTAAAACTAACCTGATACAATATCTTTGTATTAAAAAAGACGACAGACCCATACAGAGGGCCTGTCGCCACAGCTCCACGAAAGTGGTAGCAAGTTAGTCAACCAAAAAAGTAAGCCAACGACCTGCTAAGTCTATGATGGCTTATTTTTTTAGCGTCTTTTTGAATCTTTTCCATGCCCTGACTAAGTGCATAAGATCAGACAATAATCTCGATTGGTTAGTATAAAATAACCTTTCTATTTTATTGCCGTTACCAGACTAACCTGATACAATATCTTTGTATTAAAAAAGACGACAGACCCATACAGGGGGCCTGCCGCCACAACTCCACGAAAGTGGTAGCAAGTTAGTCAACTAAAAAATAAGCCAACGACCCTGGTAAGTCTAAGATGGCTTATTTTTTTAGCGTCTTTTTAAATCTTTTCCATGCCCTGACTAAGTGCGTGAGATCAGACAGCAGTCCATTGGACTGTTTAACGACTGTTCTCAGAACACCTAGCAAAACGATGAGCGCTATCAAATAATACAACAGCTAATCCTTTCTTCCATAAGTTATTAACTATGTTTCCATAGCTTTCACCTCGCTTTACTTGGAATTAGCTACCACCTTCGACAAGTTGCAACCACAGTATGCTGGTTATTACATTTCCTAGCAACAAAATATGGCTGATATATTTCATTATTATGCAGTACTTTTAATCATAAATTTACTGCCAAAATATGTTCCTATTTTATTGCTGTTCTCAAACTCACCTGATACAATATCTTTGTATTAAAAGGACGACAGACCCATACAGAGGGCCTGCCGCCACAACTCCACGAAAGTGGTAGCAAGTTAGTCAACCAAAAAGTAAGCCAATTGACCGGGTAAGTCTAAGATGGCTTATTTTTTTGCGTCTTTTTAAGTATCTTCCCATAATAAATACCTAAACTTTAAAATAAAACAGTCCATCACAAAAACTAGCCTCCGGCTGACGGGGAAAAACAGTCTGCAATGAAGGTGGCGTTATGGCTTTAGCCATTACACCACGGGACGAGTTTTGAAATTCGCGTACTTTGCGAAGTTCAAAATCGAGGTTCGAGACCGCTCTCTGGCTCGGACCGGTCCCCATAGCAGAACTGTTTTTCCCCGGCAACCGGAGGCGGCAAACCCAAAAGCAAAAATAGCTTGCTTCATCCCTCAAAAGATGAAACAAGCTATTATTTTTTTATTCTTTAGAATCAGCCTCAGCTGCTTCTTTATTTTCTTTAGGTTTTTTAACTTTAACCATCCGTTTATTATGCCAAGTCGTCAAACTTATCAAAGCTGACAAGGTCAATGGCAAGATAATAACCAAGATTATTAAACCAAAGATAACGCCTAATGCAACTTGAATCAAAGTTGTAACGCCTGATGGCATCAAAGCTGCGAACGTACCACTCAAAATGATTGCCGCCGAAATGACAACTGTTCCGATTGATGTTGCCGCATTTAGCATCTTGTCTTTCAAATCCGGCATTGGTTCATCTTTAAACCTGATCATCAAGAAGATACTGTAATCAACACCTAACGCCATCAACATGATAAATGTAAAGAACGGCGTATTCCAACTCAACATATTGTCGCCAAGCACTAGTCTTGAGAAGATTCTGGTGATACCGAGTGAAACTTCATATGCTAACAACAAAGTCCCGATAATCGTCAATGGTTGCAAAATTGATTCAGTTACAACTATTAATGCAATTCCGATACCAATAGTCATAATTGTAGCTGTCCGACCAAAGTCACCGTTAGCAAGTGTTCTCAAATCATTATTCTGAGAAGTTTGTCCACCGACTGCTACCTTTGCATGCTTGAGTGGACCATGCTTTAATTTGGCTTTCATATCAGATTGAATCGTCTTCAATTCTTTCGAAGTGGTATCACTATTAGGATCACCCTTGAACACAATAGTTAATGAAGCAATCTTTCGATTATCATTCATGTATGCATCAAGTGCTGGCTTAAAGGCTTTACTCTTAATCGTATCTTTTGGTAGATAGAACGTATCGCCAACGTATGATGTCCGCAATCCATCCAAGTAAGTCTTCATTGTCGTGTTACCTTTTGCCAAAGTATCTAAACCATCATTAGCTGAAGTTAAGCCAGATTCGAGTTCAGTAACTTGAGCTGACATTTGTTTCAATTGTGTATTCATTTGTTGAACGCCACTATTGACTGTCGCTGTTCCACTGGCAACACTTTGACCACCAGAAGTTAAGGTTGAACTGGTTGAAGCTAATCTATTAGTTCCACTGGCTAATGTTGACATGCCTGAAGTCAAACTAGGCATAGAACCTGATAATTGAGAAATACCTGATGAAAGCGCCGTTGATCCAGCACTCAATTGACTGATTGAACTTTGTAATTGAGAAATCTCACCAGCTGCTGCTGTCGTATTTTGTCCAGAAGCCTGCATCAAAGTTAATAATTGTGTAGCTTGACCTGACAAAGCACTAACTTGCGACTGCAACTGTGACATACCAGATGCAAGTTGTGTGGAACTGCTATTCAATGTGGAAACACCACTTGTCAAAGTTGGCAATTGGCTATTGGCACTCTGAACGCCACTGTTGATACTCGAGACACCAGAAGTATATTCATTAATACCGCTGGATAATTGTTGAGCACCACTTTGTAACTCACTCGTACCATTGGCTAACTGTTGAACTTGAGCAGTACTGCCACTAATATTGGCACTCTGCAATTGGGAACTAGCAGAACTCAAACCTGATTTGATTTTCCCTAGTCCCTTAGTCGAAGTCGTCAAACCGTTGGTAATAGTTAGTAATTGATTCTTGAGATACATACTCTTAATTTTATTGCCACCAGGTTCAGTCGCGGAAGTGACCGTCTTAACACCTGGTTCTTTTTGTAAATAAGTTGTCAAGTCATCAATGGCAGCCAATTTAGCTTGGGAAGTCATCTTGGAATTATCCTCAATTTCGACCGTTGCTGGAGCTGACATACCTTTACTGAAGTGCTTTTGAATAATCTGATAACCGGCTTTTGCTTGATAACTATCTGGCACTTCGTCAGCGTTATTAAAATTCAAAGTTGAATTCTGGTTGATGAAAAATGGCACTGCACAGACAGCAATGATACCAAGCATGACAACCGGATATGCTAAGGCTGATCTTGATAAGCCATACCAAATCCGACTCTTGCCACCACCAGCACTGACTTTGCTAGGCCAAAACATTTTCTCACCTAACGTTTGCATAAAGAACATGTTGAGCGTCAACAAAACTGCGAGTAGCACCAAAATACCAATGGCGACACCAACGGCACTTTGATAGAACGAAAACTTAGCTAAAGCAAGGACTGAGAATCCGATGAAGACTGACAAGCCACTGTAAAGAATCGTCCGTCCACCGTGAATTTGGGCATCATGTGAAGCCTCTTTAGCCGAAAGTCCCCGCGCCAACGCTCCTTTGAAGTAGTTATAAAGTAAAATATTGTAATCCGTACCAATACCAAACAACACTACGACCAAGAAAACTTGAGTAAAGTTGGAAATTGGAAAGTTAACTTTTTGTGCAAGATTCATAACGATACTCAATGAAGTAACAAACGCTACCCCAACGTTAAGTAAGGAAATCAGTGGCACGATTGGCGAACGGAAGACAATGATCAAAACGATGAAAATGAAAATCACCGCAATAACTTCAGTCTTTTGAATCC